>CADCAS010000004.1 GCA_902799465.1 uncultured Eubacteriales bacterium
TTTGGTCCTTTCTTTCGCCCCCCTTTCCCTTGATAAAACACCTGACAAGGCAGCTCGTCTTGTCAGGTGTTCCTCTGAGACTGTTTTTTTACAGCCCCGTTGTTTGGTTTGTTTAGTCCGGGGAAACCTCGGTGGGTTCCGGGGTGGGTTCGGGCTCGGGCTGGTCGTCGGAGAACAGGCGGGCCTGGAACTCGGGGGTGGCCACGCCGCTCTGCTCCATCTCGTAGTCCTTCTGGGCGGCGGTCACGGCGGCGGCGGTCTTCTCGCCGAAGTTGCCGTCGGCGTCGCCGGAGAGGTAGCCCAGCTCGATCAGGCGCTTCTGGAGCGTGGTGACCGCATCGGACTTGTCGCCCTTCTGCACGGTGGAGTACAGGCTCCTGGGATCGGGGGTGGGCGCGACGTTGGACTTCAGCTCGAACAGTATGGTCTGGTCCACGCCGTCGTTGTAGGTGGTGACGGCCAGGTACTTCATCTCCTCGCCGGCGTTGGTGAAGGCGTAGCGCTTCCACAGGTTGGTGGTCACGTTGGGCTTCACGGACACGTCGGTCTGACCGGCGATCTCCTTGTCCATCAGCTGGAAGCCGGGGTTCTCGGTCTCCCCGGATTCGGAGCGGAAGGTGATGCGGATGATGTTCTGGGGCACGATGGTGGCGGTGCCCGCGTAGTCGTGGAGGGTCAGATCGAAGCCCGCCCCGGCCTCGGTGCCCTGGAGCTTGTATACGCTGCCCCACTTGGCGGCAAAGTCCGAAGGCAGCATGTAATCCTTCATGGTCAGGGTGAAGTCCACGGTCTCGAAGCTCTCGCCCTCCTGGGCGGTGATGCGGGCGGTGCCGTCGGACTTGATCTCGGTGGAGAAGTCATAGCTCTCGCCGAAGGGCACCACCACGGGCTCGTGGGACACCGGCTCGGGGGTGTCGGTGGGCGCGGGGGTGGGCACCACGGTGGGCGCGGGCGTCGCGGTGGGCGTCGCCGTGGGTGCTTCCATGCTGATGGTGTAGTCCTCATTCTCCGGGGCGGCCAGGGTCTTGCCCTCCTCGCCCTCGGCGGTCTCGGCCTCAGCGGCTTCACCCTCGGCGGGCGCCTCACTGGCTTCGGGCTCAGCCTCGGTCTCGGGCTTGGCCTCAGTCTCGGGCTTGGCCTCGGTCTCGGCCTCCGCTGCCGCGTCGGTCTTCTCCGCGGCCTCGGCCTTGATCTCCTCGGCGGGCTCGGTCTCGGCCGCCTCGGCCTTTTCGGTGGGCTCCGCCTTGACCTCGGTCTCGTCCTCTTCGGGCTCGGCCTCATCCTCCTCGGGTTCGGCCTCCTCCTCGGGCTCAGGCTCGGGGGTGGCCGTGGGCTCCGCGGTGGGCGCGGGGGTATCGGTGGGTTCGGGCGTCACGTAGACCACCCGGGGCTCGCTGCCCGGCAGGTCCAGACGGTTCAAAAGCAGACGGTCCGCGGCCACGCCCAGCACGATGCCCAAAATCAGCATCACGATGGCCCATATGGCGATGCGCTTGCGATAGGTGGCCCGCAGCCTGCGGATGCGTCTCTCAGTGGGATTCTGTCTCATAGCTCTTGCCTCCAGCATCCTTCATGCATTATTTACTAAACTCTATTATACCGTAATTCCGCCGTTTTCGTCAACATATTATAGAAAAGATAGACGGAATGTCCATTTTTTGCCGAAACAGCGTCAAAATTGGCCTAAACTCCAATTTCCCCCTCGGCCTTGGCCAGGTCCACCTTGGGCAGGTCGGCGAGGGTCTCCATGCCGAAGTGCTGGAGGAACTTGTCGGTGGTGCCGTAGAGTATGGGCCGGCCGAGGGTCTCCCGGCGTCCGCACTCCTCGATGAAGCCCTTGTTCAGCAGGGACTGGACGGAGTAGTCGCACTTCACGCCGCGCACGGCCTCGATGTCGCCCTTGGTGACGGGCTGGCGGTAGGCGATGATGGACAGCGTCTCCAGCACGGCCTGGGACAGGGGCTGCTTTTGCAGCGGCTGCAAAAAGTCCTCCACCTGTTTGGCGTACCTCGGGCAGATGGACAGAAAGACCGTCTCACCGCTGCGGTTGAGCTGGATGCCCCGGTTCTCCAGGGCCAGGTGGTCCGCCAGCGCGGACAGGGCCTCGTCCAGCTCCGAGGTGGTCAGGTTCATGGCGTGGGCCAGCGCGTCCACCCGCACCGGGTCGCCGGAGACAAACAGTATCGCCTCGATGATCGCGCTCAGGTTTTCCATGGCAGACGCTCCTTTTGGGAATCGGTAGGTAGGTTCGGCAAATCAAAGCTCATCCCGTATGAATGGAAAATGGAGAATGGAGAATGGAAAATGAAGGCGGAAATCCTTCGGATTTCTCCGATTCAATATTACCGGGGTATGCTTGGGCGACATCCCAATAAAAACAAATCCGCAAGGGTAACTGTTCAGTTCTGCGACAAACAGAGACTTGGCAGGCTGCGGGGGACGACCTCTCAGTCAGCCTAACGGCTGACAGCTCCCCTGGAAGGGGAGCTGTCGCCGACGAAGTCGGTGACTGAGAGGTCGTTCCCCGTTGCCTCGGACAATCTCCACTTATCACAGCAGAACTGAATAGATACCCGCAAGGATTTGTACCGCCATTCTCCATTTTCCATTATCCATTCTCAATTCTCGCAGTTCGTTCCTATTCACCACCATATCACAGCTCTCCCGCTCCCGCAAGCATAATCGCGTTGTTTTTCGCGTTACAGAACATGCGGAAAGGTCACGGTTTTATCAAACCGGCTTGGCGGGTTCACAATTGGCGGGGAATGTGGCGCAAAGGAGCGAATTGGACAATTATTTCAAACTTGTTACAAAGCTATTGAATCTTATTACGAAAGGGTGTATAATCAGGTCATTCGGGGCAGGCTATGCCCTGCGGAAGGATCTGATGCCGATGAATAGATGGGTCGCGCTGGCGGCAGCGGCGGTGCTGTGCGCCTGCGCTCTGATGCCGAACGCCAGCTATACCGAGGATGTGGACACCGTGCGCCTGGCGCGGACGATCTACGCACTGGCCCGTTCGGACAGCTACGACGCCAAGCTGGCCATCGGCACGCTGGCCATGAACCGGGTGGAGAGCCCCTGGTTCGGCGACACCCTGGGCGAGGTGCTGGACGAGCAGCACCAGTTCCCGATGGGCAGCCGCTACGACGCCGATTCCCTGGCCGCCGCCCACGCCGTGCTGGCCGGACGCCGCACGCTGGACCCCGCCGCCGTCTACTATCAATCCCAAACCGCCACCGAGCGCCGCAAGGACGCCCCCCTCCAGAAGGTCGGCACCTTCGCCTTCTACGCCACGGAGACGGTCATATAAAAATCGCCCGAGAGGGCGATTTTTTAATGGGGAATTGGGAATGGGAAATGGGGAATGAAAGCGGACGAGTTTAAAATCCTAAACGCCTTTTATAAAGACAAATCCGCAGGATCTGCGCCTTCATTCCCCATTCCCAATTCCCCATTCCCCATTTATCATAGTGTCGCCAGCCCCTTCTCCACCAGCTTTTGCAGGGAGAGCAGTATGCCGAGCTTGGCGTGGTACCAGGTGAGGCCGCCCTGGAAGTAGACGGCGTAGGGGGGACGGATGGGGCCGTCGGCGGAGAGCTCGATGGAGCTGCCCTGGACGAAGGCTCCGGCGGCCATGATGACCTCGGCGTCGTAGCCGGGCATGGCCCAGGGCTCGGGCATGACGTAGCTGTCCACCGGCGCGGCGGCCTGGATGCCGTGGCAGAAGGCGGACATGGCCTCGGGGGAGCGCAGCTCCACGGCCTGGATGATGTCGTGGCGGGGCTCCGTGGCGTTCGGCACCACCCTGAAGCCCAGGCGCTCATAGATGTTTGCGGCAAATATCGCGCCCTTGAGCGCCCCGGCCACCACGGTGGGAGCCAGGAACAGGCCCTGATAGAAGGCGGGCAGTATGCCCAGATTCGCGCCCACCTCCTGGCCCAGCCCGGGCGCGCTCAGCCGGAAGGCGCAGCGGGACACGCATTCTTCGGTGCCCACGATGTAGCCGCCGATGGGGGCCAGCCCGCCGCCGGGATTCTTGATGAGGGAGCCCACGGTCATGTCCGCGCCCACGTCGGAGGGCTCGACGGTGTCCACGAACTCGCCGTAGCAGTTGTCCACCATCACCTTCACGTCGGGCTTGATCCCCCTGATGAAGGCGATCAGCTCCCCGATCTGCTTGACGGAGAAGGTGGGCCGGGTGGCGTAGCCCTTGGAGCGCTGGATGGTGACCAGCCGGGTCTTGTCGTTGATGGCGGCGCGGATGGCGTCGTAGTCGAAGCTGCCGTCGGCCTTCAGGTCCGCCTGCCGGTAGCTGACCCCGTATTCCTTGAGCGAGCAGGGCGACGGGCGGATGCCGATGACCTCCTCCAGCGTGTCGTAGGGCGCGCCCACCGGGCTCAAAAGCTCGTCCCCCGGGCGCAGATTGGCCGACAGCGCCGTGGCCAGCGCGTGGGTGCCGCAGGTGATCTGGGGCCGCACCAGCGCCGCCTCGGTGTGGAACACATCGGCGTAGACCTTCTCCAGCGTCTCCCGGCCCATGTCGTCGTAGCCATAGCCCGTGGTGGCCGCGAAGCAGGCCGCGCTGACCCTGTGCTTCTGCATCGCCGAGAGCACCTTGGCCTGGTTGTACTCCGCCACGGCGTCCACCGCCTCGAACCGCGCCTTCAGGCCCGCCAGCACCCGCTCCCCGTATTCATAGACCGCCGGGCTGACGCCCAGGGTCGCGTACATGTCGTATAAGCTCATCTTTCTATCCCTTCATCTGTTATATACTATGGACGTGAACCGTAATTAGGAATTAGGAATTAGAAATTAGGAATGAAACAGTGGCTGCCGCGCGTCATATACCGAAACTGTGCGTAGTCCTGACGTGCGACGCATTGGTCGCCCCTACAGTATGCGCGGCAGCCGGTATTCATTCCTAATTCCTAATTTCTAATTCCTAATTCTCAACTCCCAATTTCCAATTCACTCCAACAGCTTCCCCTCTGCCATATCGTCTGAAAAACCGCGCCTCAGTCGATCAGGATCAGCAGGCTGTTGACGCCGAAGGTGCTCTGGTAGACGGTCTCCTCCACCAGGCCGCGCACCATCTGGATGCCCATGAAGCGCTCGTCGTCGGTGTATTCCGGGGCCAGGGGGTTGAAATCGACGCCGCCGTAGCGGATGCGGATGCCGATGACGCCGTGCACCGCGAACACCCTGACGTCAAACCCCTGGCTGTACTCGGGGTTGAACTGGGTGATGAGGGTCATGATCTCCTCGAGGGCCAGGCTGACGCGCATGGTCTGCCGGGGGGCCATGTCGTTGGCCGCGCAGAACGCGCCGATGCGCTCGCTGGCATCGCAGATGGCCTGGTTGTCGGAGGGGCTGGTGAAGTTGATGCTGTTGCCGCCGTCCTCCAGGCTCCTGTCCATCAGCAGCCAGCGGCTGAGGGGCTTGTCCTTCTCCCGCCGCCGTATGATCTCCACGCACCCGACCCACACCAGCAGGGTCAGGAGCGCCTCGGTGATCTGGAAGAGCCACAGCGACGCGCCGATGGCCTTAAGCGCCAGCAGGCTCAGTATGCAGAAGCCGTAGATGCGCAGGGCAATCAGCAGGTTGGCCAGCATCTCCCGCCCCGCGACCCGGTAGTACCCGGTGATGACGTTGATCGCCAGCACGGGGAACAGGCTCAGCCCCAGCAACCACAGAGGCAGGCCCATGCCCGGCACCTCGTAGGCCCAGCCGATGAACGGCGCGCCGAAGCCCAGCAGCAGCGCCAGGATCGCGCAGCCTATGAAGCCGATGCGCAGCTGCTGCCGGATCAGGATCAAGGCGCTGGGATTGTCACGCTCGCCGCAGTACACGCCCAGTATGGCGGTGCCGGACTGGGGCACGCCCACGGTGACCGCCTCCGAGATGGCCGCCATGGCGGTCAGCACCGAAAACTGCGCCACCGCGCCGCTGCCGCCCGTCGTCAGCAGTATGTGGTTGACGGAGAGCGAGCGCATCGCCTGGAACAGGTTGGTGAACGCCTCGGGACTGCCCGCCGAGGCCAGCTGTAGCCACTCGCCTCCCCGGGGCAGGGCAAAGCCCAGCGAAAAGCTGTGCCTGCCGCTGTGCAGCTTGAACATGCCGAAGGCCGTGGCGGCTGTGGCGGAGAGCACGCTGGCCAGCGCCGCGCCCCGCACGCCCATATCCAGGCCCCAGAGGAACCAGAAGTCCAGCAGGATGTTGCCCAGTCCCATGATGACCATCATGGCAATGACCGCGTTGTTCTTGCCCTCCAGGGGCAGAAACCAGAAGGGCGTGAAGCTCAGCATCAGCGCGGGGGCGGCGATCAGGTTCACCACCACATATTCCCGCACCAGCGGCGCGAGGGTCTGCTCCCCGCGGCACAGCAGCATGGCGACGGGCTCCGCGAAGAAGCCGCCCAGTATGACGAACACCGCCGAGAAGGCCAGCATCAGGGTCAGGTGCTGGGCGTAGGTCCGCTGGGCGCTGTCGGTCTCATTGCGGCCCAGCGCCTGGGAGCACAGCGTCTCCGCGCCGCAGGCCAGGAAGGCTCCGACGAGGCTGATGGCCAGCAGCATCGGCGTGCTCATGCCCACCGAGGCCAGGCCGTCCATGCCCACCCGGCGGCCCACCAGTATGCCGTCCGCCAGAAGCGCCAGATTGCTGCTGAAATAGGAGATGATCCCCGGGACCACCGCGGCGCGGTAGGCCCTGTGCAGAAAATCCGAGGAGCGCGTCAGGGACCCGGTTTGCTCGCTCATGTGTCCGCCCCTTTGCCGGGTCCCGCGTAGCGCAGGCCCAGCATGGTGATGTCGTCAAACTGCGGCGCCTCGCCCACGAAGGTGTCGATGGAGCGCTTCACCGCGGGCAGCAGCGCGGCAGGATCGGCGGACGGGTCCGCGTTCAGCGCCTCCAGCATGCGGTCCGGGCCGTAGAGCTCGTTGTGGCTGTCCGTGGCCTCGGGCACGCCGTCGGTGTAGACGAACAGGCGGTCGCCGGGATACAGCTGGAACTCGTGCTCGCGGAACCGCATGCCCTCCATGGTGGCCACGGCGGGCGAATGGCAATAGATCACCAGCTCGTACTGCTCCCCGGCGCGGCACAGCGCGGGGTGCTCGTGGCCGGCGTTGGCGGCCACGCCCCGGCCGGTGCTCAGCTCGATCACCGCCAGCCAGACGGTGACGAACAGCTCCGCCTCGTTGCCCTCGCAAAGCTGCTCGTTGACGTTGCTCAGCGCCTGGGCGGGGCTGTCGCCCGCCATCATGCGGTTCTTGATCAGCGTCTTGGCGATCACCATGAACAGCGCCGCGGGCACGCCCTTGCCGGAGACGTCCGCCATCACCAGGGCCAGGTGGTCGTCGTCGACCAGGAAGAAGTCGTAGAAGTCGCCGCCCACCTCCTTGGCGGGGGTCATGGTGGCGTAGATGTCGATATCGCTGCGCTCCGGGAAGGGCGGAAAGATGCGGGGCAGCATGTCGGCCTGGATCTGGGTGGCCACGTTCAGCTCCGCGCCGATGCGCTCCTTCTCCGCCGTCACATGGGCCAGCTCGCGGATGTAGCGGCGCAGGCCCTCGTCCATCTTGCAGAAGGAGTCGGCCAGCTTCTCAAGCTCATCTCCGGTGTGGATGTCCACCTCGATGGGCACGTCCCTGTCGATGTTCTCCACCATCGCCCCGGCGGCCTCGTCCAGCTGGGCCACCGGCCTGAGGATGTCCCGATCGACCCGCATGTAGAACACCGCGCCGCCCACCAGGGTGACGAGCACCACGGTGACCACCATGGTGATCACGAACAGTATGAGCATGTGGATGAGCTCGGGCATGTAGAGGTCCACGCCCACCACCGCCACGGCCTTGCCCTCATGATCGTAGACGGGCACGCGGGCGGTGCCCACCAGGCCGAAATCCGGGTGCGGGGCCACGATGAAGTCCTCCGGGGGATTTTCGGACAGCACTTCCTCCACCGCGGCGCGGGCCTTCTTCATGTAGGGCTCACGGTCGCCCAGCTGGTTCATGCCCTCCTCGGCATAAGCGTCCCAGACGTAGATCAGCTCGTCGCCGTCGTGCACGAACACATAGTAATACCATATGTCCGATTCCCGCTTCACCACGTCCATGAACTGCTGGACCTGCTCGTAGTATTCATCCTTCTCGCCGGTGGCCACGTATTGCGCCACCCGGTCGCCGTCGATGTAATCCGCGGCCATCCTGCCCAGGGCGAAGGCGCTCTCCCCGTATTCCTTCATGCGGGAGCGATAGTACAGCCCCGTGACCATCAGGCTGGCGAAAACGCAGATGATCAGGGCGAAAATGACCATCGCGCGCAGTATCTTCCTGCTGAGCCTGCGGCTGGAGCGTCCCCTGCCTCTCTCCATATGTGCCTCCATCATTTTGCGGGTCGGTCCAGATAGATCCATGTGTCGTCCCGGCGCGTCTCCCGAAAGCCCGAGCGCAGGACCGCGCGCAGGGGCCGCAGGTTGTCCGGGCTGTTGCGGCAGCGCACGCGGGTGGTCAGACCCAGCCCGTCCTCCGCGAACCGTATCAGCGCCTCGTTCACCGCGGCGCTGATGCCCCGCCCCTGGTATTCCGGCAGCAGCCGAAGTCCCACCTCGGCGCTGCCCCGCTCGGTGAAATTCCACAGCAGCGCCTCGCCGATCATCGGCCCGTCCTCCCGCTCGCGCACGGCGAAGTTCATGGAGTCCCCGATGGCCATGTCGAACCGGACGGAGTCGTAGAAGGTGTCCTCGTCGACCGTGCCGGGCACCGTGTAGTCCTCCTCGTAATCGTAGCCCCACCAGCGGTTGTTCTCATGGTCGGTATTGAGCCGCAGATAGACGGCCTTGTCCCCCTCGCGGAAGGGGGTCAGCACCGCGTTTCCCGCCTTCAGCGTGGGATAGACGGCCACCCGCGCCCCCGGCGCGTGGACGTGAGCCTGGTATTTGTGGAGCAGCTGGACGGGATGGTAGGTCTCCTTGACCTCCCGAAGCCCGGGGTCGCCCGAGTCGTCCTCCCAGTTGATCCACCGGAGCCTGCCCGGCCACAGCTTGCTGACGTAGGCGGCGAAGCCCCTGAACATGGCGGGATAGGCGTCGCTGTATTGCAGCAGCGCCTTTTCCACGTGCAGCATCAGGGTCTCCCCCACCACCTCGCCGATGCAGAAGGCCGCCAGCGCTCCGTCGATCCACAGCCCCGCGGCGGGCAGATCCAGCGCGTGGCAGGCCGTCAGCAGCTCCCGGGAGTGGCGCAGCTCCAGCGCCTCCAGCTTTCCCATGTCCGCGTGCTCCGGGGCGTAGCTCTCCAGCAGCGCCCGCGCCTCGGGCAAATGCTCCCGCAGCAGCGGACGCACGTCCGGGGGACCGTAGAGGTGGGTGAAGTGGTTGACCTTGTAGCGTATCTTGTGCAGACTGCCACCCGACAGGGTGGTGTAGGGTTCAAAGGGATAGATGTAGTCGCTCCAGCGGCGGTCATAGCCCCACAGGGTATCGCCAAAGCGCCTGTCCTCCAGCAGGCGGCGCAGCTCCCCCTCGTCCATGGCGAAGAAGCGCAGGGCGATGTCCTCCTCCCGCGCCTGCTCGATAAGCGCGTCCAGCATGCCGTCCACGTCCGGGCCGATCGGATAGGTGAAGGCCGGGTAGCCGTTCATGATCTGCCGAAGCACCAGCGTGTCGTTGCGCAGGCAGATCTGCGGCTCCTGCTCCGCGCGCCACATCCAGATGGTCCCGGCGGACAGCTCGCAGCACAGCGTGGGCAGACCGCGGAAGCGCGGTGCCAGCCGCTTCAGGCACTCCACGGTACAGGGCTCGAAATTCAACATGAGGTTCCTCCCGCTGAGACGCCGCACAGCCGCGGCATCCCGTCATGATGCCCTCCATTGTACCACACCCCGCGGCCCTTCGCCATCTCATTATTGTGGAGGTTTGTGAATAATATATTTATATCGTTGAGGGATTGAGCGTGGAGCGTCAAACAGCGGCTGCCGCTCATCCCGCAGCGGGTGGCCATTGGCAGCCCGCACAGTACCGACGCAACAGGTACGACCTGGCGGGCGGCGCATCGCCGCCCCTACACACACGCTCCATTAGAATACCGGATTCAAAGCCCCTCAAAAACGCGGCGTCTTCAACCGAAGTCCCAACCCGTGCCGTAACTCCCCTACTGCCTACTCCCTACTCCCTACCTTCTCACCCTCAGCCGCAGCAGATTGGGCAGGGGCGCGCCGTCGTCGCAGGTGTGATCGACGATCTCGGTCATGCCCTGGAGCACGGTCAGAGCGAGCTGGTCTTCGGCGCCGGGGATGTCCAGGGACTTTCCGGGATAGCGGATCAGCCACTCCGCCGTCTCCGCCGCCTCGGAGTACTCCGCCACGGCCTGCACCCGCGGGGTCTCCAGCTGGGGCAGGAGCACGCGCATGACCTCCTCGAAGGCCAGTTGGACGTGATTGGCCAGCTTGGGCGCGATCTGGTTCTTGTTGCAATAGACCTCGATGCGGGAGGCCATGCCCAGGAAATCGTAGTCCCGGCTCTCGATGTCCAGCTCCAGCACCTTGAGCCTGCGCACGAAGCGGCGGGTGTTCTCGCGCCTGGGATGGTCGAAGATCTGCTCCGGGGCGCCGTCCTCGTAGATGCCGCCCTCGTCCATGTAGAACACGCGGTTGCAGATCGCCCGCGCGAAGGCCATCTCGTGGGTGACGATCATCAGGGTCTTGCCCGTGGTGGCCAGATCGCGGATGACCGCCTGCACCTCGCCCACCATGGTGGGGTCCAGGGCGGAGGTCGGCTCGTCCAGCAGGATCACCTCCGGGTCCATGGCCAGCGTGCGGGCGATGGCGATGCGCTGCTTCTGGCCGCCGGACAGCTCGTCCGGGTAGCTCAGCGCCTTCTCCGCCAGGCCCACCGTCCGGAGCAGCCGCATGCCGGTGTCGTAGGCCTCCTGCTTCGGCTTCCCCAGCAGATCCATCGGGGCCATCATGATGTTCTCGATCACCGTCTTGTGGCCGAACAGGTTGAAGGCCTGGAACACCATGCCCATCCGCTGGCGGACCTTGTTGATGTCACAGCGCCTGTCCGTGATCTCGATGTCGTCGATCCAGATCCTGCCCGAGGTGGGCTTCTCCAGCTGGTTGATGCACCTCAGCAGCGTGCTCTTGCCGGTGCCGGAGGGGCCGATGACGGAGATCACGTCGCCGTCGCGGATCTCCACGCTCACATCCTTCAGGGGGGTGACGTTGGGATATTCCTTCTTCAAATGCTCAATTCGGATCATCGGTCTTAACTCCTCTCAGGATGCTCTTGGCGCTGCGCCGCTTGGGGTTGAAATTGACGCCGGCGCGTCCCACGAAGAACCCGACCAGGCCCTCCAGCAGGAAGTAGATGACGGTCACGGCGATCAGCGGGAAGAAGGCCTCGTAGGTACGGCTTCGGACGATGTCGCCCATCTTGGTCAGGTCCTGCACGGCGATGTAGCCCACCACTGCCGTGGCCTTGATGAGGCTCACAATCTCGCCCCGGTAGGCGGACAGCACGTGGGGCAGCGCCTGGGGCAGGATGATCCTGTAGAAGGTGCGGCGGTTGGAGTAGCCCAGGGCGTAAGCCGCCTCGTACTGGCCCGGGTCCACCGCGCCCACACCCATCTTCAACAGCCCGAAGACCGCCGAGCCGAAGGTGAGCGTGAAGCCGATCACCGCCACGGCGACGCCGCTGATGGACACCCTGCCGAAGACGACGTAGTAGAGGATCATCAGGAGCACCACCATGGGCATGCCCTGCACCAGCCACAGGCAGAAGCGGGTGACGAGGTTCGCGGCGGGGTTGCCGTTGCGGCACAGCATGAACACCCCGAAGCCCAGCGCCGTGCCGAAGAAGATGGTCAGCACGGTGATGAGCAGCGTGATCCCCACGCCGTTGACGAACAGCCGCCAGCGGTTTTCCCGGATGAACGTCTTTTCAAAGCTGGTCCTGATCTGCTCGAAGAAGCCCGGGCTGGCCGCCGCCGGAGCGACGGTTTCGGCCCTGCGCGTCATGGCCAGCAGCTCCGTCGCGTGATAGGGGATGGAAAAATCGACGCTCTCCCTGCGCTCGTCGGTGATGACCATGTCGGACAGCGCGAAGTCATACGTCCCCGTCACGATGCCGGGGATGATGCCGGCGGTGTCCACGATGTTGACCTCGATGCCATAGCCATATTCCCGGCAGAACCTGACCGCGATGTCCGGGTCGGTCCCGGCGATCTGCCCGTCGGCCACGAAGGAGACGGGGAGCTTGGTGCCGCTGGTGGCAAATTGCAGCGTGCCGTTCTCGCCGGTCAGGCCGGTCATGTCCACCGGGACGGCTTCATGGGCGGGGTCGCTCCAGTAGGAGTAGATCTCGTCCAGCGTGCCGTCCGCTTTGAGCTTTTCGATGAAGGCGTCCATCTGGGCGCGCAGCGCGTCGCCCTTCCCGGTCTTGGCGAACATCGCGCCGATGTCCAGCGTCCGCACGGGCGTCCGGAGGGCCGTCACCGCGTCGTCCGCCTCGGTGAGATGGGCGGCGACCTCCGTGGAGGCCAGGAAGTAGTCGATCTTGCCCGTCTTCAAGGCTGCCACCATGTCGGTGTAGCTGCTGTACTGGCTGATCTCGGAGTCCGGCATCGCCTCCGCGATCACCGCGTCGTGGAACGAGCCGGTGATGACGCCCGCGGGCCTGCCGTTCAGCCCGGACAGGTCTTCGGACCGCCCCGCGAGGTCGCTGCTCTTCACCACCAGCACGATGCCGCCGTAGCTGGTGGGGTCGGAGAACAGCACCTGCTCCTCCCGCTCCGGGGTGACGTTCATGTCGGTGGTAAAGTCGTACTTCCCGGATTCCACGGCGGGGATGCGGCCCGAGAAGTCCACGTCCCCCAGCTCCAGCGCGTAGCCCCGGTCCCGGCAGAAGCGCACCACCAGGTCGATGTCGTAGCCCACGTTTTTGCCGTCCTTGATGTAGGAGAAGGGCATGTCCGTGGAGGTGGTGACCACGCGGATGACACCGTTTTCCCCGGTGAGACCGGACATGTCCACCACCTTTTTGTCCTCGTCGTCGCCGAACCAAAGGGTGTCCAGCGCGTCCAGCGTGCCGTCCGCCCGGCAGCGGGCGAGGAAGTCGTTCAGCTCCGCGCACAGCGCCGCGCTCTTGGGGTCGTTCTTGCGGAAGGCGAAGCTGTAGTTGTTCTGGGTGAGGCGCTGGGGGATGTAGTCGATCCTCGGCTCCGTCATGCGGATGACCTTCGTGCTGGGCTCATCCGCCAGATAGGCGTCGATCTTGCCCGTCAGCAGCGCCGTGATGCAGTCCGGGTAGCTGTTGAAGATCAGGCATTCGCTGTCGGGGAAGAATTCCCTGGCGGCGTCCTCCATCAGCGGGCCCGTCAGCACGCCCAGGCGCTTGCCGTTGTAGTCCTGACAGCTGACGCCCGCCGACGCCTGCGCCGACGCGGCGTTTCCCTTGAGCACCGCCAACACCGCGCCGCCTTTGAAGTTGGGCTCGGAGAACAGCACGCTCTCCATGCGCTCCGGGGTGATGCTGATGCCCGCCGCGGCGAATTCGCACCGCCCGGCCTGCACCGCGGACAGTATGCTGTCGTAGCTCATGTCCACGATCTCCAGGCCGTAGCCGCAGGCCTGGCAGAACTGGGCCGCGATGTCCATGTCGTAGCCCACCACGGCGCCGTCGCGCACGTACTCGAAGGGGGCGTAGCCTGACTCCGTCGCCAGCCGCAGCGTGCCGCGCGTGGCGGGCAGCGCGGACGGGTCGGGCATGGTCTTGGCCGCCTCGTCGTCGCCGAACCACTCGTCGGCCAGCGCGTCCAGCGCGCCCTGGGCCTTCAGGTCGCTCAGAAAGCCGTTGAACTCGTCCCGAAGCGCCTCCCCCTCCGCGGTCTTGGGAAACACGAGGGCGAACTCGTAGGCGTCCAGGTATTCCGGGAGATAGGTGATCTGGTCGCTCTCCCCCATCAGCAGCTGCACCACCGGCTCGTCCATGGCGAAGGCCTCCACCTTCTGCCCGGTCAGGGCCGCCACCAGGTCGGCCTTGGTGTTGTAGTATTCCACCTGGGCGTTGGGCAGTCTGTCCGTCACCATCCTGTCAAAGCTGGTGCCGGTCTGCACGCCGATCCGCGTGCCGTCCAGCTGGTCGATCCCGGTATAGACCTCTCCCAGCGCCGCCCCTGCCAAAAGCGCAAGCAGCGCCAGCCAAATTGCGATAAGTCTCCTCATGCCTGGGCTCCTTCTTTGAATGGAGAATGTCCTGCCCACCCGGGCACAGTCCATCCTCTCCCTATATTACATACCTGATTCTACCACAAATCCACTATTCCGTCTATACTCCACAACGTGAAAAAACCGGCGTGGAACGCGCCACGCCGGGGATGAGAAGGCATTAGGGAATTAGAAATTAGGAATTGGGAATTAGGAACTGGGAATTGGGAATTGGGAATTGAAATGGCTTAGCGGCGTAGGAACGGTATGCGCCGTCCACTGGGGTGTACGCTTTGTTTCGGCACAGGGCGGGCGGCCATTGGCCGCCCTACAGGGTACGCGGCAGCCGGTATCTTTAATTCCCAATTCCCAATTCCCAATTCCTAATTAATATATCCCAATTTCTAATTCTTAACCGCCTGCCTCCTCCTGATGGGATGCTCGACAAAGTAGTTGAGGACCATGACCAGCAGCAGCACGGCGCCCCAGATGAGGGTGATGTAGTAGCTGGAGATCTGGGGGAAGCGGTTGATGCCGGCCTCCAGCAGGGAGAGGAGGATGATGGACAGCATCACGCCGGAGATCTTACCCTTGCCGCCGGAGGGGCTGACGCCGCCGAGCACCACGATCAGTATGCACTGGAGGGTGTAGACGGTGCCGTAGTCGGAGCGGGCGGAGTTGTAGTTGGCCAGCATGATCATGCCGCCCATGGCCGCCAGGATGCCCGACAGGGCGTAGGTCTTGATGATGAGCCAGTCCACCTTCAGGCCGGAGAAGCGGGCCACGTTCTCGCTGGTGCCCATCAGGTACAGCTTTTTGCCATAGGTGGTGCGGGAGAGCAGGAACCACACCAGCACCGCCGCCACCACGAAGAAGATCAGCTGCACGGGAATCAGCCCCATCATCGCGCCGCGCTTGCCGGGCACGACCTTCAGCAGCTTCTGGTTGATGATGGAGGAGTACACGGTGGGGATGTCCGAGACGGCCTTGCCGTTGGTCACCACCAGCGCGATGCCGGTGAGCAGCTGGTTCACACCCAGGGTGGCCAGTATCGGCGGGATGTGGATCCTGGAGATCAGCACGCCGTTGAGCGCGCCCGCCGCGCAGCCGATAACCGCCGCGATCACCAGTACCTCCGCCACGATGAAGGCGGACACGGTGCCGCTGTCGCCGGCGCGGGAGCGCATGTACATGGCCATCAGTATGCTGGTGAGGTTGGCGACGCCCACGCTGGAGAGGTCGATGCCGCCGGTGATCATGCACAGCATCGCGCCCAGGGCCATCACGCCGAATTCGGGGAACTTGCCCGCGATGGTCTGGAAGTTGGCGATGGTGTAGAACTTGTCAAACCGGGTGATCGCCATGAACGCCAGCCAGATCACCGTCATGATCAGCAGACGGGCGATGTGGCGATCCTTCTGATAGAACTTGCTCAGGGCGTTCATTTGGCCGCCTCCTTCCTCAGGCTGCGCGCGCCGGGCCGGTTGGCGGCGTACACGCGCATGGCGGAGATGCCGGTGCCGATGATGATAAGCGCGCCGACGAAGAAGTCCTTCCACACGGTGGGGATGCCGATGAGGATCATGGAGTTCTCCACCACCACGATCAGCGCCGTGCCCAGCATGCAGCCCAGCAGCGTGCCGCTGCCGCCCACCACCGCGGTGCCGCCCAGGACGACGCCTGCGATGATGTTCATCTCCATGCCCAGCATGTTGGTGGGGTGCATCTGCTGCATCATGCAGGTGCGGCACATGCCCGCCAGCGCGGAGATCATGCCCACGAACACGAACATGAAAAAGCGCGTGCGCTTGACGTTGAAGCCCGCCCGGTGCGCCGACACCGCGTTGCCGCCCACGGCGTAGATGCCGCGGCCGAACATGGTGCGGGTCAGTATGAACCAGGCCGCGATCAGCACCAGCACGAAGCAAATGAACGTCATGGGCATGCGGCTGGTCAGGCCGGACTGGGCGTTCTGGGCCACGAAGATGGCCGAGGTGCCGAAGCTGCGCATGCCCTGGGGGATGACCGCCAGCTGCTTGGAATTGAGGGTGCCCTGCATGAAGCCCTTGAACACCGAGGAGGTGCCCAGGGTGACGATCATGGCGGGCAGCTCGAAGTAGCCGATGAACAGGCCGTTGAGCGCGCCCAGCACCGCGCCGATCAACACAGCCACCAGCAGCGGCAGCAGCGCGCTGCCCTCATAGTTCATGTTGAGGAACAGCTTGGTGGTGGCGTAGGCCGACAGCGAGGCCAGCGCCGGGAAGGACACGTCGAAGCCGCCCGACACGATGACCATGAACTCGCCCACAGCGAATATGCCCGGCACCACCAGCGCCGACAGGATATCGACGATGTTGTTGGGGGTGAAGAACTGCCCGGAGCGCACCTGGATGAGCAGGCACAGGGCGACCAGCACCAGGCCGATGTAGAACTCCACGCGCCCGGTGAATTTGCGGATCGATTTCATAGCGCGCACCCCCTTACATCATGTGCTGGAGAACCAGCGCTTCATCCGTCGTGGCGGGGTCCAGCTGGGCGACGATGCGGCCCGCGCGCATCACCAGCAGATCGGAGCAGTTTTCCAGCACCTCGGGCAGGTCGTCGGAAATGATAATGACCGCCATGCCCTGGTTGGCCAGGCGCTGCAGGATGGCGTGGATGTCGTGCTTGGAGCCGATGTCCACGCCCACGGTGGGCCCGTTCAGAATCAGCACGTCGGGCTTGCAGGCCAGCCACTTGGCCAGCACGATGCGCTGCTGGTTGCCGCCGGAGAGGGTGGTGCAGGCGTTGTCCGGGTTGGGGGTGGCGATGGCCAGGTCCCTGACCCACTTGTCCACCTCGTCCTGGCGGCGCTTGCGGTCCACCACGCTCAGCGCCCCGGACAGCCCGTCGATCTCGGAGATGACGATGTTGTCGGAGATGGGCTGGGGCAGGAACAGGCCCTCGCTCAGGCGGTCCTCCGGCACCAGGCCGATGCCCGCGGCGATGGCGTCCCGGGGATTTTCAATGGTCACCTTCTGGCCCTTCATCAGGATATCGCCGCCCGAGGCCTTGCGCAGCCCAAACAGCGCCAGCGACAGCTCCGTGCGCCCGGAGTCCAGAAGCCCGGTGATGCCCAGGATCTGCCCCGGCTTCAGCTCGAAGGAGACGTCCTCGAACGCGCCGGGGACCGTCAGGTTTTTGACCTCCAGCACCGGCTTCTCCGCCTCAAAGGCGGGCTTGAACTTCACGTCCTCGAACTCGCGGCCGGTCATGTAGAAGGTGAACTTCTTGTCGTCCAGGTCCGAGGTGTTGCCGGTGGCGATCAGCTGGCCGGAGCGGAGGATGGTGAAGCGCTCGGAAATCTCGAACACCTCGTTGAGCTTGTGGCTGACGAAGAGTATGGCGATGCCCTGGGCCTTGAGCTTGAGTATGATCTCAAACAGCGCCGCGACCTCCTTCTTGGTCAGCGCGGTGGTGGGCTCGTCCATGATGATGAGCTTGGCGTCGAACATCAGCGCGCGGCAGATGGCCACCATCTGCTTTTCCGCCACGCTCAGCGAGCCCACCAGGCGGTCCAGCTCCACGTCGAAGTTGATCTTGGAGAGGGCCTCCGTGGCGATCTGGCGCATGCGCTTTTTGTTGACGAATTTGTGTCCCGCCGCCAGCTCCGTGTTGAAGGCCAGGTTTTCCATGACAGTCAGGTTCGGAAAGATGGCGAAATCCTGATAGATGACCTGAATGCCCATGGCGATGGATTCGCGGGGCGTGATCGACGTGTAGCGCTGCCCGTTGAATTCGATATAGCCCCCGTCGGGCTGGTACACGCCTGATATGACCTTGATCAGCGTGGATTTTCCGCAGCCGTTCTCGCCCGCCAGGCAGTGGATCTCGCCCGGCTTGATGTCCAGCGAGACGCCCTGCAGCGCCTTGACGCCGGCGAAGTTCTTTACGATGTCCACGGCTCTGAGAAGGTACTCAGACATGGCTATCATTCCTTCCTAATTGGGGCGCGACGCGCCCGGAGTAAACGACGGGCGGAGAGACCGAAGCCCCTCCGCCAGCCTCAATGAATCAAGCTGTCACACGTCGGAACGATCAGAAGCCGAAGGAATCCACGTTCTCGGCGGTGATGGTGATCCAGCCCTGGCCCTCGAGCACGGTCTCGGAGCCTTCCTTGAACTGGAGCTCGGTGTAGCCCTCCACACCCAGATCGACGGGCGCGGCGATCTCCTCATCGGCCAGCAGCTTCTGGGCCAGCGCCACCATGGCCTGACCGGCCAGCGCGGGATCCCACAGGGTCAGATACTGGACCGCGCCGGACTTGAGCAGCTCGGCGTTGTCAGCGGGCATGCCGGTGCCGGCGGTGAACACCTTGCCGGACAGGCCCAGCTCCTCGATGGCGCGGGCGACGCCGGGGGCGTCGAAGGAGGAGGTGCCCATGATGCCCTTCAGATCGGGATACTTCTTGAACAGCTCCTTGGCCACGTTGTAGGCGGTGTCGCCGTTGTCATGGGACTCCACGCGGGGGTCGGACTCCAGCAGGGTCATGTTGGGATAGGCCTCGGTGGCGCGCTTCACGCCGCCGTCCGCCCACTCGTTGTGGGAGCCGTTGGTCAGGTCGGCGACCATGGTGGTGTAGACGCCCTCTTCGCCCATGGCGGCGGCCAGGTTGTCCATGATGAACGCGCCGTACAGCTCGTTGTTGAAGGCCTCGATGTCATAGTCGACATTCTCCAGGGCCGCGCCCTCATGGGCGATGACCACGATGCCGGCATCGCGGGCGGCCTTCAGCGCGGGCTCAATGGACTCCAGATCGACGGGGACCACGCAGATGGCGTCCACGCCCTGGGCCACCAGGTCCATGACCAGCTGATACTGGAGGGTGGGGTCGATCTCAGGGGTGCCCTTCTGATAGATGGTATCCTCGGGATGGGCGGCGGCGTACTCCTCGACGCCGGTGTTCATGCGAACGAACCAGGGGTTGGAGGCGTCCTTGGGCACGACCACGATCTCGTGGCCCTCGGCCAGCGCGGCCGCACAGGTCATGACCATCATGACAGCGATAACCAGAGCAAGAATCTTCTTCATGGATAGTTCCTCCTTATCTATATATGTCAAGCCCTTCCGGGCCGGACGTCATTCGTCGCCGCGCAGCTGGAAGCGCAGGTCGTCCTTGGTATCCAGGGTCAGCGGGTAGTCGCCCAGGTGCTTGAGCTTGAACCCGTTCTTTTTGTATTCCTCGTAGTCGAAGGCCTCCAGCTCGTCGATGGCCAGCTTGTGGAACTCGTAGAAGTTGTGCCACCACTCGTAGCCGCTGCCCAGCTCGGCGTTGAGATAGGCGTCGGCGATGTCGCAGCCCATCTGGGGCGCCACGTAGAACGCGCCCATGGCCAGCACGTTCACGCCGTTGCCGGTGATGGCCCGCAGCGCCGCCGGGACCGATTCCACCACGCCCGCGTGCACATGGGGGCACTTGCTGGCCGCGATGTGGATGCCCATGCCGGTGCCGCAGAAAACCAGCGCGCGCTCAAATTCGCCCTCGGAGATCATCGCGCCGACGCGCAGGCCGATGCGGTGGAACATGTTCTCGGTGTCGTCCACGTTGGGATCGGTGACGCCCACGTCCGTGATCGTCCAGCCCTTCGCCCGCAGATGGGCGCACACGGCCTCCTTCAGCGGATACCCCGCAAAGTCGGCGCCGACCAGCAGCTGCTTGTCCTTGATCGTCTTCAAGCACTATCATCCTCTCTCTTAACATATATCGGAAAACTGCTTGTTCTAATGCTTCAGCATGTCAATTATAGCGCTTTATTTTTGCCGTGTCAATATAAATTATTAATTCTTTTGTGGATGAATCGGTCCATCGGTCACTCTATCAATGGATTGGGATTTATAGAATTAGGAATGAGGAATGAGGAATTAGGAATTAATAGCGGCTGCTGCGCACTCAGCATGGACGGCCGCCCCTACAGTGCGCGCGGCAGCAGCTATCTTTAATTCCTAATTCCTAATTTCTAATTCCCAATTCCTAATTCTAAAATTCCCTACTGCCTACTCCCTACTCCCTTATCCCCGCCCTTGCATTCCTCCATCCGTGATGCTATACTGTTTTCAGTCAACATGAGAGGAGATGTTTATATGCGCAAACCGAGGATACTGTTCGTCGGGGAGTCCTGGCAGGTCCACGTCCAGGAGACCAAGGGCTTCGACGTGTTCACCTACGACTACTACGAGACCGCCGTCCAGTACATCCAGAAGGCGCTCACCGACGCGGGCTGCGAATTCACCCACGTCCCGGCGCACATGGTGGAGTTCAGCTTTCCCAACGACCCGGAGGCGCTGAAGGCCTACGACGCGGTCATGTTCTCCGACGTTGGCGCGAACACCTTCAACCTGCCGATGAACGTGTTCCAGCGCCTGACCCCCACCCCCAACCGGCTGGAGGCCGTGCGGGACTACGTCGCCGGCGGCGGGGCCTTCGTGATGATTGGCGGCTACCTCACCTTCATGGGCATCCAGGGCCGGGGCTGCTACCGCAACTCGGCGCTGGCGGAGGTGCTGCCGGTGGAGCTGCTGCCGGGGGACGACCGCGTCGAGGCCAGCGCCGGCATCAAACCCCGGCTGCTGCTGCCCGACCACCCCATCGCCGAGGGCCTGCCGGGGGACTGGCCCATGGTGCTGGGCTACAACCGCCTGACCGCCAAGCCCGGGACCGAGGTGGTCGCCGCCCTGAACGACGACCCCATGATCGTCGCGGGCAGCTACGGCGAGGGCCGCGTGCTGGCCTACGCCACCGACTGCGCGCCCCACTGGTCGCCCGTGGAATTCTGTGAATGGCCCGGCTACCGGACGCTGTGGTCCAACATCATCCATTGGCTGATCGAGCGCTGACCCGTCAGCCGTCCCTTTCCACCCGCTTCTCCATACACACCAACGCCACGCCCGGAATGCCGTTGAACTCGCAGGGGATGGTGCCGCTCTCCCGGTAGCCGTGCCTCGCGTACATCTTTCGCGCAGCGGTGTTCCGGGCATTCGTGTTGATGCGGAGGGCGACACACCCCATTTCAGCGGCCATGTCCTCATAGAATTGCAGGAAGCGCCGGGCATGGCCCCGGCCCGAGCGCGCGGGGTCCACCGTCAGCGTGTGCAGCACCAGCACCTGGTCGTCCCGCGCGGGCGTCTGCCAGGCCACCTGCGCGTAGGCGGGCATCTGCTCCCGATTGATGCGCGCCGAGGCAACGACGCGCCCGCCCTCCTCCAGCACGTACATCTCCCCCGCCGCCACCGCCGCGCGGGCCGTGGCCTCCATCGGGTACACCCCGCGCACCCAGCCCGTGGTCATCGCGCCCGCTTCCTCCAGATCGTGTATCGCGTCGTAAATGGCCGCGATGGCCTTCACGTCCCCCTGCTCTGCCTTGCGTATCATGTGTGTCCTCCAATGCTGTGTGGTCGCTTTGGCCAATGCGGCTGTCCGGTTCTATTGTTTGTTTGGAAGTATCTGTTCAGTTCTGTTGGGATAAATAGGGGGTACCTGGAAGAATTAGGAATTAGGAATTAGGAATTAGGAATTAGGAATTAGGAATTAGGAATTAGGAATTAGGAATTAGGAATTAGGAATGAATAGTCGCTGCCGCGCACTCTGTAGGGGCGGCCATTGGCCGCCCGCCATATACCGAAACAATACGTACTGCCTGGCAGGCGGCGCATCGCTGCCCCTTCGCAGCCAAGCCATTTATAATTCCTAATTCCTCATTCCCCATTGTCCAACAACAAACGGCCGAGGGGCCGCGTACATTGACATATGCGCGATCCCTCGGCCGCGTCCGTGTTTTCC
The DNA here is from genome assembly GCA_902799465.1 of uncultured Eubacteriales bacterium. Lineage (GTDB taxonomy): Bacteria > Bacillota > Clostridia > Christensenellales > Aristaeellaceae > UBA2862. The sequence continues at coordinate 22,022 of CADCAS010000004.1, forward strand.
CGGTTAATTCAGTGCGGTCAGTCCTGCTTCACCGCAACGACCTCGATCTCCACCAGGCCGTCCTTCGGAAGCCGCGACACCTCCACGCAGGAGCGGGCGGGCTTGTGGTCGCCGAAGAAGGCGCTGTAGACGGCGTTGACACAGGCAAAGTCGTCCATGGAGCGGATAAAGACGGTGGTCTTGACCACATCTGTGACGGCGTAGCCCGCCGCGTCGAGTATGGCCCCGATGTTGGACAGGCTCTGCCGGGTCTGGGCCTCCACACCCTCGGGGAGTGAGCCCGTGGCGGGGTCGAGTCCCAGCTGGCCGGAGGTATAGAGAGCCGCGCCGACGCGAACGGCCTGGGAATAGGGGCCGATGGCCGCGGGGGCCTTGGGGGTGCTGATGATCATGGAAACGCTCCTTTCAGGTCGGATCACAGCCCGGCCTTCGCGGCGCGAAGGCGGGTGATGTAGAACGCGAAGCACGCCACGGCGAACACGATGCCCACGGGATAGCCCACGCCGCTGCCTAGGCGGAAGCCCTCCTGCGCCATGAGGATGTAGGTCATGGAGACCGCGGACATGAACGTGGCGGGCAGAGCGGTGATCAGGCTCGTCAGCTTGTTGGACTGGGTCTTCAGCAGGTAGGCCGTGGCCACCCACAGGCTGATCATGGCAAGGGTCTGGTTGCTCCAGGAGAAGTAGCGCCAGAGCACGTTGAAGTCCAGCTGGGTCAGCACCGCCGCAATGGCCAGCAGCGGGAGGGTGATCAGCAGCCGGTTCTTGATGGGCTTCTGGTCCAGGTGGAAGATCTCGGAGAGGATCAGCCGCGCGCTCCGGAAGGCGGTGTCGCCGGAGGTGATGGGGCAGGCGATGACGCCGATGATGGCCAGCACGCCGCCGACCAGGCCCAGCATCCCGGTGGAGATGTCGTACACCACGCCGGACTGGCCCAGCGTGGAGAGCGCCTGATTCAGCCCGCCGGTGGCGCCGTAGAACGCGACGCCGCCCGCCGCCCACACCAGCGCGATCACGGACTCGGACAGCATGGCGCCGTAGAAGATCTTGCGGCCCGTGCGCTCGGAGGTGATGCACTTGGACACCATGGGCGACTGCGTGGCATGGAAGCCGGAGATGGCGCCGCAGGCCACCGTGACGAACATGTACGGCCAGACGGGCAGTCCCTCGGGATGCAGGTTGGCCAGGGTCAGCTCGGGCACCTTGTAGCCGCCGAACACGATGCCGCCCATGATGCCCGCCGCCATGATGATGAGCACCGTGCCGAACACCGGGTACAGCCTGCCGATGATCTTGTCGATGGGCAGCAGCGTGGCGGCCACATAGTAGGCCAGTATGATGACCACCCACAGCATGGTGTCGTTCTCAAAGGGCGTCAGCCGGGCGATCAGCGCCGCGGGGCTGTTGACGAACACCGTGCCCGTCAACAGCAGCAGCAGCACCGAGAACAGGCGCATGCCCCACTTCGCGCCGCTGCCGAGGTAGATGCCCGAGAGCTCCGCGATGGACTTGCCCTCGTGGCGCTCGGAGATCATGCCCACCATGTAATCGTGGACCGCGCCGCCCAGCACCGAGCCGAAGATGATCCACAGAAAGACCACCGGGCCGAAGCACGCGCCCATCAGGGGCCCGAAGATGGGGCCCGTCCCGGCGATGTTCAGCAGCTGGACCAGGAAGGCCCGCCAGGTCTTCATGGGCACGTAGTCCACGCCGTCAGTCATGCTGTTGGCGGGGGTGACGCGGTCATCCGGGCCAAAGGTGCGCTCCACCAGCCTGCCGTAGGTCGCATACCCCACGATCAGCACCAGGAAGGACAGTAACAGGGTAATCATGCTTGGATGCCTCCAGTCGATACATACTTTCCTGCGCGCCGCCCCGTCACAGCCGGGGCAGTGTATCAGTCGATGGTGAGATGGTATAACAGCCATACAAGAATGCCGCAGAAGCTGTGGTTCGCGGCCTTTTCGCGCTTTATTCCGCCCGGGGGAGGCTCCAGTGATAGTGCGCCGCCAGCAGGCGCAGCACCACGATGGCGGCCGCGCCTACGAACATCGAGGCGCTCTCCCCGATGACCGGCCAGAGCAGGGCGCAGGCCCACGCGCCGATGATGGAGGCGCAGGCGTAGAAGTGCTTGACGAAGATGGAGGGCGTGTGTCCCGCGAACACATCCCGCATCAGGCCCCCGCCCACGCCGGTCAGCACGCCCACGAAGGTCTGGAGGAACAGATTGGCCTCCGCCCCGGAGGCCTTCGCCACGTGGATGCCGGTCACGGTGAAGAGTCCCAGCCCCACCGAATCCATCGCCAGCAGCAGCTTTTCATACACCGCGCCCATGTTCCCGATGTCGGCGTAGGGGTGCCGGATGAACAGCACCGCGCTGACCACCACCGCCGTCACCGCAAAGATCGGGTCCCGAAACGCCGCGGGCGGGGTGATGTTCAATATCAGGTCCCGCAGCACGCCGCCGCCCACCGCCGTGGTCAGCCCCAGTATGCAGACCCCGAAGATGTCCATCCGCTTCTGAAGCCCCACGATCGCCCCCGATATGGCAAAGGCAACGGTCCCCAGTATTTCCAGCGCCAATAAGATGTGCATTGAGCGTAATCCATCCTCTTCCCGGTGAGCTTTTTAGGGAGTAGGGAGTAGGCAGTAGGGAGTAGGGGAGTAGGGGAGTAGGGGAGAACGGCAGAGGTCAGCGTTCTCATCAGCTCGGATGTGTCAAAGAAGGGTTTGGCGCGCTGACAGAAAACGGCCTCTTCCCCCTTCGGCCCGCCTTCCCTGAAGGAGAAGGCTTTTGGCTGCGGGATTGTCGGCATCTTGCCTTCCCCTTCAGGGGAAGGTGGCAGCCCGAAGGGCTGACGAAAGAGGTCGTCCCCCATCCGCCAATCCCAGTTCATCACAACAGAGGCGAACCGTTCCAAAGCACGTCAATCATCCCACGTAAAACACAAAGCCTTCAACAGAAATCCAAACCTCTGCCGTAACTCCCCCTGCTCCCTACTGCTTACCCCCTGCTTCCTAATTCCCCGCCTTCTCCTGCCGCAGCAGATTTCCGTCGAGGTCAAAGACGACGTAGCCCGCTTCGCCGTCGGGCATCATGTCGTAGGTGCAGACCAGCTCGCCGTTCTCGATGAACATCTTGTAGAGCCAGTTGCAGTCCGGGGCGCTGGCGCGCCACTTCACATGGCCGTTCACGTCGACGGCCACGGGGTCGGGGCCGTAGTAGCCGCCGATATACAGTGTCCCCTCCGCGTCCATGGTGTGGGTGATGCTCGCGCCCAGGCCCTCCTCGAGGGTCCATATCATCTCGCCGGTCTCGGGGTCGAGGGCGGTGAGGCCCTTCTCGGTGTTGTAGACCATCACCCGGTCGTCATAGCCGATGAAGGCGTCGGTAAAATCCAGCTCGGTGGAGGTGGTGGAGCGGGTGGTGTAGGTCCACAGATCGTCGCAGGCGACCTCGAGGCGCTCGCCGTCGCCCTCAAAGGTGCGGGTGGCGGTGATGTGATGGCCGCGGACGGTGGCGTCCAGGACCGTGCCGTCCTCGGGCTCGGGATCGGCCCAGGGCACCAGATACCGGGACAGTATGTAGCCGTACTGCCCGTCATAGTTGACATAGGTGAAATCGCCGTAGGACGGGTCCCGCTCGGCGTCCGTCACGATGCCGTACAGCGGCACCTTCGCCAGCCGCGCGCGGTCCGTGCCCGGGCCATCCCGCAGGGAGACCCACTCCTCGCAGTTATCCACCATCATCGTGCCGATATAGGTGGGCTCCGCCATGGCCGGCACGGCCAGCGCCACCAGCGCCGCAAGCAACAGTGCGATGCGTCTCATTTCTCTTCCTCCGTTCTGTTCTCATTCAGATAGCGCAAAAACGCCTTGAGCGCCGACGTGCCGCGATGGCGGCGGGCGGCGTCGCGTATGGCCGCGGTGACGGCGTCGACCGCCCCGTCCCCCAGCCGCGCGGCGAGCGCCCCATACTGGGACGGATCGAGGTCCGCGGGGATGGACGGCGGCTCCACGCGCACCGGCTCAGGGTCCGGGGCGGGCGCGTCATCGGCCTCCGGATCGTCCATCGGCGCGTCCTCCTCCGGCACCTCCATGGCGTCGATCTCCGCCATCGTGCGGGCGATCTCCTCGGCCTCCTCCTCCGCCTGGGCCTCCACCTCGGCGGCCAGGGTCTTGAGCAGGACATCGAAGTCATTCTCCACCTTCGGAGGCCGGGGCGGCGGCGCCACGACCGTCTGCGCGGCGCGCTCCACCGGCTTTAAGCCCTTGGACAGGCGCCATTCGTTGTAGCTTTGGAAGATCTCCTCTTCCCTCTCCGGGGTCAGGGTCGCCATGAAATCGGCGGTGGTCAGCCCCGACCTGGCCTGCGCCCAGGCAAATACGGATGTGCTGAGCATGGATTGGGTCACCTCGTCAAATCGTACTTATACGCTCGCATTATAGCAGAATAACCGCGCCGTGTCTACCTCCAATAACGCGCCCCCGGAGAATATCCGGGGGCGCGGCGCAATGAAAATGGATTGGCGCTTGTTGGGTCGAAGGGGAACGCCCCTTCGTCACCCCGTCCTCACAAAAGGCCCGACCCGCTTGCCCGGGAGGCCCGGAGGGTCACTCCGCCCGCCTTCGCAGCAGCAGCAGCGCGGCCGCAAGGATCAGCAGCGCACCGGTGAGGGTGTAGGCCAGCGTGCCCGGCCCGCCGGTGGAGGGAAGCTCGTAACCGGGGTTATTGGTTGCCGTGATCGTCCATGTCAGCCCGTCAGAGCTCTTTGTCGCGTCCACTGGCTGCTTCGTTCCCTGCTGGAAGGTCACCTTTTCATTTGTCACGAGAATGGTTACAGGGGAAGTCATCAAATTGTACCCTTCCGGCGCTTTCTTCTCGATCAGCTTGTACGTCCCGGGGAGCAGCTTTCCTATGGTTGCTTTTCCATCCGAGCCGGTTGTTATGGTACCGATAGGTTTCCCTTCCGCATCCGTCGCTTCTGTAGTTCCATCCTCCTTATACAATTTGAATTCAGCATTCTTCAGGACTTTGGAATTGTCCACTTCGTCGACCTTCAGCAAATCAACTGCAAGGAATGTCCTTTTGTTCCAGAATTTAGCAGTAGCCTGAGTATTTGCCTTTACAGTTCCGGAATCGGCTTCCTTTTTTACCTGTGTATACCCTTCCGGTACGTCTATCTCTTCTACCGTATAATAAGTTCCGGCGGGTATATTGACGATGCGAATTCGGTCAAGCGGGTTTTCATCCGTTCCGCCCAGCTTTGACTGTCTGATTTTCAGGGTCAGCTCACCGGTGTCGGGAACGGTACCTCTGGCCGTATAGCCGTTGATTTCTCCCTCGCTGTTTCGATCGGCTTTGTAGGTCAGGCCATTAAACTCGTAGGAGGACTTATCATCGGCTACATTTGTCGCGTCGGCCGGGATGACAGGCGCCGCGAAGATCCGGAAGCCCAAACTGCCGCTTTTGGTCGATCCGTCTCCGTTAAACTGATCCGGTGTGGTATAGACCTGCGTGGTATCCGTCTGGCTCTTCTGTAGCTTGATCCTGAAGGTAAAGTAGGTTTCATCCTTGGTAACGGTATCCGAGGCGTCATCTTTTGTCGTAACAAACTTCATCACATCCAGACCGCCCTTCAGACTGTTTGTAGCCGTCAAGGTCGTCAGCGGGGTACCGTCTGATGACATTTCGGTGATGATGCGATTGCCGGATGCGTCTGTACCAAACTTGACCGTCTTTAGCACACCGTTGACGACCATCGGATGATACACGTCGGCATTCAGCTCAAAGTGGAGGTCGATGTCGTCCTCGGTGATGTTGTAGTTGTGGCCGGTTTCAAGGATGATATAGGTTTTCGCGCCATAGGTCACGCGAGGGAATTTTTCTGTATCCCAATATATCCGGTCCTTGTCTGTTGTGAACTCCACCATGACGCCGGGGGAGATGGAAACGTCAAGGGTGGGCCATGTAGCGGCGGTGACTTTTCCGTTTTCAATGGTCACTGTCGGTTTTATGACGAAGCCATTTTCCGACGTTGCTGTGTGGATCTCCTCCTCAGTTGTATCCTTGTCCTGCCACAGGCGAAGGGTCACGGCGTATGTCGTGTCGGTTCCGGCATCATTCAGGTATTTAGTCAGGAGCTCCAGCTGCTCGCTGGTCGACAGGCTGTCGTTCCAGGCCTTTTTCATCTTGAGGGCCGTGCCGTCCAGCACCATCTTTCCGTTCGGATCCCTGATCTCAGCGTCGGTCACCGTTTTGGTTTCCGTAACCGTGCCGTTTTCCGTTTTGACAGAGGTATAGTCGACCGAAGCTCTGGTGTTGGTTCTGATGTAGTGGGTAAGACTGGCGGCTGCATCAATTCTGCCCTGCATCTCCGAATCCGTAATGTAGGCGGATCCTTCCTTTGCCGGAATATCCGTTGTCCAGCCCTTGTTCTCCACATACTGATACGTGCTTCCATCAACCTCTACAAAGAATTGCTTTTTGACAGCGGTATTCTGTTCAGTAATCTTCTTCACCCGGTTATTGAAGTCCGCCAGATAATCATAGGCATCCTGGCTGGGCCAGACGGTGAAGGTCAACTGGTAGGTAACGCCATCCTCCAGCTGGTAATTCGCGCCAAGATTCCACTGTACCGACTTTTCAGTGCCGTTCGTGGTATATGTCGCCGTCCCGATGCCAGGATATTCAGCCTTCAACGCAGCATCGCTGTCAAATGTCTGTACGGTTCCATCCTTCTTGGTGATCTTGTAGCGGAACTGATCCGCGACACCATTGACAAGGGCGGTGGAGGTCAGGGCGGTGATGCCGTCATGGATGGTTACATCCTTGTATCCGAGTTCAAGGGCCAGGTCTTCGATGATGGTCGCAAAGGCTTTCTTTATGGCTGCTTCATTGTTTGCCTGCCCAAGATAAGTTCCGCCAAGGTCTTCCAAATACTGTACATTGCCAAACACGCCGATGGAGTAGAATTTATTGTTGCTGTTGGCAAGCAGCTTGTTCAACTGTATTTTCGCGGCGCTCCTTGCACGAGCATGGACTTCGTCAGCTGTTGCGTTTGGATCATGTGTATAATATGTGCCTCCATCCCAGTCCAATGCATGATCAGTCGCGCCGCTTGCATCGTACGCAAGATATCCGCGTGAGACCGTGTCACCATCGGTAACGAAGATGACATAGACCGGATCCGCATCATTCCAGAGGACACTGTTTGCGGCCTCGATCGCCGTATCGTAATTGGTACCGCCATTCGTGTTTAGACTGCTGATCAGAGAACGAAAACTGTTATAGTCAGTCCCATTGACGACTCCACTGTAGATTGTATCCTTCGTCATCTCGTTGCGGACACGATGCGAAAAATCGACAAACGCAATCTCAATAGCTGCAGGATCATCGCTCGTGTTGAAGCCGAACAGCTGGTCAGACAGGGTATAAATCGCATTCTGCGCCGCCTGAAGACGAGTCTGGCCCGAAACCCCTGTGTCCTTCTCATTCATACTGGATGACGTATCCAAAACAATAACAACATTCGCATGGGTCTTGTTATGCTTTGAATTCGATGTGCCAGTGACGCTCAGGCTAACATCATAGGTCCCGTCGCCGTTGGGCTGTACGCCTTTGTTGGTGGCCGGGGCAGCCAGGTCGTCGGCTGTTAATCCACCGTCATCATAGGATTTCTCCGTCGGAGTGTCCCTGTAGATGACATAAATATCATTATCATTCGTCCCGAATGTTTGCCATGCATTGATACCGTCATTCACCGTAAGCGTATCCAGGATTCTGTATTTCCAATATGCAGCACTGTTTGCCTCTGTCTGCAACAGCGGAGAGATTTCCGTGCCAGTGGACGGATTGTTGATTCTGGTCGTAACATAGTCTTTTCCAGGAATGTCATAACGCACATTCAACTGATCTCCAACCAGAGTAGGGCCACCATAAGAAGCTTGTGCACCGGCAGGGAGTTCGTCAAACTCAACAAATCTGTTCCCGTCCATGTATCCGTAATGAACGGTAACCATTTTTGTATCAGCTGCCTGAGCAAAGAAAACGCTCGACCGACTTTCCCAACCGGTGCTGACATCATGTATAAACTGGAATGAACCGTTATAGCAACGAAGAAATGTATCTCCGGCACAATGAAGATGGTCAGCATATTGCCCAAAGCTCGTCGTATTTGACCCGCTATTATAATTGCTGGTAGAGCTTCTGGAAATCACACTGCCATTAGCTGAGATCGTTCCTGCAGCCATATAATATGTAGTGCTTCCACTTCTAAAAGAAAGTGTATACACTCCATTGTTTACAGTAACAGTCCAATATAAATTGGTGTTTCCCGAGTATGATATAAGCCCATTCGTGTATGTCAATGGGACGGTCTGTAAACTCCCATTACTATTTCTTGCAGGTACCAGGGCATAATAATTCCCATTATACGCATCACGCGCATAAACTATGTATTTACCGCTCGAAATACTGGAGGCGCCTCTACCAGTAAGTCCACCACCCCACGTAATCGTATATGTGGAAAAGCTTTCGACAGTAAAGTCCACCAAAATGGAGTCTTCCTGAATCTCAATATCACCGGGAAGATCTGCCTCCACTGAGGCTACCGTTTCCACAATAAGCTCTCCAGTACTCTCATCAAGATGCTGCACTGAAAGAGAAGATTCCAAAACGTCGGGCTCCACATCTGCGGGAAGTTCTTTTACAAGGATGGACACCTCCACTGCTGCCTTGGGCTCTATAGGATTACCGTCCGAATCATAAATGCTGAGGTCAAAAGCCGTCATGCCAAAGGAATAGGGAACCACATTTTCCGCGATAATGATAGCTCCTTCTGTTTCTTTTTCATTCTCTCCAGGATTAGAAACGGCCAGAGCAAACGAACCGGATTGATTCTCTATTGTGTCATCTTCCACAACCTCTGTTTCTGCAGGAGAAGCTTCTCTTTGACCCGCAACAGAATCCCATGCAGCGAGATATTCCACAGATGTACTATCATATTCGGTGACAACCAGCCTCGAACCTTCGGGAATCTGTGCATCATCGCCATAGGTCACAGTGACTTCATAGAGCTCACCGCTGGCGCTGAGGAACAGGGTGGTGATCTGAGCGTCGGTCACCTTCACGGTGAACACCTGCCCGTCCCGCAGGGCGACGGTCAGGGTCTCCTCGGTGTCAAAGGGTTTCAGGCTGATGAGAAGCCACTCGCCCGCGGAGACGGGGGTGCTGTCGATCTCCTCAAGCTGTGCCTGCATCAGCTCCGCGCTGGGGATGCACTCCAGCGCATGAGCGGCCTTCACCTGTCCCACGGTGCCGTCCTCCAGGGCCTGTCCCACCCAGACCAGGGCGGGGTCGGAGAACGTCGCGCTCTCGATGTCGTCCACGTCGATGCCCTCGGCGATGCCCAGAACCTCCAGGAGGCTGCGCAGGGTCACAAAGCCGCCGCCCGGCAGGCTGAAGGCGTACACCTGGCCGTCGACCACATAGGAAAAGTCCACGGTATAATACGCCACCGCGAAGGGGCTGAGGCTGGGGGTGTCGAAGGACAGACCGATGGCGTTGTTGTTTTCGTCCACCACAATGGCGTCCTCCACCGGCACGGGCTCGCCGTCCACGATGTGGTACAGCGCGAAGTCCTCGCCGGAGATGGGGGCGTTGAAGGTGGTCTCCACGTGGATGGGCGCGCCGGGCTCGGTCGCGCCGTCCGCGCCGATGAGGGCGATGTCGAACAGGCGCATGTTGAGCACGCGGCTCATGCGCTCCCGGGGAAGGGTCTCGGCGGCGGGGGCCGCGGCCATCAGACGGCGCTGCGGCACAGCTTCCTCGTCGGTCAGCTGGAAGTCCCCGGCCTCGGCCACGACGGTCTCGATCTCCTCGGGGCTCTCGGTCACGGTGTTCTCGGGCAGCAGACCGGCGATCCTGTCGAACACGTCGGCATAGGCCTCGGTGTCGCTGGCGGTCTCGGTGAACGCCGGGGTCACGTCCAGCAGCGTCGCCTGGCCGTCCGCGGTGGAGACGGTGATCTCGCCCGCGGCGTCCTGCGCCCGCACGGCGCGGGCGGGCAGGGTCAGCCCGGAGATAGTATAGAGGGTGTCGTCCACGGTCACCTCGCCGTCGCCGGTGATGATCAGCACGCCGTTTTCATACGCCACGGGGACCTCGCTCATCAGGGCGTCGATGTCCTCCGGCGCGGCCTCCAGCGCGGCCTCGATCTCCGCCAGGCCCATCATGGCCTCCGCGGCAAGCGTGCCCTCGGTGGCGGTCATCGCCACGCCGTCCGCCTCCGCCAGCTCCTCCAGCATGACCAGCACGGCGGCGCGGTCGGCGTCGTAGAAGTAAATGGTGTGCGCGTCGGTTGCGATGTAGCCGGTGAAGTCCAGCGCCACGTTCCGCTGACCGGCGATGGCGTCGCCCGCCTCGGTCACGACAAACAGCTCCTCGGACATTTCGTCCGCGGATTCTTCGTCTGCGGCAATGATCTCTGTCGGCGCGGGTTCCTCATACTCGATCGTCAGACCGGAGTCCTCCCCCGCCTCGACCTCGCCCGTTTCGGCAGCCTCGCCCGTTTCGGTGACTTCGCCCGTTTCGACAGCCTCGCCCAGCTGCATCTCGACTTCCTCAACGGGAGACTCGAGCGCCACCTGGATTTCGTCCGCCGCTTTATGCGGCCGCTGCTGATAGCAGGCGTCGGTGTGGGTGTGCTCCTCCAGGCCGCACACGGGCATGCTGTCCCCGTCGAAGCAGCTTTCGTCGTGAACGTGCTCCGCGTAACCGCAAGCCGGTATGCGTTCCAGCGTGTTTGCCTTGAACATCATCTGATTGGTGGTCATTAAAACGGTGATCACGCAAAGCAGCGCCATGATCCGACGCCACGTCACCCTGCGGCTCCCCGCCTTTACGATTCCGTCAATAATTCTATCGTTGCGCATTCACTTCACCTCTTTTCGGAAGCACAGCGTTGTTCTTATAATAATATTGTACCACAGTTTAATTACACATACAGTTGCTTGGCGGCACTTTAATTATCCGCATTGTAAAACTTATCTTCTCATTTAATGTAAAGCCCTTTTACCTATTTTATTGTATGCGCCTTCCTCATCCGCGTCAAGGAACGCTCCATTTCGTCACTCCCCATACCGCGGCCCTACTATATATGTGACTCTATATTCGGCGGTAAGGTTCCAAAAACAGGGGGCGTAACACAATATTCGCCGAGCGTGGCGTTGGGCGTAGAAAGCGGAGCGTCGAACGGCGGCTCACGCTGTTTGATTCTATGCGCGACAGCCTGCTGTTTACGCTCCGCTCCCAGCCTCCAACGTCACAAACACGCCCGCGTATCACGCCGGAAGTGAATATAATACGATTTTGGAGCCATCGCTTTGCCCCTGTGACGCCAAACCCCCGGACGGTCTTCACTTCCGTCCGGGGGTGGCTTGAAGAAGGGGGGAGAAGTATATGTGGAACAGCTCTTGCTGGTAGGGGTATTGTACAATACGGATATGAACTGCCTGTGAACGGGTACAAAACAATCTGTGACCCTCGGGGATTCATCCGTTCCCAGACGGCGAAGAGGACGACGAGCCCGACGCGGCGGCGGCCCTGTCGTTCATCATGTGCTGCAGGGTGACGAGTATGGCGATCACCGTCGGCTCCAGCTCCGGACGGTAGATGTCGATGCAGTACTTATCGTGGATGGAGAACAGCTTCTGGCCGATGACCGCGATGACGCTCCCGTCCCGATCGTACAGCTCGAAGTTCAGCCCGATGATATTGCCCCGGAGCTGCCAGCCCAGCCCCTCGATGTTGGTGATGTCCTTGATCAGGTGGAACAGCTCGTTGGAGATCTGGAACTGCGTGCCGTCCGCCATCGTGACAAAGTGGCGCTCGTGCAGCGTGAAGAACTTGCGCTCGATGTGCGCCACGTGATTGCCCTCGGCGTCCACGATGTCGGTCTTGTCGTGCAGGGAGGGAAACTTGGTGTCCGACGCATAGACGACCCGCTCCCGTTCGTCCGTGATGTCGATGTGCTTGTGCAGTGTGAACACCTTCGAGGTGGTGAAGAGGGAATAGGCCGGCTCGCCGAATCGCGCCACGTTGTTGACGTTCGCGGCCTCCCCGGCCTCCCGGAAGCGATGATACTTGGAAAAGATACCCATGAGCGCACCTCCCTGGCAGATGCTCTGACGATAGGGGAAAAGAAATTGATAATGGAAAATGGAGAATGGAGAATGGAGAATGGCGGTGCAAATCCTTCGGATTTGTCTGATAAAGGGACCAGGTATGAACATGGCTTGGCGGGACAGGGGCAGAGTGCGTCAGCCTTGGCTCCCCTTTCAGGGGAGCTGGCAGCCATCAGGCTGACTGAGAGGTCGTTCCCCTCCCTCAGCGAACACCAATCTGTTGCAGCTCTGAACAGTTCCATTCAATCAAACAAATCCGCAGGATTTGATCCACCATTCTCCATTTTCCATTCTCAATTCTCAATTCCCAATTCGTTCCATAAGAAACGTTGTCTCCGTCCCGCGCCCGCTCACGCCTCGTCCGGCTGCTGGCCGTCGTGGGCCTTCCAGGCGCATTCGGTCACGCGCATGTCGGTGAACACGGCGGTGAAGGAGGAATCCTCGGGGGAGCAGGCGTAGATGCCGAAGCGCACGCTGCCCTTGGCCTCGTGCATGTGGCACACGCGCATCTGCTTCCACACCTCGCCGTCCTCGGAGCACTCGATGCAGAAGTCGTCCTCCCGGCGGCTCAGGCGATACCACATGGACTTCACGTCGGCGGGGATCTCCGTCGTGGCCCAGTCGGAGTAGCCGTGGTTCGTCACCACGGAGCCCAGGTGCTGGAAGACCTCGTTCTCGTACTCGATGGAGCCCTTCAGCCAGTTTTCGCTGTCCAGATACAGCGCCACGCCGCACTGGTCGAAGCGGTGGTGGCTGGATTCAAAGTCGGTCCTGACGATAAAGCTGAAGAACTGCTCCTCCGTCTCCATCTGGAGGACGGGGGCGTTGTCGTTGCGGAAGTGATAGTAGGTCCGCTGCCACAGGTCGGTCCCCGGCTCGGTCGTGATCTCGATCCGCTCCGGCGCGATGCTGTATTTCCTGGGCTCCCGGGTCCATTGCAGCTGGTCAAAATTCATGGGGTCGTACCTCCTTCTCGTATTCCTCGGCTTCTATTATAGCAGATACCGCCGCAAAACGCACGCCTTATTGTTGCGCCGCGGGAAAAAAGTTTAAAATTCGTGGATGAATGTTGAAAATACGGGTAGACTTTTGAGATTGTGTTATCTATAATGGTTTTACAGAGTATCGGATGAAAGGAGAAGCGACATGAGCAAGCTCCTGAAAATGGAGGGCATCGGCAAGAGCTTCGGCCAGGTCAGGGCGCTCAACAACGTCAGCCTCGAGCTGGACGGCGGCGAGGTGCTGGCCTTGATGGGCGAAAACGGCGCCGGCAAATCCACGCTGATGAATATTCTGTGCGGCGCGCTGGTGCGCTACGAGGGCCAGATCTACATCGACGACAAGCCCGTGCAGATCGGCAACCCCGTGATCGCGCGCTCGCTGGGCATCGCGAAGATCCATCAGGAATTGCAGATGGCCAAGGAGATGTCCATCGCGGAAAACATGTTCATGGGCCGCGAGAAGTGCAACTGGCTGGGCCTGGTCGACAAGAAGGCGCAGGAGCAGGAGGCGCGCAAGTGGCTCTCCATGCTGGAACTGGACCTGGACCCCCACCGGCTGCTGCGGACGCTGCGCGTGGGCGAACAGCAGATGGTCGAGATCGCCAAGGCCATATCGCTCAACGCGAGAATACTCATACTGGACGAGCCCACCTCCGCCATCTCCAAGCAGGAGACCGAGCAGCTGTTCCGGGTGATCCGTCGGCTGTCGTCCGAGGGCGTGGGCATCATATACATCACCCATCGCATGGAGGAGGTCTTTGAGATCGCGGACCGGCTGGAGGTGCTGCGCGACGGCGAGTACATCGGCACGGTGAACGCGAAGGAGACCGACAGGGACCACATCATCTCCATGATGGTGGGCCGCGAGATCAAGGACATGTACCCCAAGGCGGAGGTCCCCATCGGGGACGAGGTGCTCCGCGTGGAGCATCTGTACCTGAACACGCCGCAGGGCTCCTCGAGCCGTCCGCTTCAGGACATCTCCTTCACGCTCCGGCGGGGCGAGGTGCTGGGCCTGGCGGGCCTGCTGGGCGCGGGGCGCTCCGAGGTGTTTGAGTGCCTGTTCGGCGTGCATCCCGCGCTGACCACCGGGGACATCTTCATCGAGGGCCAGAAGGTCACCGTGAAATCCCCCAGAGACGCCATCGACCACGGCCTGGCCTTCGCCACCGAGGACCGCAAGGGCAAGGGACTGGTGCTGTTGCGCTCCATCGGCGAAAACATGTCGCTCCCCCTCCTCAAGCGGTTCACCAAGGGCATCGTCATGGACAAGGGCGCCGAGAAGGTGGAGTGGGACGCACAGATGAGCGCGATGCGCATCAAGGCCACGGGCACGGGCACGCTGGCCGGCACCCTGTCCGGCGGCAACCAGCAGAAGGTCGTACTGGGCCGATGGCTCATCACCCACCCGAAGATACTGCTGCTGGACGAGCCCACGCGCGGCATCGACGTCGGCGCGAAGGCGGAGATCTACCAGCTCATCAACAGCCTGGCGGCGCAGGGCATCGGCATCATCGTCGTATCGTCCGAGCTGCCGGAGATCATCGGCATATCAGACCGCATCCTGACCCTCTGCGAGGGCAGGATCACGGGAGAATTCCTCAGGGGAGAAGCCACACAGGAGAAGCTGCTGTCCGCGGCGACGATGCGGGAGGAGGCAAGCGCATGAAACAGGAAAACAAAGGCCTGAACGCGCGGGAGACCGTTCAAAAGTTCCAAAGCTATATCGCGTTGGTCGTGATCTTCATTCTCGGAAGTATCATCTGTGTCAAGAACGGGCGCAATACCTTCCTGAGCGTCACCAACCTGATGAACCTGCTGCGCGCGGTGTCCGAGACGGGCATCATCGCCATCGGCATGACCATGATCGTGCTGCTGGGCGACATCGACCTGTCCGTCGGCTCGGTGGTGGGCCTCGTGTCCACCGGCTGTGCCGCGCTGATGATGCACAACGACCTGGAGTTTATCCCCACGGTGCTCATCTGCCTGTGCATGGGCGCGGTCTACGGCCTGTTCAACGGCTTCGTGGTGACCCGCATGAAGATCCAGGCCTTCGTCGTCACGCTGGCTTCGATGAACATCGCCCGCGGTCTGGCGCGCCTGTGGTCCGGCGGCGCGGGCATTCCCCTCTCCTATGGCGACGCGCCCGGGCTGGCGCCTCCGGTGTTTGAGGTGCTCTCCAAGCGCGTGGGCGGCGTGGTGCCGGTCCCGGCCATCATCTTCCTGGTGCTGTGGGCGATATTCGCCTTCGTGATGGCAAAGACCCGTTTCGGGCGTCAGATCTACGCCGTGGGCGGCAACGCCACCGCGGCGCACCTGTCGGGCATCAACGTCAAGAACGTCAAGCTGATCGCCTTCATGCTGTCCGGCCTGCTGGCCTCCGTCGCGGGCATGATCCACTCCGCGCAGATCTTCCAGGGCGGCCCCAACGAGGGCATGAGCTACGAGATGTACGCCGTGGCCGCGGTGGCCATCGGCGGTACCTCCATGGCGGGCGGCAAGGGCACCATGTTCGGCACGCTGGTTGGCGCGCTGATATTCGGCATGCTGGACAACATCATGGGTCTGAAGGGCCTGAACTCCAACGTGCAGCTGGTCGCCAAGGGCTTCCTCATCATCCTGTCGGTGTTCCTGCAGGCCGTGAAGAAGGACGACTGAATTTAAGCCGTCGCAGGCTTAAAAATAGAAGGAGGTAATCCCATGAAGAAAGTATTCGCACTCGTACTGGTCCTCGTTCTGGCGCTGGGCGCGTTCGCGCTGGCGGAGGAAGAGAAGAAGTACACCATCGGCATGTCGCAGTGCAACCTGGGCGAGCCCTGGCGCGTGGCCATGAATGACCAGATCGCCGCGGAAGCCGCGAAGTATCCCATGTTCGAGGTTATCTACTCCGACGCCGCGCAGGACAACTCCAAGCAGATTGCCGACATTGAGAACTTCATGCAGATGGGCGTCGACCTGATCATCACCTCCCCCAACGAGGCGACCCCCCTGACCGATGTCATCAAGCGCGCCTATGAGTCCGGCATCCCGGTCATCCTGCTGGACCGCAAGATCGACGGCGACACTTACACCCAGTTCATCGGCGCTGACAACGTGTACATCGGCAAGGTCTGCGGCGAGTACGTCGCCGACGTCCTGCTGCCCGAAGGCGGCAAGATCTGCGAGATCGAGGGCCTGGCCGGCACCTCCGGCGGCATCGAGCGCGATCAGGGCTTCCGCGAGGGTATCGCCAAGAACCCCAAGCTGGAGATCATCGCCCACAACAACGCCGACTGGCTGCGTGAGAAGGCCATCACCGTGGCTGAGGAAATGCTCCAGACCAACGACGACATCGACCTGTTCTTCGCGCTGAACGATCCCATGGCCGAGGGCGCCTACATCGCCGCCACCAACGCCGGCCGTCAGAACGACATGAAGTTCATCGGCGTCGATGGTCTACCCACTCCCGACGGCGGCATCCGCTCCGTCATGGACGGCCGTCTGAGCCTGACCATGGTGTATCCCACCGGCGGCGCCGAGGCCATCCAGAGCGCCTACAAGCTGCTCGTCGAGGGCGAGGAGCTCGAGAAGAACGTGACCCTGGGCACCGAGGTCGTCACCCCCGAAAACGCTGCCGAAGTGCTGGCCAAGTACGGCGGCTGATCCCGTTGAACCCACATGAGAGGCGGCTTTGCCGCCTCTTTTTGAATCGCGCCAAGATGTATTTTCTCCCGGCATTCCGGGATTTGACAGGGAGAATTAGGAATTAGGAATTAGGAATGAGGAATTAGGAATTGAAATAGCCTGCTGCGTAGGGGCGGCGATGCGCCGCCCGCCAGGCAGTACGTATAGCTTCGGTATAAGGCGCGCGGCAGCCGCTATCTTTAATTCCCAATTCCCAATTCTCCCGCCAAACTTTACAGCCACCCGCGCGGGGGTTATAATAGTACTCACAAAGGAGGGGATTCGATGCCGCGCAGCATGCAGGGGCGCCTGCTGGTATCCATGGCGATATTGATCGCCCTGCCCCTCCTGGTCATCACCATCGTGGGCGGGGCCGTCTACGCCCGGGGGATCGACGAGCAGGCCACCGATTATTCGGCGGAGATGCTGGAGGAGGTCCACACCAACATCGAATCCTACATCCACACCGTGGACCAGATCATCGAGTACCTGTCCCGGGACGAGGCCGTCATACGCTTTCTGCGGCTGAAGGACAGCTATGACGAGGCCCGGGTGCAGGCGGAGACGGCGGCCCGCAGGCAGCTGTGGCGGTTCGAGGAGATCAACACCTCCCTGATCAGCGGCATGCTGATCGCCGGGGAGAACGAGCTGTACGCCTCCAACGAGCTGTACCGCGCCACGAGATACCCCCTGACCCGGGATTCCTGGTATCAGGCGGCGGTGGCAGCCCGCGGCGAGCGCATACTGATCTCCCACCCGATGGGGCGAAACCTGCGGACCTACCGGCCGGTGGCGCTCAACGACATCGTCACGGTGGCCCGGGCGGTCATGGACCCGGACAGCAGCGCGCTGCTGGGAGTCGTCTGCGTGGACATGCTCACCGACGATATCGAGGCGCGCATCAGCAACATCAAGCTGGGCAAATCGGGCTACGTGTTCGTCCAGGACGCGGCGGGGTCGATCGTCTACGCGCCGGTCAACGAGACGGTCTACCGGGTGAACGCCACCCAGGACCAGTCCATACAGATCATCCACGGCGAGCGCTACCAGATCCTCAAGGCCCATTCCGACACGACGGGCTGGGACACGGTGGGCGTGTTCCGGATGGGCGTGGAGATCGACGCGGTGCGGGCCCTGCGCGGCTACACGCTGCTGCTGGCGGCGGCGTCCGTGCTGCTGGCCATCATGGTCTCCATGAGCTTCTCCGTCTCCTTCACTCGCCCGATCAAGCAGCTGGCCCGGCTGATGGGGGACGCGGAGACCGGCAACCTGGACGTCCGCTTCGAGGGCTGGCGCGCGCCGGTGGAGATCGCCGCGCTGGGCCAGAGCTTCAACAGCATGATCGCAAAGATCCGGGAGCTGCTGGACCTGGTGGTCAAGCAGCAGCGGGAAAAGCGGCACGCCGAGATCCGCACCCTCCAGGCCCAGATCAAGCCGCACTTCCTCTACAACACGCTGGACACCATCCGCTGGATGGCGGAGGAGAAGGACGCCCCGGAGATCGGCGAGATGGTCGGGGCGCTCACGCGGCTGTTCCGCATCAGCTTGAGCCGCGGCAGGGAGATCATCCCGCTGTCCGAGGAGGCGGTGCACGTGCAGAGCTACCTCTACATCCAGAAGGTGCGCTACGAGGACAAGCTGGAATACGCCATCGACATTCCCGAGAGCCTCCACAACATGATGGTCATCAAGCTGATCCTCCAGCCGCTGGTGGAAAACGCCATCTACCACGGCATCAAGCAGAAGCGGGGAACCGGCCACATCTGGGTGGAGGCGCGGCGGCAGGGCGACGCGCTGCGCTTCACGGTAAAGGACGACGGCGCGGGCATGTCGCAGGAGGCGTGCGACCGGCTCAACCGCGAGCTGTCCGACGAGAACGCGCTCCCCGAGAGCGGCTACGGCATATTCAACGTCAACAACCGCATCCGGCTGTCCTACGGGAACCGGTACGGACTGCACTACGCCATCAACGAGCTGGGCGGCATCACGGTGACGATGCTGTGCCCGGCGACGACGGAATTGCTCCCGGCGGAGGACGCGGAGGGAGGTGAGGCGCCATGAAGCCCTGGCGCGTTTTGATCGCGGATGACGAGCCGAAGATTCGCTCCGGCCTGAGCGGGCAGATCGCCCGGATGAACGTGAACGCGGAGGTCTGCGCCGTCGCCGAGGACGGCGAGACGGCCCTGGAGCTGGCGGAGCGGGAGCACCCGGACATCCTGCTGGTGGACATCAACATGCCCTTCATGAATGGCCTCCAGTTCATCGAGGCGCTGCGGCGCACGCGCTCGGACGTGAAGATCATCGTCATCACCGGCTACGAGAAGTTCGAGTACGCCCGCAGCGCGCTGGAGCTGAACGTCTACGCCTACCTGCTCAAGCCCATCGACCTGGGCGAGCTGAAGCGGGTGATCGAGTCCGCCATCGCCCAGCTGGAGCAGGACAGGGCGCATCGCCGCCACTTTGAATGGGCGATCGCCCAGATCAACAGCCGGCGGGATTCCCTGCGGGAGGTCTTTCTCAGGGACGCCGTCTCCGACCGCCTCGACGCGGAGGAGATACGGGAGTTCGGCGTCTACTATGACATCCCGACCCGGGGCCGCCTGGATCTGATGCTGGTCGCCGTCCGAAGCGTCAGCGCGAACGGCAGCCCCTGGGCGCATCTGCTGCGCCGCTACGCGCTCGAGGAGGCCATCGAGGCGGACGGGACCCTGTGCCCCGGCTTTCACTGCCTGTTTCTGGACGACCGCGACAACATCGTCATGCTGTACGAGTCCGCGGGCGACGGCGAGGAGGCGGTGCGGCAGAAGGTCGGCGAGGTCCTGAGCGGTGACCTCGGCGTGAGCGCGCGGGTGGAGATCGTCCACGGCATCGAGGTCGCCGCCATCGCGGAGGCCTATCAGGCGGCGCTGGAGCGCGTCGAGGCGATGGAGGCGCTGTCGCCCGTCGTGGAGGCGGTGAAGGAGTACTTCGCGCGGCACTACGCCGAGCCCGACCTGGACGTCAACGGCGTGGCCGAGCGGCTGTCCATCCACCCGGTCTATCTCAGCCGCCTGATGAAGCAGGAGCTGGGCATGCCCTTCGCCCGGTATCTGACCCACGTGCGCATCGGACGCGCCCTCGAGCTGATGGCCCGCCCCAACGCCAAAATCTGGCAGATCGCGGAGGAAGTGGGCTATCGCAGCGCCAATCAGTTCAGCGCCGCGTTCAAGCGCGTCATGGGCGTGTCGCCGGCGGACTACAGAGCGGAGGGCGCGCAGCGATGAAGCATTGGAAAGCGATACTGGCGCTGGCCCTCGTCCTGGCGCTGGGGACCGGGGCCCTGGTTTTCCGGCACCGCCGCGCGGCGGCGCGAAGCGCGCCCGGGACCTATCTGATCGGCATGAGCCAGGCCAACCTGATCGAGCCGTCCCGCGTGACCATGAATCTGGAATTTCAGGAGGCGGCGCGGCAATACGACAACCTCCGCGTGATCTACACCGACGCCGCCCAGGATTCCCAGCGGCAGATCGAGGACATCCGGCGGCTCATGGGCTTTGGCATCGACCTGCTGGTCGTCTCGCCGGACGACACGGAGACCCTCCGGCCCATACTGTCGGAGGTGTACCGGAAGATCCCGGTGATCGTGCTGGACCGGGCGGTCAGCGGCGGGGACTACACCCTCTTCATCGGGCCCGACAACGACCAGATCGGCTATCTGGCCGGGCAGCGGGTGCTGGAGCTGCTGGGCGAGCGGGGCGGCACCGTGGTGGAGATACTGGGCATGCGGGACACCTCCCCCGTCACCGAGCGCCAGGAGGGCTTTCTCCGGGCGCTGAAGGCGCATCCCGAGATCACCATCGAGGGCGCGCTGTACGCCAACTGGATGCAGGATCAGGCCCAGGACCGCTTCAAGGAATATCTGGTGGTCTATGGCAAGAGCGCGGACGTGGTGTTCGCGCAGAACGACGCGATGGCCTACGGCGCGTGGCTGGCCGCCCGAGACCTGCGCGTGGAGGGCATCTCCTTCATCGGCGCGGACGGGCTGGACGTGGAGGGCGGCGGCGTCGATCTCGTCAACCGGGGCATACTGGATTCGACGATCTACTACCCCACCGGCGCGCGCCAGGCCGTGGAATACAGCATGCGCATCCTCTCGGGGGAAAAGCTGGAGGAGAAGCAGATCATACTGACCCCGGAGCGCATCCCTTAATTCCCTACCATTAATCTGCCCGCCCGGTTCATGTCACATTGTTATGGTATACTGTTTCGGCAACGCAGCGCCCCGGCACATCCGGGCGCAATCCATGACAAGGAGATACAGCTGAAATGAACCGCAAAGACATCGCCGCCCTGCGGCGCCGCTTCAACCCCGAGAAGAACGACATCTCCGTCATTCGCGGCTGCTACGTGAATGAAAAGCAGGAGATCGTATCACAGTTTTCCAAGAGCCCCGTCTCCCTCCCCGCCTCCGAGGCCGAGCACTATCTGAACGCCTTCAAAAAGGTCCTGGGCGGCGCGCCGGAGCACAACCAGTTCTTCATCCCCGTCCACACGGACGACGCAAGCGGCATGCGCCTGCGCAGGCTGCAAACCGGCGAGCTGAAGGACGAAAAAGACGTGGACGCCCTCTTCGCCGCCATCATCGAGCGGCTGGAGCTCGAGGGCTCCTACCTCATCCTCGCCATGCACGACGCCTTCTCCGTCCCCAAAAAGAACCACGAGATACATACGGACGCGCCGGATCTGAGCGACAATGTGTTCAACTACATCATGGTCAGCGTTTGCCCGGTGAAGCTCACCAAGCCGCTTCTGACCTTCTTCTCCGACGACCGGGACTTCCACACCGTGGAGCCGGACCTGGCCGTCGCGAGCCCGGCGCTGGGCTTCATGTATCCCGCGTATGAGGACGGCGGCGCGGACCTGAGCCGCGCGCTCTACTACACCAAGGACGCGGAGGACATCCACGCCGATTTCATCGACGCCGTCTTCGCCGCCCAGGCCCCGGAATCCGCCTCCGACCGGAAGCAGAGCTTCTACGACGTGCTCAGCGATTCCCTGGACACCGGCCTGACCTTCGACGTGGTGCAGACCCTCCACGAGAACCTGAATGCGCAGCTCTCGGAGCGGAAAAAGGACGCCGCGCCGCTCGAGGTGAGCCGCAAGGAGATCGCCTCCCTCCTCCAGTCCTGCGACATCCCGGAGCAGTCCATCGCCGCGTTTGACAACGAGTACCTGGAGCAGTTCGGCGCCGTGGGCATCGAGGCGGCGACCATCGCCGACCAGAAGCGCTTCGAGATCGCCTCCGGCGAGAGCGTGAAGATCAGCGTGGCCCCGGACCGGACCGATCTGGTGGAGATGAAGCGGATCGACGGGCGCAGATGCATCCAGATCTGGGTGGAGGGCGACGTGACCGTCAACGGCGTCGGCGTCAATATCTGATACTATTCGCGTTCTAAAATCTATACAGATTTGGGATGGATTTTCTGTCCCGGCCAAGCTGAGTGGAGGGAGGCGCAGCAGCGCTGCGTTGACCGGAGCGAAGCGACACAGGCAACTTTGCCTCTGGCAAGGTTGGTCTGGCCAGGGCGGAAAAGACGCCCAAGGAAGAATAGTCTAACGCCGACGCGCCAAAAATCCCCGCGAAAAGCGGGGTTTTTCAGATGACGGGGAATGGCCGCTCCCTGAATCGTTACCATTTGCAGGCTTCAAATTGGGGTTTGACGGGGAGAATTAGGAATGAGGAATTAGGAATTAGGAATGAATAGCAGCTGCCGCGCGTTGTAGGGGCGGTCACAATGGCCGCCCGCCATATACCGAAACAATACGTACTGCCTGGCGGGCGGCGCATCGCCGCCCCTACGCAGCCAAGCCATTTATAATTCCTAATTCCTCATTCCTAATTCCTCATTTTTTATTCGACAAATCCCCATTTATCGCATTGGCTGAATGGCAACAAAATGTAGGCGCCGAAGCTCCGACCCCTGCCCGATGCCCATTGCTCAAAAACCCCAGGGGAGACGGCGCGCCGTCTCCCCCGGGTTTTTTCTCCCATTTTATTTCTTTTTGGTCATATGCTTGATGGTATAGATGCCCAGTCCGATGGAGAACAGCATGAACACCACCGCGATCAGCGGCTGCCCGTCGGGCGTCTTGGGCTGGATGTCGGCGGTGGACAGTATGCAGGCGCCAAAGAACAGCACGCAGGCGAACAGGGCCAGCACGATGCTCTTGACGGTCTTGTTGAGGCTCGCTAAGATCTCCTCATAGCCGGTCAGCTCGAAGTTCACCTTCGTGCGGCCCTTGACCATGTTGTTCAGCGCGTCATAGGCCAGGCCGGGCATCTTCGAGGCCTTCTTGCCCAGCTCCAGCATATCCTTGCCGGCGCCGATCAGCTCCTGCTCCACGTCGAAATTCTTCTTCACCCGCTCCATCAGCTTGTCCGTGATGATCTGGAACAGGTTCAGCTCCGGGCAGAGCTGCTCCATGACGCCCTCGATGGTGGCGATGGAGCGCACCAGCATGGTGTACTTGCCGGGCAGGGAGATGTGGTGCCTGGAGGCCAGGTCAGTGATCTCCGCCAGCAGCGCGGACAGGTCCAGCTCCTCCAGATTGGTGACGTTCATGTACTTGTCGAACATGGCGTCCGCGTCTTCCATCAGCTTGTTCCGGTCCGTCTTGGGGGAGGTCGCGCCCATGGCCATGATGGCGTTGACCAGCTTGTCCAGGTCGCGCTCGATCAGCGAGAGGATCAGCGATTGCAGGATGTTCACATCCGCGTCGGTGATGCGCCCGACCATGCCGAAGTCGATCCAGGTGGGCACCCCGTGGGCCACCATGATGTTGCCCTGGTGAGGGTCGGCGTGGAAGGTGCCCACGTCCAGCACCTGATGGAAGTAGTTGTCCAGGATGGCCTCGCCCACGGCGGACGGGTCGTAGCCCTCTTCGATCAGCCGGTCGCGCTTGGAGACGGAATAGCCGTCCACGAAGGTCATGGTGAAGATGCGCTCGGTGGTCAGCTCGTCGATCACCGTGGGGCAGGTGACCTTCGCCTCGTCCACGATGCAGTTTTCCTTGAAGAAGCGGGTGTTCTCCGCCTCCACGCGGAAGTCCAGCTCCTCCTCGGTGACCTTCTCCAGCTCCACGATGACGGACATCAGGTCCACCATCTGCTCCTCGTCCTCGTTGGCCTCGTTGACGATGTTGAGGATCGAGGCCAGCTTCTTCAGCAGCACGAAGTCCTTGCGCATCATGTCCGCGATGAGGGGGCGCTGCACCTTGGTCACCACGCGGGTGCCGTCCAGCAGCACGCCGTAGTGGGCCTGACCGATGGAGGCCGAGCCCAGGGGCTTGTCCCGGAATTCGAGGTAGATCTCGTCGATCTTCTTGCCCGTCTCCTCCTCGATCACCGCGCGGGCGATCTCGGGCTCCAGCATCTTGACGTTCTGCCGCAGCTTCTCGAGCTCCCTGCAATAGCGCTCGGGCAGCATGTCCACGCGGCTGGACATGATCTGGCCGATCTTCACATAGGTCGGACCCAGATCCTCCAGCGTGGTGCGCATCTCCACGGGCGTGAAGCCGTTGGCGTAGAAGTTGTGGGCCGCGAATACCCCCAGGATCTCGGCGGCGCGGGTCTTTTCCCGCTTTTGCATCGCCTTGATCTCATCGGAGAGCATCTGCTTCATCTTCTCGCTCAGCTCCGCGGTGGTGTGCTGGAGGGCCTGCTTGCGGCGCTCCAGCTCCTGCTGGAGGTCCTCCTTGCTGGCGCGCGCGGCCTTCCTGCGCGCCTGCTTCTGCTCCACCTTCGCGCTCAGGCGATCCTTCTTCTTCTGCGCCGCCTGGGCCTTCCTGGCCCTGAGCGCCTCCCTGGCGCCCTTCGGGGCGGGCTCTCCCCCGCCCTCCTGCGCCGTCGCCGTCGGCGCCGCGTCCTCCCGCGGCGTCTCCCCGGCCCCCGCGGCAACGGCCTCCACGGGCGCGGCGGGCTCCGTCGCGTCGGCCGTTTCCTCGCCCCGCGGCGCGTCCACAGCCTCAACGATCTCCGCCGCTTCGGGCGCGACGGTCTCGATCACATCGGAGGGGTCCTCAAACACGGTGGGTTCTTCCAGGTCGAAATTCTCCCGCAGCATATCCCTTTCGTTGCTTTCCATTGCTCAGCCCTCCTGTTCGCCCTTGATCGGCCAGATATAGATGAGGCGGATGATGCTGACCACCGAGGAGAACAACAGCATACAGCCGATGATGTCAAAGAGCGTCATGATGCGGTCCTTCCAGGGGTTGACCAGCACGATCAGCCCGAACAGGATCAGCAGCGCCGACAGGACGACCATGCTCTGCCAGCCCTTGCGCTGGGAGCGCTTGACGTACAGCCGCGTGATTAACATGCTCGTGCCCCCGTCCACGAGCAGCAGCAATCCAAAGATCAGCCCGATGCCGCGCACGACGTTCTCGTCCACCAGCACCACAGTGCCCAGCAGCCCTATGATCATCGCGCCGGTGAGGTAGATGTAATTCATCAGCACCCGCTTGCTGGAGATAAAATCCAGCGCCATCACGACGGCAAATATCAACAGCCCATAGCCCAGCACCTCGACCAGCGAGGTGATATACTGTTCGGGGCAAATGATCATCAGCACGCCAACCGCCATCCAGATGATGGACGTCATGATCGACGCGCGTTTCAATTTGCCCAGTTCCTGAAAGAGCATGCCTTCTTCCTCCTTGTTTATACGGATTTGTCACTTAAGCCGGTCCAGACGCTTCGACGGGGCCGCCTCACCGCCGCGCGGCGGATTCACGCAGATGCCCGTACTGCCCACATCCTATTCGGATTATACCATAATACCGCTCGCTTTTATAGATACCCCGTGCGCAATTTAACGTCTGCTTAATGATAATGACAGTCAGAAACCTTTCCCTCAGTCGCAAATGGGCCGCGGCTTCCATAAAAAAGAACCCCCTGCCGCGCATCGTTCGCGGCGGGGGGAGGGGCTGTTTCATCAGCCTTCGATCATGATGGTCTTCTTTTCAGGCAGCTTCTTCGCGTCCACCTTCGGGATGCTCAGGCTCAGCACGCCGTTTTCCAGCTTCGCGCCGATGTCCGTCTCCGTCAGGGTGTCGCCCACATAGAAGCTGCGCTGCATGGTGCCGGAATAGCGCTCCTTGCGGATCAGCTTGCCCTTGCTCTCCTTCTCCAGGTTCTTGGCGGCGGTCAGGGTCAGATAGCCGTTCTGAAGCTCCAGGTTGATGTCCTCCTTCCTGAAGCCGGGGAGATCGACATCCACCTCGTAGCGGTCCTCGTGCTCATGCACGTCGATCTTCATCTCGCGCGCGGCATTCTTGCCATACAGCTGGCGGTCCACCCGCCGCATTTCACGGTCAAAGTCGCCAAAGAATTCATCAAACAGGTTCTCACCAAAGATACTGGGCATCAACATAAATCATACCTCCCAACTCTGTGCCTTTCCTCATCCATGGAGTCCGGCGCTTCGAGGCCACATCGCAGCGGCGATCGAAGCCCTTGGCTTCAGTGCGGGTGATGGTGGTTTTTCATATCGAACCTCGGGGCTTTCCCCCTCCGTTCGACATATATTATAGCACTTTTGTTAGCACTGTCAAGGGGCGAGTGCTAAAATAATCTGTGAACAAAATTGCATTGAACGATGCAGTGCTTGCACAGAAAAATCCTCTTGTTCAGGGAGTAGGGAGTAGGCAGTAGGGAGTAGGGAGGGCTGCGGCAAATGGAGAGCGTTCTGTAGCGGTCTTTCGAGTAATACGGAGGCGGCAGTTTTCACGGGGTGGACTCCCTCAGTCTGGCCTTCGGCCAGCCAGCTCCCTCAAGGAGGGAGCCTTTTGGACAGCGCGTCCCTTAGGCTCCCTCCCCGAGGGAGCTGGCACGCGAAGCGTGACTGAGGGAGTCCTCCCCGAGGGAGCTGGCACGCGAAGCGTGACTGAGGGAGTCCTCCCCGAGGGAGCTGGCACGCGAAGCGTGACTGAGGGAGTCCTCCCCTCTCGCCTGAACAGCGCACAAAGGCAGTGCCGTAACCCCTGATACCTGATGCCTTTTTCCCCAGACTATTTACCTCCTACACAGTTGATACCCCTCGCTACTTCTGCTATAATGGGTTTTGCCCCTCCGAAAGCTCAAGGACCACGGGGAACCCGGGAAGGCGGGGCGTGTACGCGCGAATACGATCTACAGGGAGAAACGAACGGGAATGATCAAGAGGCTTGTGAGACAAATGTTGTCGGCGCAGATTCTCTCCGCGCTGACGGTATCGCTGTGTCTGCTCATCGACAACATCATGATCGGCCGCTTCCTCGGCGAACCGGCCCTGACCGCCTACGGGCTGTCGAGCCCGGTGCTGCTGGTCATCGGCGCGATGGGCAGCATGCTGTGCGCCGGGGCGCAGGTGGCCTGCGGGCGCTCGCTGGGCCGCGGCGACCAGCGGGAGACCAACGCCGGCTACTCCTCCGCCGTCGCGGTGGCGGCCATTTTTTCGCTGAGCTTCCTGGTGGTGGTGTTCGTCCTCCGCGTGCCGCTGGCCCGGCTGCTGGGCGCGCGCAAGCCGGAGCTGCTGGCGGACACCAGCTCGTACATGGCGGGCTTCATCATCGGCGCTCCGGCGTCCATGGGCGCGCTGATCCTGGTGCCCTTTTTGCAGATGGCGGGACAGAGCGGCCTGCTGATCGCCGCGGTGCTGGGGATGACCGTCTCGGACGTGGCGCTGGATCTGATGAACGTGCTGGTGTTTCATGGCGGCATGTTCGGCATGGGCCTGGCCTCGTCGCTGAGCTATTACGTGGCGATGCTCATCGGCGGCAGCTATTTCCTGTCCAGGCGGTGTGTGTTCAAATTCTCCAAGGACCTGGTGCGCCGGGATAAGCTGCTGGAGCTGCTGGAGGGCGGTCTGCCCACGGTGGTCAGCATGGCGGCCTCCGTGGTACTGATCTTCGCCGTCAACAAGCTGCTGCTGCCCATCGGCGGCGAGGCGGCGGTGGCGGCCTACGCGGTCATCAGCACCATCATCAACGCCAGCAACTGCATCAGCACCGGCACCGGCGGCGTGGCGCTGACGCTGTCCGGCGTGCTCTACAATGAAGAGGACCGCACGGGCCTGACCGAGCTCACGGGGCTCATCATGCGCTACGCCGCCATGCTGGGCATCGTCGTGGCGGCGCTGCTGATGGTCTTTGCCGGCCCCTGCGTCTCGCTGTTCATGCCCGCGGACAGCCCGAGCCGCGCCCTGGCCATACAGGGACTGCGCATGTTCGCCGTCGGGCTCATCCCCTGCTGCGTCAACAACGCGCTGAAGAACTGCTGGCAGGGCACGGACCGGGTCCGGCTGATGGAGATCGTGTCGGTGCTGGAAAACGCGGCGCTGCCGCTGCTGGCGGCCCTTGTGCTGAGCCGGTTCATGGGGGTCACGGGCGTCTGGTGCCTGTTCACCGTGGGCGAGCTGCTGACCTTCGCCGTGATGCTGGGCGTGGTCTGGCACAACCGGGGCGGCGTCACCTTCAGGCGGGAGGACCTGCTCCTGCTGGACGACGGCCTGGGCGTGCCCAGCCGGGACGGCATGGAGTCCAACATCCGGGATATCGACAGCCTGATGGCCTTCTCCCGGCAGGCGGAGAACTTCTGCCGCGCCCACGGCGGCGATTCGCGGCTCTCGACCCACCTGGCGCTGTGCGTGGAGGAGATGGGCGGCAATATCGTGACCCACGCCTTTGGCGCGGGCAGGAAGGACGGCCACCTGTTCATACGCCTCCAGGTCAAGGGCGGCACGTGGACCCTGCGCTTCCGTGACGACTGCATGGCCTTCGATCCCATCAGCCACCTGGAGGGGCTGGGCGACCCCGTCGGGAGTGTGGGCATCCGCCTGGCCATGCGCGTCGCCGACGAGGCGCGTTACACCTATTCCATGAATCTGAACAACCTGACGCTGGTGCTGCGGGAGCCCGCGGCGCAGGGATAAAAAAGCGCGCGCCTGATCCGGAATTCTCCGGTCAGGCGCGCGCTTTTTTAGGGAGTAGGGAGTAGGCAGTAGGGAGTAGGGGGAGAACGGCAAAGGAATTGCATTCTAATGAAATTACGTACGTCAAGTATCCTCAAAGAGGACCCCTGGGAAACGCGGCGTAATCAATAGAAATCAACGATTTGCCGTAACTCCCCTACTCCCTACTGCCTACTCCCTACTCCCTGACATCAGAAGCGCACTCTTCTCACAGCGTCCCACCAGCCCTCGTATTTCTTTGCGCGAACGTCCTGCGCCATGTCCGGGGTGTAGGTCTTGCGGTTCATCTTGTTGAACACCTCGTCCGTGAACACCCCCGTGGCCAGGCCCGCCGCGTAGGCCGCGCCGATGCCGGACAGCTCCTCCGAATCGGGGACACGCACGGGAATGTCCAGCAGATCGGACTGGATCTGCATCAGATAGGCGTTTCGCGTGGGCCCGCCGTCCACGCGCAGCTCGCCGATGGGCATCGCGGCGCTCCTGCTCATGGCGTTGACCACGTCGGCGATCTGGTAGGCGATGCAGTCCAGCGCGGCGCGAACGATCTCATTCTTTCCGGTGGCGCGGGTCATGCCCACGATGGCGGCCTCCGCCTTGCTGTCCCAATAGGGCGCACCGAGGCCGGAGAAGGCCGGGACCAGATAGCAGTGGTCACCCGGGTTGGCGGCGCGGGCCATCGCCTCGGTCTCACCGGGATTGGAAATCAGCTTCACATCGTCCTTGAGCCAGGTGATCACCGCGCCGGTGTAGTTGATGTTGCCCTCCAGTACGTAGTTCACCCTGCCGCCGATCTTCCACGCCAGAGAGGTCACCACGCCCTCGTCGCTGAACGCCGGCTTTTCACCGATGTTCATCATGACCGAGGAGCCCGTGCCGTAGGTGGTCTTGGTCATGCCGGGCTTCAGGCAGCCCTGGCCGAAGAGCGCGCCGTGGCTGTCGCCCAGCACGCCGCGGATCGGGATGGGCCGGTCCAGCCAGCCGTCGAAATCCGTCTCGCCGAAGTCGCCGTCCGAATCGGTGACGGCGGCCATGCACTGGGGATCAATGCCGAACAGCGCCATCAGATCGTCGTCCCACGCCAGCGTGTTGATGTTGAACAGCTGGGTTCGGGAGGCGTTGGAGTAGTCCGTCTGATGCCGCTGGCCATGGGTCAGCCGGTACACCAGCCAGCTGTCGATGGTGCCGACGCAGATCTCGCCGCGCTTCGCGCGCTCCGCCACGCCCTCCACGTTTTGCATGATCCACGCCACCTTCGCGGCGGGAAAATACGGGGAGAGCTGCAGGCCCGTCGTCCTGCGGACCAGCTCGCCATAGCCCTGCTTCTCCAGCGCTTCGCAGATCGCCGCGCCGCGGGAGCACTGCCACACGATGGCGTTGTACACCGGCGCGCCGGTCTGCCTGTCCCAGGCCACGGAGGTCTCCCGCTGGTTGCTGATTCCCAGGGCGACGATCTCCGCCTTGTCCACCCCGGCCTTTGCCACCACATCCCTGACCACGGCCAGGGTATTTCCGTAGATCTCCTCCGGGTCGTGCTCCACCCAGTTGCGTTCGTCCACGATCTGGCGATGGGGCCTGTCCGCGCGGCACAGCAGCGTGCCCTTTTCGTCAAACAGCAGCGCCTTGGTACCCTGGGTGCTTTGGTCAACGCTCAATATATACTTTCCCATTGCGCTCTCTCCATTTTGCGCATCGAAGGCAGTGCCCCGATGCGCATTCTCATAGTGTTCGCTTATCCCGGTCGCTCCCCGCAGCGGCCTCCGCCGCCACGGCTTCATTGTATCCTATATTTTACTAAATACTTACAAGCCTGTCAAGTCTCTTATCGTTCCAACGTGGCGTTTCCTCCTGCGCCTTTCCCATCAAAGCAGTGTTTTTTAATTGGGAATTTGGAATTGGGAATTGGGAATTGAAATGGCCCGGACTGCGTAGGGGCGGCGCCGCCCGCCGGGTCGTACTGATCGCGTCGGTATAGGGCGGGCAGCCAAAGGCCGCCCCTACAGCGCGCGCGGCAGCCGTCACCCCTTTTCCCTTTTCCCTTTTCCCGGTCACTTGCCAAAGTAAACGCAGTAATGACAGAGTAAATGCAAGAGGGTTCGTTTAGTCTGTCAAAAAAGTGGAGACGATAAGTGCGAGATACCAA
>CADCAS010000005.1 GCA_902799465.1 uncultured Eubacteriales bacterium
CCTTTCTTTCGCCCCCCTTTCCCTTGATAAAACACCTGACAAGGCAGCTCGTCTTGTCAGGTGTTCCTCTGAGACTGTTTTTTTACAGCCCCTTTTCCGGGCGCTCGAACCCCCAGAGGGGAAGGCTTTTGGAGTTTGCGTCAACCGGTATTAAGCCTTCCCTCTGGGGAAGGTGGCTGGAGCGTAGAGGAGGTTGGATGAGGTCCCCTGTCATCTCTACGAATCTCGTAACTGTTCAGTTGCGGACTTCTTCCGACCCGCTTCGCGGGCTACCTCCCTCAAAGAGGGAGGCCTTTGGGCTCCTGTTCAGGCTCCCTCTCAGAGGGAGCTGGCAGCCGAAAGCTGACTGAGGGAGTTACCCCTGGGCGACTGAATAGTTACCGAATCTCAATATAAAGCCGGAGCGAAGGACGAATATTTATCCCGCCGCATACAGCGCATCGAGCCTTGCGTCGGCCAGCGCCTCCGGCAGCGTTTTGATCCAGCGGATCAGATTATGCGCGATCATGTGCGTGCCCCCCTTGCGTGATGTGTTCCGCTCCTTTTAGAGGGAGTATATCACGGCGGGGGTCACACAAGCGTCACACGCGGGGATTCGGTCAGTGCGCCCAGTTGTACGCCTTGTTGATGGCCTTCTGGTGCTCCTCGTTGACGGAATCGCTGCCGTGGGTCTTGCTGCCCACCATGTGGAGGCAGAACTGTCCGTCGTAGCCGTTGTCCTTGATGGTCTGGTCGCCGTGGGGCATGGTGTTGATGGCGCAGGCCACGAACTTGCCGTCGGCGTAGAGGATGACCGCCTCGGAGTCCCAGGAGAAGCTGCCCCCGGCGATTTTCTTGAGCTTGGCGGTGTCGGTCTTGGAGGCGGGCTCGCAGTCGGCGTGGTTGGAGCCGCCCATGCGCTTGATGTGCACCGTCAGGCCGGTGTGGATGTCGTAGATGTAGCCGTAGTGGCCCTTCTTCAGCACGCTGCTGCCGCCGTCGAACCAGTTCATCTTCACCACCTTGGACTTCCAGGAGGAGTCGGAGGAGGACTTTTCAGAGGAGGAATCCGAGCTGTCAGAGCTGTCGGAGCTGTCCGAGCTGACGGAGACCTTGGACGAGGACAGGTATTTCGTCTCGATGTAGCAGGTGACCGACCCGGATTCGTTCTGGACGCGGCTGTAGTCGCCGTCCACGCCGATGACGTACACCTTGGTGTTGACCTTCACGGCCTTCTTGTCCGAATTGTGGCTCGCCTTGGCGTAGAGGTAGGTGTCCCGGTTGACGTAGGCCGACGTGCGCTTGGCGGCGTTCAGGTATTTCAGCTGCACATAGCCCGTCACGCCCTTGTACTTCACCTTCGCCCAGCCGTCGTCGGTGCCCTTGAGCTCCATCTTCGTGCCCTTGCTCACCGATACGTGGTCGCTGGAGGTGGACGGCGAACGGTAAAACTTTGTATCCGCGTTCAGCTTCACGCTGGAGGAAGCCAGCGCCGCGCCCAGCAGCATCATCACAATCATCACACACAGTATACGTTTCCACAGCTTCATTTTATACCCTCCCATGCGTATCAGGCGGTATATGCCATATTTTTGACAAATTTCGCCTAAATATTGACAAAATAATTATCGAAGGTCTTAATCTTGTCTTATTCTAACACATTTTTGTAAAATTCTCCAACATAGGAGAAATAAAACCGGGTTTGGACACGAAAAAGACGGAAATTAGGGAGTAGGGAGCAGGCAGTAGGCAGTAGGAGAGAACGGCAAATGAACTGCGTTCAAATGAAATGAAAAACGTCAAGCATCCTCAGAACCCAACGAAATCGCAGTGGTTTCAATTGAATTCAGAGTCTGCGCCGTAGTGCCGACCCTGCTCCCTATCCCCTGGATTTGTCGCATTGGTTGAATGGTAACAATGCCTCCTCTCCCCTCTTGAAGTTTAACCTGCCTTGCGCTATCATATAGGTATAGGAATAATCGCATTCAGTCGTGCGGATAAACGGGAATTTATCGGGCTTTGCCCAGGGAACAGGAACAGCATGGCCGCCCCTACAGAGTGCGCGGCAGCCGCTATCTTTAATTCCCAATTCCCAATTCCTAATTTCCCTCTTATCCCCCCGACTGAACCGCTGCGAAAAAACACAGGAGGCAGACATGGAACGGACGAACGCATGGAAGACGTATGACGAGGAAAAGCTGAGCGCGGTGGAGGCGGTATCGAAGCGCTACCGTGCATTTCTGGACGCGGGCAAGACCGAGCGCGAGTGCGTGCGCGAGGCGGTGCGGCTGGCGGAGGCCCGGGGCTTCGTGCCGATGAACAGCGTGACCTCGGCCAGGCCTGGGGACCGGCTGTATGTGAACTGGATGGGCAAGGCGATGCTGCTGTTCATCGTGGGCGAGCGGCCGCTGACCGAGGGCGCGAACATCGTGGGCGCGCACATCGACTCCCCCCGCATGGACATCAAGCAGAATCCCCTCTACGAGGAGAACGGCATCGCCTATCTGGACACCCACTACTACGGCGGCATCAAGAAGTACCAGTGGGTGACCCTGCCCCTGGCGCTGCACGGCGTGGTAGCGAAGGTGGACGGCACGGTGCTGGACATCTCCATCGGCGAGAAGGAGGACGACCCGGTGCTGGGCGTGTCCGACCTGCTGATCCACCTGGCCCAGGAGCAGCTGGACAAGAAGGCCAACGTGGTCATCGAGGGCGAGCAGCTGAACCTGATCGTGGGCGGCAGGCCCGATCCCGACGCCGACGAAAAGGAAAAGGAGCCGGTGAAGAAGGCCATCCGCAAGCTGCTGGAGGAGCAGTACGGCTTCGAGGAGGAGGACTTCCTGTCCGCCGAGCTGGAGGTGGTCCCCGCGGGCCGCGCCCGGGATTTCGGCCTGGACCGCAGCATGATCATCGGCTACGGCCACGACGACCGTGTGTGCGCCTACGCCTCCCTGGAGGCCCTGTTCAACCAGTCCGAGGTGCCCGAGCACACCTGCGTGTGCCTGCTCTCCGACAAGGAGGAGATCGGCTCCGTGGGCGCGACGGGCATGCAGGCGCGCTACTTTGAAAACGCCATGGCCGAGCTGATGGCCCTCACCGGCGATTACTCCGAGCTGAAGCTGCGCCGCGCCCTGGCCGCCTGCCGCATGCTGTCCTGCGACGTGTCCGCCGGGTTCGACCCCAACTTCGCCAGCGTGTTCGAGAAGAAGAACGCCGCCTTCCTGGGCAAGGGCGTGTGCTTCAACAAGTTCACCGGCAGCCGCGGCAAGTCCGGCTCCAACGACGCCAACGCCGAGTTCATCGCCCGCCTGCGCAATATCTTCGACGCCGACGGCGTCAACTTCCAGACCGCCGAGCTGGGCAAGGTGGACGTGGGCGGCGGCGGCACCATCGCCTATATCTGCGCCCTCTACGGCATGGAGGTCATCGAC
Organism: uncultured Eubacteriales bacterium; assembly: GCA_902799465.1. Classification (GTDB taxonomy): domain Bacteria; phylum Bacillota; class Clostridia; order Christensenellales; family Aristaeellaceae; genus UBA2862. The sequence goes on from CADCAS010000005.1 coordinate 3,411, forward strand.
TCCGGCGTCCCCGTCCTCTCCATGCACGCCCCCTGGGAGATCATCAACAAGGACGACCTCTACGAGGCCGTGCGGGCCTATACCGTGTTTATGCGGCAGTGAGGACAGGCGGGGAGGGATCAGGAAATAGGGATTAGGGGTAACTGTTCAGCTCTGCGACAAACAGAGACTTGGCAGGCTGTGGGGACGACCTCTCAGTCAGCCTAACGGCTGACAGCTCCCCTGGAAGGGGAGCCAAGGCTGACGCTCTGTCTTCCTCTTGGCTCCCCTTTCAGGGGAGCACAGCAGAACTGAATAGATACGATTAGGGATTAGAAACAGTGGCTGCCGCGCGGACTGTTTCAATGTTTCAATAGAAATCGCGGCAGCAGCCTTTTCTAATCCCTAATCCCTCTACCCCCGAATGTCACAATTCTTTCACGCATTTTCCCCGCTTTGACGGCTACAAAAAGCACCTCCCTTGCGTCTATAATAGAGAGTACACAAGGGAGGTTTTTATGATGAGAATACGCAAGCTGATCGCCGCCGTTCTGCTGGCGGCGCTGATGACCGCGATGGCGGCCGTGGCTCAGGCGGACAGCCTGGAGAGCGTCTGGATGGAGTATGAGGACTATTCCGGGGGCCGGGCCGAGCAGTCGGTGGAGGAACTGGAGACCATCCGCACCATCGAAAAGATCCTGCTGCGGGCCAAGTCCAACCCCGCGAAGCTGGACGGCTGCACCATGAACTGCACCCTGTTTTGCATGACCGACAGCGGCGAGATCTACGGCTTCGCCTGCGCCACCGACGGCTGCCCCTATATCCAGGCCGAGACCGACGGCGCGGTCTACACCCTCGGCGTGGACTACCAGGCCTTCTGGGACATCTTCGACGACGTCCGCGAGGGCATGGGCTTCGACGCCAGTGCGTTCTTCGACTTCGATGATTGACGGAACCCTGCATCAAGGGCGGCGGCCATATGGCCGCCGCCCTTGTATCATTTCATCGTGGTCGCGTTCCGGACGATGGCATTGATCTCCGATGCCAGCTCGTCGGCGGTGCGGCCCGCACGGATCTGGTCGGAGAGCTGATAGACCTTCTCCACGTCCCCGGCCTCGCTGGTGACGGCCACGGTCTGAATGGACGGGTCGGCGCGGAGCACCTCGGCGGCCACCAGCTCGCGGATGCGCTCGGTGAGCTGGCCCTTGTACACGCTGTCGAACTTCACGCCCACCAGCGCCGTGGTGTTGGCCACCACCACGCGGCTGTCGGACAGCTCGGAGATGCCGGAGATGGCCCGCTCGATCTGCGCCGCGCCGTTGGCCCAGTCGAAGGGCGTCAGCGCGCCGTCAGAGGTGGAGGCCGAGGTGTTGCCGCCGTTGCGCCCGTCGTTGCCCACTTGGGTGGGATTGGGGCTGGCGCTGGGATTGTTCACGCCGTCGCCGCCGTTGGTGCTGCCGGGCATGAAGTCCGCCGTGGCCGTGGGCGCGGGGTTGACGTTGCGGTTGGAATCGCTCATGCAGCCCGCCAGCGCCGCGCACAGCGTCAGCGCCAGTACCGCAAGTAAAATGAACCTGTCATGCTTCATATCGCATACCTCCTTGCGGTACTATTGTGACCTTTTTCAGGGAATTCATGCAAAAAAAGCCCCGGCCCGTACATTCGGGCCGGGGCGCGTCGATTTAATCGGTGGATTTTGTGACGGTGACGCCGTCCGCGGTGACGCTGACGGTGAACCGCACCGCGGGGTCAACCTCGTCGAGCCAGTACGTGCCCTGCGGCAGTCTGCCGATCCAGATCGCGCCGTTGTCGCTGGAGGTCAGCTCGTCGGCGATGACCGCGCCGTTGACGTACTTCAATGTGAAGGACTTGCCCTTCAGCGATTCGTAGATCGTCCCGTCCTTCACCTTCCGCAGGATGACCTTGCGGTCCACGGGGGCCAGGTTGAGGATCGAGGGCAGCTGCGCGGCGTCGTCCTCCTCCCCCACGCTCATCGCGGGCACGGCAGCGCCGTCCTGCGTGGCGAGGGTGTAGGCGCCGTCGTTGTTGACCTCCAGCCTGTAGAGCGGCTTTTCAGCGTTCTCAGGGAGATACTTGCTGCCGGTAGCCTCATCATAGACAGGGAACTCGGTCTCCGTCAGGAGGTAGCTGCCGGGGGCGAGCTTCTCGAATACGACGATGCCCCTGCCGCTGACGGTCTTGGGAACGGCCTTTTCGCTGCCATCCTCCTGGGTCTCCGCGAGCTGTACGGTCACGGGCGATTCGAGGGTGGCCGATTCCGCGGTGGCGACGGGGTCGCCCGAGATTTCCGGCTCAGCCGCGCCGTCGTCCGGGTACAGCGCGAAGGTCGCCCCGTCGAGGGGATTGCCCTCGCCGTCGATCTTGATAAGGGCCACGTCGAAGCCGCCGTTGCTGTTGGTGAAGGCGATGGTCAGCGCCTCCTCCGAGAAGTTCGTCACCCTGTATTCGCGCTTGGCGGTGTCGTAGGTGTCATCCTTGAGGTCGGCGGGCGTCGCCGCGCCGTCCGTCTCCTCCGGGACGTCCCCGGCGGGCGCGTCGTCCTCGGAGGGCTCCGGCGGTGTGCCGACGATCCGCTCCACCGAAGTGGAGTAGTTCTCCAGCGGCATCTCGCGCTCAAGCGCCTCGTCCCATATGCCCGTCTCCGTGATGGTCACGTTCAGACCATAGGGCAGGCCCTCAGCCTTTTTGGATTCGCCGTGCTTGAGCTTGAAGGTGGCCACGCCCTCCACGAAGGTCATGTCGCCGTAGGTCTTGCCGCCCTCCGGGTTCTCCTCGGTGGGCGCGCCGATGGAGTCGTCGCCCAGATCCACCGTGAACACGAACAGCTTCTCCTTCTCCGCGTCGCTCTCGCTGTCCACCGCCTTGCTGACGTACAGGTCGCCGGTCTTGCGGGTGTTGGTGAACATGACCTTGGAGACCAGACTGGTGGGTGCGTTCTCGCCGATCCTGCCGGTGATGCTGTTGGCTATGCTGGCGCCCTTGTCGTCCTTTTCCACGGAGGTCTCGAAGCCCTCGGCGACCTTCTCCGTCACGGTGTAGTTGTACTTCTTGTTTTCCAGCGTATGGCTTGTATCGTCGAGCAGCGCCATGTACTGGCCGTGCTTGAGCTTGAAGGTGGCCTCGCCGTCCGCGTTGAAGGTCATGTCGCCGTACTTCTTCACGCCCTCGTTCCAGTCTGTCAGCTTCACCGTGAACTCAAATTCCAGATCCTTGTCCTTCTCGGCCTCGCTCTCCACAGTCTTGCCCACCTCCAGGCAGAGGATGCGCTCCCAGTAGATGAGCTTATCCGTGCTCTTGAAGGTGCCCCTCAGCTCGCGGTCACGGTCGTTGACAAAGCGGTAGAGGCAGTTGTTGCTGGCCCAGGTGCCAAAGGGCATGCCGTTGATGCCATGCTTCTGATAGAGGGACGCGGCCTTGTCGCCCGTTACGTAAACGCCGATGTCGGCCTCGCTGGTCAGGCCCTTGGAGTTGATGACGGTGTTATAATCCTGGTTTAGTTCGACGTTGTATTCCTGCGATCCCTGCGTATTGCGCCGCACCACCGCGTTGCCTGCAAAATTGAGCTTGACCGAACCGCCGCCGATGGCGATGCCGCCCGCGCGGGAGGTGGCCTTGTTTCCGGTGATGCTGCCGCCGTTCATATTGAACGTTCTGCTATTGACGACGAACAGAGCGCCGCCGTTCTGGGCCGTGCAGCCGGTGATGGCGGAACCGCTGATCATGGTAAAGGTTCCGTTATTCTGGTAGACGCCGCCGCCGCTCGCACCCTGGCAGCTGGTGATGGCGGAACCGCTGTTCATGTTGAAGGTTCCGCTGTTCTGGTAGACGCCGCCGCCATTGCCCACGGCAGAGCAGGATTTGATGGTTCCGCCGTTCATGTTGAAGGTTCCGTTGTTGATATACACCGCGCCGCCATTACTGGTGCTTCTGGAGTATTGCAGCACAGCGCCTTCGCCCAGCTCGACGGTTACCGCCGCCTTGATGTTGATGATGCCGCCGTTATCAGAGGTACTCTTGCCTGATTTGGAGCCGCCGTCAAGGGTGATGTTTTCCAGCTTGAGGTTGCCGCGGGTGGAGACGATGGTACCGGTGACAGCGCCTCTGTAGATCACGCAGCTGCCGGTCTTGCTGGGATAGCCGTCCTCCTGGGCCGCATCGGTGCTTGCGGTTGTGAACGTGATATTCCTGCCCTTGTCCCCGCGTTCAGTCGTGAAGCCTTTTTTCAGCGTATAGCTGTCCACCAGCATCTTGACGCAGTAATCCGTGCCGGTATATTTCTGGGTGCAGTCCGGCGTGGTATAGAGCTCCGGGTCATCAAACGCCAGCGTGCTGAACGCATAGGCCCGATCAAATTTCTGACTGGAGCCCTGTCCGTTGTCGAGCTGCATGTAGAGCGCCGGGCTGCCGTCAGATTTGTACAACAGGTGTCCCTGGCCGTCGGTGATCTTGCAGATCCATTCCGCGTCCCATACCAGCTTGGTCTGTTCCACCTTCACGCCATAGAGCACGCCGTCGTCGCCCTTGAAGACCGGTTCGCCGCCGGACACGACCGAGTATCCGGACTGCGCCACGGAGCCGAACTGCGTGCCCCTCACCTTCGCGTTGACGACATTGATCTCGCCGCCGAGGTTCGAGAGCACCGAGACGCTGGTCTGGGAGTTTTCGCTGCCGGTCTCCGAGAGCCTCAGGTTGGAGGAAGTACCGTTGCTGGTCGTGTTGTTGAAGACCGAGGAAAGATCCCGGCTTGTGCTGTTGGCGCCACCGACGAACAATGTCTTGCCGTTGGGAATGTACACGCCCGCCGCGTCGGCAGCCGTATCGGAGGAGAGGCGGTTATTGGAGATCACCGTATAGTTGCGCAGGGTGAGGTTGCCGCTGGTATACACACCGCCGCCACTGCCCGACGTGGTATTGCCCTTGACCGTACAGTTGTCGAGGAGCAGCGTGGTGTTAGCGCCTCCGTAATACACGCCGCCACCGTTGCCTCGGTTCGCGACGTTGCCAATGAACTTGCAGTCATTGACCTCAGCCACCGTCGCGTTGGTGTTGGTGATGGCCAGGCCGCCGCCGCCGTTGCCGCCGCTGGTGTTGTTCTCGAACGTACAATTCGTGACGTAGGTCGCCAACGCGGCGCTGCGCAGTCCACCACCATAATTGGTATTGCTGTCGATATTTACCGTCTTGCATCCCGTAAAGTTGCAGTTGGTCGCCCGAACCACGGAGTGCTGGGTGGAATTGCCGCTGTCATAGATGTAGATATTGCAGCCGCCGCCGTTGCGCTGGCTTGCCGTACACCGTGTAAAATCGCAATTTGTCAGCGTCACATCCAGGGCGTCCAGCTCCAGGCCGCCACCGGCGTGTGCCGAGCAATTCACAAAGCTACAGTTTTCCACTCTCGAAACAGACTCTGCCTGATAGTAGCACTTCCAACCATGTTTGCCGGTTGTATCATCGATCCTGTGGAATACCGCGCCGCCCTGGTCGACGGCTGAGCAGTTGGTGAACGTGCATGCTCCGCCTGCGCCCAGATTGAACGTCTTGGTGTTGGTCCAGATCGCGCCGCCGCCCTGTCTGTTTGTCGTAGAATTGGATTCACAGTTTGTAAAATTAGTATTATCCACGGTCAGTGAATTATTCACCGACTTATTGTCCCCGCTGAACTCAATATACACTGCGCCGCCGTTGTTCGCCTTGAAGTTCCTGAAATCCGCATTGTCGATGGTCACTGCGCAGTCCTTCGTCTTGATCGCGCCGCCATCGCCGAAGAGGATGGCGTCCTTGCCGTCAAAATTGAGGTTCTGGATGGTCAGCGAGGTATTGATATCCGCATCCAAAGCCGTGATGAAGGAATTGCCGTTGCCTGTGGCGCGGCTGATGGTCGCCCTGGCGTTTGCATCGTCGGAATACTTATAGCTTCCGGAGACCGCCGTGGACAGCGTGACATTGTAGCCCTTGGGAATCATGGCGACGTCCGTGGCGGGAATCTGATAGTCCACCAGCATCTCTACCCGGTATTCAGCGCTCTTGTCGGACTGCGTCTTGATGTAGTCCATGGCCTCCGTCAGCGTCGGGAACGGGTGGTCGTCGGTGATCTTGCAGATGGGCTTGGCTTCGCCGAACAGGTAGGTCAGCGACGCGCCTGCCGCGTCCGGGATCGTGCCCTGGCGGGTGAAGCCAGGCAATTCACTGTAGGTCAGATTATTATGTTCGGCCTCCGTGCCCGTGATGGTGCACTTGATCTCGGTCAGGGCGGAGCTTGCCTCATTCGGGAAGCTGCCCTTCAGGGTGCACGCCTCGCCAATGGCGCCGGGGAAGAGGAGCATGATGGACCCCTCGGGCGCAAGGGTCAGGTCCTCCGCGTCGATGGGGAGGATGTCCTCCATGGTCCTGCCGTCCTTGGTGATGACATAGCCGTAGCCGGTGGTCGTGACCGTGTCGTCGCTGCCCACCTGCTTGAAGGCGTTGCGGTCCAGGACCGTCAGCTCGCTCACCGTCAGGGTATACGCGGTGTTGTTCTCGATGGTTACGAACACCGGGGTGGTGTAGTAGAGGACAAGGGTGTCGTCCTCCGAGTCGTCTTCGCTGTTGCCGTCGATGTAGATGACCTCCCCATCCCTGCGCACATAGCCCCATTTGCCGCCGTCCACGTCCCCATACCAGTTGACGTGGGTCAGGAACTGCTCGAACTCTGTCGCCTTGACGTGGAGCGCGCAGCCATACGCCATGATATCCGTGCCGGACAGCGTATCCTTCACGCTGGCGTACAGCTCGTTGGCGATGGTGGAGACCACGTTTTCGCTGGATTCGGGATAATACGTCTCAGGCCCATAGATATTCTTCCCGACCTGCTGCGGCGGGAAGCCGCCCCTGAAGGAGCTGACATACCGCATCTCCACCTTGATCGGCATGGACCAGATCAGCGTTTGGGTCGCGGAATCCGCGCGCACCTTCAGGTTGGCGGAGCGGTCGTTGTGGAAGGCCGACACGTTGTCCGCGCTGGTATATTTGCCGAACTTCGCGCTGGCCGCGCCGCGGTTTTTGAACAGATCGGCGGTCATCGCGCCGGGAACATAGACGCCGATGTAGGCGTCCTCGCCCAGCCCCGCGGCGTTGATGACTTCATAGGTATCCTGGTCCAGGCAGACGTTGCTGGCCACGGCGTCGTCCCCCGTGCCGAGCGTGTTGTTCCTGATGACGACGCTGCCGGAGAAGTTCAGGCGCGCATTGTCATCCTTCACGCCCACCGCGCCGCCGTTTGTGGCGGTGTTTTGGGTGATGCTGCCGCCGGAGAAGCTGGCGGCGCCGGACTCGACGTAAACCGCCGCGCCGTTGGTCGCACTGTTTTCGGTGATGGTGCCGCCGGACACGGTGACGTCGGCGTTTTCGGCCAAGACCGCCGCGCCGGTGGTGGAACGGTTGCCGGTGATGGTGCCGTCCTTGATGGCGACGGTGCCCGCCGTGGCGTGGATCGCCCCGGCTGTGGCGTTCTTCAGCACCGCGCCCTTGTCCACGGTCACCGCGCCGTCGCTGGCGATCATTGCGCTGTCAGCCTCCACGGAATTGCCGTCCACGGTGATGTTTGTGAAGGTCAGGCTGCCGTGGCTGGTGAACATGGTGTCGCCGGTCTTGCGGGTGATGGTATAGGGCGACTCCGCTTCCACTGCGGAGGTCAGCGTGATTTCGAGGCCTTCGGGGATGACGACCTCGTCCGAGGCGGGCTTGATGTAGTCCACCAGCATCTCGATGATGGCGGAGTTGGAGTAATAATCCTCAGCACTCACATATGCCACCGCGTCTTTGATCGCATAGAAGTAATAATCATCGATCCGGCAGATGGGCGGCCGCCGGTTGGTGACGGTGACGGCGGCCTCAGTCGCCTCAGTGTCGATGGTGAAGCTCGCCGTGCGGTCGGCAGCGGACAGGCCGTTGACCTTCTCGCCTGCCGTGAACCCGGTGGTGATGTTGTCCAGCTCGCCGGTCTCCGTCAGGGTGATTTCCACCCCGGCGGGGACATAGACGACATCCGCGTCGGCGGACGCGCTGCCGGTCACATTGACGGTCCGGGTGCTGCTCGCGTCGATCCGGATGCGCTGGTCATCCTTGTAATCGTAGTAGGGCCTGTCATCCTCAGAGAACTTGACGTCAAAGGTGAACGTCTGGGGCCCGGTGACATAGCCGTCCTCGAGGGTCTTCGTGATGGTCAGCGGCACGACCTTCATCCACACGATCTCGCCGGTCAGGGTCGGGTATTCGCCGATGCCCGTGTCGTGGGCGACGCCGTACAGGCTGGGGTCGCGGTCGTTGACGAACCGGGACAGGCAGTCCGTGACATTGGCGTTGTTCTGCGTGGAGTCGCTGTTGTTGCCGTTGTAGAGGCCGAAGGCGTCCATATTGCCGCCGCGGGAGTCGTAGGGCTCCGCGCCATCCGCGCCCGTCACGTAGACGCCGATGGCGGCTTCGGCGGTCAGGCCCGTGGTGTTGATGACCGCGTTGGTGTCCCGGTCCAGGCAGACGTTGCAGGCAGCCTCCGAAGTGTTCCGGTTGTCCGTCACCTTCGCGCTCCCGGAGAAATGCAGCTTCGCGCCAGTGCCGCCGACACTCACCGCGCCGTGGTCGCCCACGTTATTGGTGATGCTGCCGCCGGTCATGGTCATGGTCGCGTTGTCGGCCACGTAGACCGCGCTGCCGCTGCCGGTGGAGCTGGCGTTTTGCAGGGCGGCTCCGCCGTTGACGGTCAGCGAGCCCGACGCCACCTGGACGATGCCGCCGTTGGCGCTCGTGGTATGCTTCTCCTTGTCGCCATCCAGAGTGATGTCCTCCAGAATGAAGGCGCCGTTGGTGGTGAACATGGAGCCGTCGTTGAAGCCGCGCCCGCGCCGGATGACAGCGGGGGTACTGCTGCCCGCATAGGGATAGCTTTCATCCGTGGCCGACGCCGTGGTCAGGGTGACGGTGAGATTGCTGTTCTTCGTCACCGCTTCCGTCAGCGTATACTCCGGCACCAGCATCTCGACCCGATACGCGGAGGGCTCGTCGCCGTAGCGCAGCACATTATCGTTGATGGCCTTAAACGCCGCCTCCAGCGTGGTGAACACCGCGTCGGCGTTGGTATCCTTGTCGTGCATCAGATAGCGGCTGTCCGCCGTGACCACCTTGCAGACATAGCGGGTGTTGGTGAAGGTGATGGTGTCGTCCGCGGTGACCTTTTCGATGGTGAAGGTGTTGGCCGCCGTCGTCGTGTTTTCAGCATTGGTCGACGTGGTGGCATAGTTCGGGTTTGCCGCCTCCGTGACGGTGAGCTTCGCGCCGTAGTTCACCGTTACGGTCTCGTCCGCGTCGGGGCTGATGGAGAGGGTCTTTTCCTCGCCGTCGTCAATGCTGTAGGTGAAGTCAAAGGCCCTGCTGGCCGCGGAGGAATCCACCAGCACCTTTTTCAGGGTGATCGTGAAGGTCTTGAGCTTGTTGGTGAAGGTCACCGCTGCGGCGTCCGCGGACACGGACTCGATGGTGTGGCTCCTGTCCTCGGCGTCGTTGACATACACGTCGTACTTCTCAGAGTTGGCTTCCTGCAAGGTTAGCTTTGCGCCCACGGGCACGGTCAGGGCCTTCGTGCCCTTGTGACCCAGTGCAAAGGTCACCTTGCCCTGTTCATCGGTAACGCCGTCGTTCCCCTGCCATGCGTTGAAGCCCGCGACGGGGTCATCGCCGTCGAGCAGGGTGGCGGTGAAGGTGAAGTTCTCCGCCTCGTTTTCGGCGGGTGCGGGATCGACGACCTTCCTGACCGTCACGGTGGAGACGCGGCGGGTGTTGGTGATGGCGGCGGTCTTGTCGTTGTCCAGCACGATGGACACGCTGTTGCCGCCGGTCACGCTGATGCTCCTGCCGTCCTTGTCCCTGGCGGACATAGCGAAGCGCGTCGCGTCCAGATCGGGCTCGGCGATGGTGTAGTTCCCGCGCTTCATGGCGTGCAGGGTCGCGCTTTCGCCATCCTTGAGGCTCAGCGTCAGCGCATGCCCCTCCGCCGTCACGGTGGAGACGGTTTCTCCCTTGTGGACGGTATACGCCGCGCCGTCCTCGATGTTTTTGGAGGTCACGGTCACGGTGAAGGACGCGGCCCTTGTGGCGGTGTCGCCGTTGGCCACGGTTTTGCTGACGGTCAGGTCAAAGCCCTTTTTGCGGTAGATGGCGTAGACCGTGGGCACGTCCCTGAAGGCCGCCCAGGTCTCGCTGTCGAGGCTGTAATAGACCTGGCTGTTCATCAGCTTGAGCTGCAGGGCCTTGTCGGTGGAGCCGGCCTCCAGCGCGCCGACGCTATCGGCGCTCGCGCCGCCCACGCCGATGCGGTAGTAGTCCAGGGACAGGTACTCCGCGCCGTCCAGGTCCGGCGGCAGGCGGTAGTCGCCCGCGGCGGACTGGCTGAACACGAAGGGCGCGTCCGTCACCTGGAGGGTCGTGCCCTGGGCGACGGTGACGCCGTTCAGCTGGAAGGCGCTGCCGTTGCGCGTCAGCGAGTTGAGCTTAGTCAGGGTCCCGTCCGGGGCCTCCTCGGCGTAATAGAGCTTCGGCATCTCGCAGTAGACGTAATACAGCCCATACCCATCCAGCGGCCGCTCGGTCTGACCGTCGATGAGGAGCTCATAGTGGTTGTCCTGAATCTGGCCGTAGGACAGGGAGCCGAGGCTGCCCGCCGCGGTCACCGCGCCGCTCTCGTCCTCGGTGCCGTAGACGATGCCCGCCAGCGTGTAGACAGCGCTGTCGCCGTTGAAGATAAGGGGCAGGGCGGCGGCGTTCACGGTGACCGTGCCGCCGAGGGGCAGGGACAGCGTATAGTCGTCCGCCGTCGCGGTCCTCAGGGGGGTGTCGCGGTTTTCGATGCCGCCGTTGACCGCCAGGGCCACGTGCGCCTCCACGGTCAGCGGGGTGTGGGTGTTGGTGAAGGTGACGGTCTGGTCGGTGCTGTTGGCGGAGGTGGTGTAGGTCCAGACATAATTGCTGGTCTTCGTGCCGCCTTCGCTCGCGTTGTCCGTCACAAAACCGGTCTTGGGGGTTTGGGTGATGGTGACGGTCTGGTAAGATTCGGTGATCGTGTAATTACTATAGAAGTAGTATCCATTATTTGTCGTATACTCTTGCCCTGTAAGAACCTTCGCATGATTGTACAATGCGGTTATTGTTTCCAGATTCCCGTCAGAAAGATAATACTTTACTGTTGTTGTCTGGTTTTCAGTACTCTCCGGGGATGTTTCAGTATCATCAAGTCTATACTGCCCGTTCCTTCTTGTATAGCGTTCAGTTTGCGTATACGTTGTTGTGACCTGCTTCACCACAACCGTATACTCAAACGCCTCGCTCATATCCGCCTCGGTGCCGCGGGTCAGCTCCTGAAGGGTGATGATGGTGGGCTGGGATTTGAAGTACACCACGTAGAGCTGGATGTCATAGCCGCAGGCGGTCCAGGTCGCGCCGCCGTCGGTGGAATACTGGAAGCCCCTCCAGGTATTCCGCACCCGCAGGCTGGGCCGGGAGGTATCCGTGCTGGCGGGGGAGGTGACGAAGTGGAGGTTTCCTTCGGCAGCGGCGTTTTTATCGCCGATGGCGAAGGCGTAGAACGGATACTCCGAGGCGTTGGTCGCCCAGACTTTCGGCGAGGTCACATTACCGGTCATGTCGTACTCGCCCGCGGAGGCCGTCTTCGGCGCGTCGGCGGCCACCGTCACATTGCTCAGCGCGCCATTGGTGTCCATGGACTTGTAGCCGATATTCAGCGTCTTGGGGTCTTCAAAGTACACGAAATACAGCTCGTCCGCGTCGGGCAGCGGCGCGTCGGGCTTGCCGGCATCCGCGTATTTGACATAGACGCGGCGCTCCCGGACGTTGAAGTACACCCGGGTGACGGCGTCCTCCTCGCTCAGCGCGGACAGCTCCGAGGTGGCGCGCTTGATGGCCGCGAAAGCGAATGTATGGGTATCGGGTACGGACAGATAAGCGGTGCTCGCAGCGATATCAGCCACCGCGACGCCTGCGTCGTTGGAGTGAAGCTCGATGGCCGCCTTTATACGCCAGGGATCGTCGCGCTGGACAAGCGTCTCCGCTGAGGCGTCCACCGCGTGGATCGTCAGCTGGATGGGCGCGTCCCAATAGGCGAACAGGTGCAGCTCCCGGGTCACGGGATCGGAGAAATTGTAGGGGATGAACTGGTCCGAATAGCGCTCATCCATCCAGTAGTGGAAGGTGAGGTTCTCCGCGCCGGTGTACTGCGGCACCACAGAGGGCGCGGCGACGGCGTTGTTGACCAGCACGGTCTGGTAGTACAGATCGCGCGCGTCGTCATGGGTATAGACGCTGCTGTCCCAGGTGCCGCCCCAGCTGGTGTCCGTATGGTTCAGATGATACCAGACCTTGACCTTCCACTCGGCGTAGAGGGTCACAGGCTCCTCGGTGTCCACGTAGTAATAGCCGCCGAGGTCGAAGTGGTCGCCGCTGCCGTCCCTTTCCGTGTTCCAGCCCGCCAGCTCCGCGTTTTCAAAGGCGAAGCCCGTGCCGTCGGAGAGGCGGATGCCGGAGTTGTTCACCAGGTTGCTCACGGTGAGGGTGTCGGCCTCGGTGTCCGCGACCACCCTGACCGCCGGGGCGGGTACGTCGGTGGGCGCGCCGGGATTGGCGGTCTCCGCGAGGCTGCCGCCGTTGGCGTCGTAGATGATCTTCGCGGTGCCCACCTGACTGTACACCGCCTCGAGGATCAGATACCTGCGCGTCTCGCCGTTCACGACCTCCGCCCGGGCGTACTTCGACTGGAACTCGAAGGACGTGCCGGGGAAGTAGACGGTCCCGTCCCCGCCGCTGACGCGCCAGCCCACGAAGTTATAGCCCTCGGGCGGGTTGGCTGTGCGGGTGACGACCATGTCGGAGTGGTCCGCGTAGTCGGCGTCGTCCAGGATCCTGAAGACCTCTTCGTTGTTGTCGTTGCCGTCCAGGGTGCCGTCGCCCGCGTCGTAGCGGATGTAGTAGGTGCCCACCTGCTTCCAGTGCAGGCGCAGGGTCATGTCGTGGTCGATGCGGGTGGCGAAGTTGTAGAGCTGCTCGCCAGTCTCGTTGCCGTCGGCGTCATAGAGCACCTCGTACCAGTTGGCATAGCGGTATGCGTCCTCCAGCTGGGTGTAGCGGGTGTTCAGATCGACGATGGCGGGGTCGCTGATGTCCTGGGTATAGTAGGCCCTGCGGTTGGCGATGCCGTCCTCGCGGGAATCCCACGCATCCGACAGCCCGTAAAACGCCCTGTCGCGCACCGCGTAATACCAGTCGCCGTCCAGGGATTCCACAAAGTCGCGGGTGGTCAGCTTGTATTCGGTGACCTGCTCCGCGGTGCCGTACTGCTTCCAGAACCAGGTGGAATAGTTGCTGTCGGCAGGATATTCGCCGCCGTTGGGGTCGAGCTGGATCAGATAATAATTGGCGTCCCAACCTGCGAAGATTTGCAGATTCTTGGATGGCATGTTTTCAAGCAGAGATTTGTTCTGCAATGAAGACGCATCATATTCTTCTTTCGTGAAGAATACCCGTGTAGTACATGCCTTATCAGCATACCAACCGCTAAAGCTATATCCACCGCGTTCAGACTCAGGATCATCTGGCACATATTCCTCAATCGTTTCCTTGTACTTGACAGAAATCGGATTTACAAGATTCTGACCTGAATAAGAATCCGTAAATGTTATAGCATACGTTTCACGATCATAGTAAAGGTAGTTTACATTCGCTTCTGTCGTTCTGTCCACTGTACGTCCACCAATGGGTGCCATATTCTCATTTTGGAACGTAGAGTTGCTATTCAAATAACTGCCATACTCACCAAAGTAAGGCTCGGCGTTTGTTCGTATGCGGATATATCCGTCTATAGGATGGTATTCTTCATCAAATGTTATAAAATTATAGCTATGGTACACTGGTTCTTTGTAAAGCGCATACAGCTTTCCATTGAATGTCCGTGTAGTGCGGCCATCAGCTTCTGATTCATCTCCTATTTCAACATAGTAATAGATTCTGTTAGTGGTTCCACGACTTGAACCTATAAAGGTGACGTCCGCATCGGGCATCGTTTCGATCGTAGATAATACATATCCATAAACAGATGTATCCGTTGCCGTCCATGTATAACCAGTATAGGTAGTCCCATCTGTTCCTACAATCGGGAAATAAGAGCTAACACTTTCACCGAATAAACCATTAATGGTCTTTACAGTGCTTTCCTGTTTCGTATAATAATAGCCGTTTCCATAATAAGAATACCAGTAATAATCATTATTATAATAAAACTGCCATCTCCAATTACGATACTCAAGGTTTACATAATTACCTATACTATCAATGTAACCGTATATATCGTTACTGGTTGTAGACGGACTATAGATTCGTGTATAGGTATAAACCACAAACGTCAAAGTATGCTCATTTCGAGAATAGTATACGTTTAATGCCGTTGAACCATTGCCCTCTACAATTTTTCCATCGTCACAATGATCAAAACTAAATCCAGCGTATGGATTTGGGTTTTCTGCCGATATAACAACACCTGGATGAAGAGCGGTATAATTTGTATTATTTGTCAGATTCTTATATTGATCCGAAACTGTCGCAGTAATGCCCGTACTCACATTTTCTACTACAAAGCTTTCTGCAAAATCATAGTCTGTCCCATCGAAATTCTGACGCCAGATTATTACCGAATACTTTGTAGGGGCCTCTGTCCAACCGGCATAGATGCTCACGTTTTTATCCAGCTTGAGCTTGCCGTCGTTCCAGGCGAGGCCATCCACGTCGGAGAGGTCGGTGCTGGGAGTCAGCGCGCCGCTGGCGTCGGAGAGCTGGACGGTGCAGGCCTCGTCGGCGTACCAGCCGGCGAAGGTATAGCCCTTGCGCTCGGGGATATAGTCGGCGAGGCTTTCGAGGGCTTCGTCGTTGTAGAAGAATTTCGGGGCAAAGTAGGTGGCCCCCGACCCGGAGGGTCCGGAGATGAAGGTCAGCCAGTCGATGTGGACGAACACGGGATAGAGATCCACATTGCCGGTGATGGTGATGGGACTGGTCACACGGGGCGTACTCTCGGGAATGAAGGTCTGGTCGCCCAGCTGTTCGGCGGTGAGCTGGGCCCAGCCGCGGAAGGCCATGGCGGGAGCGGTGGATTCGTCGCTGCTCTGACTGGCGCTGGAATCGTCGTAGGCCACGGTCACGTCGTCGATGGCGATGGTGGTCCGGCCGTTTTGCAGCACGCCGCGCCGGGTCTCGGTGACGGGCCAGGTGTTGCCGTGATACTGCTCGTGGAAGATGACATAGGCATAGTTGGAGAACACCGCGAAGAGGTGGATCTCCCTGCTTTCGGTGAAGGTCTGGGGGATGTCGTTGTCGAAGTCGAAGGGCGTGTCCTTCAGCGCCGTATGACTGGTGGTATTGCCGGAATAGGCCTGCTCCTCAAACCAGCCGGTGAAGGTGGAATTGGGCGCGTCCTTAATGGAGGGCAGCTGGGGGGTGACCAGCTTTTCCCCCGCCTTGATGATCTGGGTGAAGGTGGCTTCGCCGCTGTCGGTCCAGATCTTGTATTCCTCGTATTGGGTCTGGGTGGTGTCGGTGGGCACGAAGAAGCGGTAGGTGTAGTGGTAGACCACCGGGTCCGTGATGGCGTAGACCGAGAAGCTGTCCGCCTGGAAGGTGACGCTCGCGCCGTCCACGTCGGCGGCGATGCGTTCGGTCTCCTCGCCGAAGTGCAGCACGCTCAGCGCGTCGAAGTCGCGGGTCTCGTCCAGCAGGCGGATGGTCACGGTGACCTGGTCGTTGGGCTGGTAGTGCGTCCCGTCCGGGCCAAGCAGGGTGATGTCGAAGAAGCGGGCGTAGTCGAGGGTGTCCGCGTCGAGGGCCTCGATGGCGCGGGCAAGGTAGGCCTCCCGCTCGTCCCCGGACAGCTCCCGCACGTCCAGCGCGGCGTCGGCCGGGATGCCGGTGGCGGTGTCGTATGCGACGGTGACGGCGTAGGTGTTGCCGTCGGAGGCCTCGAGCTGCTTCTCCAGCACGATCTCGCGCACGGCATAGGCGGCCTCCAGCGCGTCGGCCAGGAAGGTGACGGCGTCGTCCCCGGCGCTGACGACCTCCACGGCCTCGTCGGTGTCCAGACGGCGCACCTCCACCGCGCTGCCCATGTCCAGCGCGGCGCGGATGGCCTCGCTGTGGATGCTGACGGTGACGGGGGCGTCGGCGCGGGGCGCGAAGGGCTGGCCCTCCGGGTCGGCGACGGCCAGCGCGCAGGCCAGCAGGCTGTTTTCGGCGTCGTCCTCGGCGGGGATCAGCGTTACCGCCGCGTCCACGGGCAGAGCGCCCGACAGCACGATCAGCGCGTCGTCCAGCGCCACCGGGGCGACCTGGTATTCGGACAGGCCCAGCTTCACCAGGGCAAAGCCCTCCCACTGGGCCGGGTCAAAGGTAAAGCTGTCGCCGGGGTTCAGCTTCTCCAGCACGGGGAACTCGGACAGCGCGCCGTTTTCGATGCCGTACAGGGACAGATATTCGCCCTCGGCCAGCTGGGGCAGGCGGGTCAGCGCAGCCTCGATGCCGTTGCAGGCGTCGTGGGATGCGATCTCATAGGCCTCCACCATCAGCTGATGCCGCGCGATGTCGACCATCGTGGGGCGCAGGCTCACCGTGGCCTCCGCGCCGCCCACCAGCGACAGGCGCAGATGCTCGGTGTCGTGACCGGCGGCGGCGCGGGCCCTGGCGCGGCGGGGCTGCATGTCGCCGTTGCTCAGCATGGGCTCCGCGGCGAGCGCGGGGCCGATGACGATCAGGGTGGGGTCCAGCGCCTCGGGCGCGACCTCGTAGACGGTCTCGTCCTCGACGGCGGTGACCTCCGGCTCGGAGATGACCTCCTGAAGCGGCGCTTCGGCGATGACGGCCGCCTCGGGGGTCTCCAGCGGTTCGGGGGTCAGCGTGGGCTCGAGGGTCACAGCGGGAACCGCGGCGGGCTCGGGCGTGGCTGCGGGCTCGGGCGTGACGGCGGGCATGGCGGTCGCCGCGGGGGCGATGCCGTCCAGCAGGATGAGCTCATACATGCCCTCGGCGGTGTAGACCACCAGCCGGGCTTCGGCGAAGTCGCGCAGGGCGGTGATGATGTAGTCGCCCTCCGCGGGCTCCACGGACAGGGCAGGGGCGTCCCCGTTCTCGGTGCCGGGCAGCGCCACGGACTGCGCCCCGACGTTCGCCAGGCCCACCGCCGCCAGGATGTCGCTCAATAGGACAGAGCTGTCGCCCAGACGATAGGCGTAGACGGGGGCCTCCTCCACGGCGTCCGGCCCGGCCTCGGCGTCCAGCTCGAAGTCGTCCAGCGCCTGGGTGGCGTCGTCGGGGGCGATGGCCTCGGTGAGACGGATGCTGTAGAGCCTGTCGGCGGTGTAGACGGCCAGACCGGCCTCGGCGAAGTCGTTCAACACGTGGATGCGGTAGTCGGTGACCAGGCCGTTTTCCTCTATCGGCTCGATGAGCAGCTGCTCGGCCTGGTTCTCCGCGGTGCCCAGCTGGCCCACCAGCTGGATCTCCTCCATCGGCAGGGGCAGCTGCACGGTCTGCAGGACCTCGCTGAGCAGCACGGCCTCGCGGTTGCCCAGCAGGAAGGTGTAGGCATCGTCCGCCCCGGCGCTGCCCTCCGGCTCCGGGGTGCCGTCCAGCTGGAACTCGTGAAGCTCCGTCACCGCCGGGTCCATCTCGGCGGCGGCCTCGGTGGGGGCGAGGGCAAAGCCGTTGAACAGCAGGGTGAAGATCAGCAGCAGGCTCAGCCACCGCTTCACCGCCCGCCCGTTCACGGGCGCGGCAAGGCCCGCCTGCCGCTGCCGCGACAGGCGCTCTGCCCTGTCTGTATTATATGTAATGTTTTTCATAGGCAACCTCGCTCTCTGTCCCCCGGAGGACGCGGCCCTCCCGCGCATACTATGCGCAAAAACGCCGG
Organism: uncultured Eubacteriales bacterium; assembly: GCA_902799465.1. Taxonomy (GTDB): domain Bacteria; phylum Bacillota; class Clostridia; order Christensenellales; family Aristaeellaceae; genus UBA2862. The sequence continues at coordinate 21,394 of CADCAS010000005.1, forward strand.
CTGACCCCGTGGGAGGCGGGCCATTTTTCCCGCCCGTTATGCAAATGGGCATACTTTGCCCTACTATATACTTTATCACCTTAATTATAACATGCTTTCATATGCGCGTCTACTGTGTAATTTGTGTTTTTTGTGAACAAATTGGAGCCCTTCGGGCGTTTCGCCCGAAGGGCTCCATATCAATGGAACAGCAGATTATACAGCCTGCCCTCGCCGTTGCGGCGGAGGACGCAGAAGGTGTAATCGGTGGGGTAGGGGTAGTTGTTTTGGCGTCGGGAGGTGAGGATGTAGGTGAACTTGACGTGGCACACCAGGCAGTCCTCGGACAGCACCCAGAAGTCGGACACCTCCATATCCTCGAAGCGCTCCTCCTTGTGGGAGGGGGCCCAGCCGTTGTTGAACTTCTTGATGGTCTCCTCGGCGGGGGAGCCGGAGAGCACGTTGTCCAGCGCGGCGTTGCGGGAGACGTCCTGGGTGGTGTACTTGGCGATGCGCTGGGCGGTCTTGACGATGCCCTCGGTGAACTGGGCCTTCATGGCCTCGTCCTCCCGGGGACCGCACACCCAGATGCCCGGGGTCTCCTCCACGGGGGTCAGTGCGGTCCCGTCGGGGGCGGCGACGGCGATCTGGGGGACGTCGTTCTCGGAATAGAAGCCGTATTCCGTCAGCGTGGGCGCGGTGACGCCCTCGGGCAGGAAGTCCTCGGGCAGCAGCGCGATGCCGGTCTGGGTCACGTCCTCGGCGCTCAGCGGCCTGCCGTCCACGGTCACGGCGTACTCGGGCAGCGCCCGCACCCGGTAGGGGGCCATGTTCGGGTCGGCGGGGGTCACCTGGGATTCCAGCGCCACGTGGGTGGTCACCGTGCCCAGCCGCCAAAGGGTGTTGTTGTGGGCGGTGGTCTGGCCGCTGGGCACCAGGGTGAAGCTGGCGAACTTCTGGCCGTCCAGGGTGACGGTGTAGTTCAGCACGTCCTTGTTGGAGGAGAACGCCTGCATGCAGTCCACGCTCTTGCCCGCCGCCAGCTGGGACAGGCTGTCCACGTAGAAGGCGCGGTCGCCCCCGGACAGCTCCTGGGCGGCGGCGTCCAGCTCGTAGAGGCGGTCGTAGTCGCCCTGGGCAAACAGCGCCGCCACCTGGTCCGCCACGTGGACGGGCTGGGCCGATTCATAGTCCGCCGCGAAGCCGTCCAGCCAGCGCCAGCCGATGATCATGGCGATCAGCGCCAGCGCCACCAGCGGGAAGTAGACCCGGTAGAACCAGCTGCCCCAGAGCTTGCGGAATTTTCCGGGCAGCGTCTTCAGCTTGCCGGGCAGGCGCTTGAGCTTCTCGGGAAGGTCGGCAGCCCAGTCCACCACCTTCTGGAGCCACACCGGGAGGTCGTCCTCCTGCGCGGCCGGAGCGGGCTTCCTTTTGACGGCCTTCTTCGCACCCTTTTTCGCGGGAGCCGTCCCCGCGGGCCTGGGCTTTGCCGCCGCCCCGGGCTTCGCCGCGGCCTTGGGCTTTGCTGCCGCGGGCCTGGGCTTTGCCGCCGAATCGGTTCGCGTCGGTTGCGCGGCGTCCGGGATGTCGATGGGACCGGGCTGTTGGATGTTCTTATTCTCTTCCATAGGGTCGTCTGCCTTTTTTGTTGATCGGAGTGGTCTGCCTTGCGCGGGCGTCACCGCTTCACCACGAAGCCCGTGGGCATCTTGCGGGAGCCGGTCAGTATGACGCCCTTGTTGAGGTATTCGCCGTCGTAGTACATCAGGGAGGAGGAGCCGCCGTCCAGGTTGATGGCGTTGACCGCGCCGTACTCCAGCATGACGCTGATGAGGTCGGCGTAGGTCGCGCCCAGGGACGAGGCCTGGCGCCCGTCGATGACCAGCATCAGCACCGCGCCGTCGGCCCGCTGGCCGATGGCGGTGCGGGGGTTGAGGCCGGAGGAGGAGCCCTTGACCCGCGCGGCCTCGCCGTTGACCACCAGGGCAGGCCCGAAGGCCAGCGCGTCGCGGATGCCCTTCTCCAGCGCCTTGGTAGAGCTCATCTCGCCGATGACCATGACGTTGTCCTGGTTGAAGCCCACCACCACGTTGTGGTCGGAGGAGCCGCCGGATTTGTTGAGCACCTCGCCGTTGGAGATCACCAGCCCCGTGGGCATGCCGCCGTTGCCGACGCCGCCGCTGTCGGAGAAGCCGCCGCCGTTGATGGCAGCTATGGCGTCGTAGCGCTCGGCGATCTCGTACAGCTCAAGCCCCGGCTTGGAGTTGAAGTTCTCCCGGCACACGCCGGTGATCACGCGGGAGGGGTCCTGCACCACCATCATCCAGCCGTTGTAGGTCGCGCCCTCCACGTCGAAGATCTCGATGCCGTCCCCGGACACCAGCAGATTGGTGGGCGGCGGCGTGGCCGCCAGCGCCGCCTCGCTGCCCGGCTCCGGGGTGGGGCCGGCGATGACGATCATGGAGGTGTCCGTCTCGCTGGAGCCGCTGTCCACGGAGTTGCGGGCCACGATGGCCTCCATCTCGTCGTTGTTGTAGTAGATCCGGGGCACGAATTTCAGCGCGCTGGTCTCCAGCATCGACACCGTCAGCAGGTCGCCCAGCGACTGGGACGGTCCCTTGAAGGCCACCCGCCCCGCGCCCAGCGCCGCCACCAGCACCAGGATCACCAGCGTTGCCGCCGACAGCCCCAGCCGCTTCAATGCGGTCTTGACGGTCAGCTTCTGCCGCCTTTTGCCCGTTGCGCGCCGCTTGCCCTTTGCCGGGGACGCCTTTTTGACGCCCTTCTTCCCGGACGCCTTCTTCACCGCGGACTTCTTGGCTTCTGCCTTTGACGTCTCGCCGACGCCCGGCTTCTTCGCCTTGCTGTCGCTCGGCTTCTTCGCCCCGCCCGCCGCGTGCCGGCCCTTCTTTACGGCCTCGGGCTCCGCCGCCGCACGCTTCTTCGCCTTTTCCTGCGTCATTCGCCGCTCTCCTGTATAATTACCCATTGTTGACTGGTCGGTCCTGCGGATATAAAGCAGTTTTTGAAAGCACCGGGAGTGGGGAGTTTAACAGCGGCTGGCGCGGTTTGACGGAAGGCGCGTCAGCATGCCGCACAACTCTCCACTCTTTGGTACATGCCTTTTTATCGGGCATACTGAATAATAATCAATTCATTATAACATCAAACCCCGGCGTCGTTGTTGCAGGATTGTTAATGATTGTTCCATTATTGCGAATGGCGGCGGGGTTGTGGTATAATGGCGGCGGATACTTGATTACGGAGGATATGGATATGAGCGATTTGAACATCGTCTGCCTGGATCTGGAGGGCGTGCTGGTGCCCGAGATATGGATCGCGTTTTCGGAGGCGAGCGGCATCCCCGAGCTGCGCCGCACCACCCGCGACGAGCCGGACTACGACAAGCTGATGAAGTGGCGGCTGGGCATCCTGCGGGAGCACGGGCTGGGGCTTCGGGACATCCAGGCCACCATTGCCAAGATCGACCCGCTGCCGGGGGCCCGTGAGTTCCTGGACAAGCTGCGCGAGACCACCCAGGCGGTGATCCTCTCCGACACCTTCACCCAGTTCGCCAAGCCCCTGATGGCCAAGCTGGGCTGGCCCACGCTGCTGTGCAACGCCCTGGAGGTCGCTCCCGACGGCATGATCTCCGGCTATAAGATCCGCGTGCCCCAGTCCAAGCTCACCACCGTCAAGGCGCTCCAGTCCGCAGGGTTCGACACCATCGCCTGCGGCGACAGCTACAACGACCTGGGCATGATCCGCCAGAGCAAGGCCGGGTTCCTCTTCCGCTCCACCGAGCAGATCAAGAAGGACAACCCCGACCTCCAGGCCTTCGAGGAATTCGACGACCTGCTGAACGCCATCGTGGGAGCGCTTTGAGCCCAGATGTCCATACAGACCGCGAAAGGAGATATTTTCATGGACCTGATTCCCAGCTTTTCCGTCGATCACAGGGCCATCGTTCCGGGCATATTTACCAGCCGGACGGATACCGTGGGAGGCGGCACGGTCACGACCTATGACGTGAGGCTCACGCGGCCCAACAGGGAGCCCGCCGTGGACGTGGGCGCCATGCACTCCCTGGAGCACATCATCGCGACCTATCTGCGCAACGATCCCGACTGGAAGGACGAGATCATCTACTGGGGCCCGATGGGGTGTCTGACGGGCTTTTACCTGATCCTCAAGGGCAGCCGCCCGCCGCGGGAGATATTCGATTTGGTCCTGCGCGCCTTCCGCGCCGTGGAGGACGCCCAGACCGTTCCCGGCACGTCGCCCGAGAACTGCGGCCACTACCTCATGCACAATCTGGGCATGGCGAAGTGGTACGCGGCCCGGTTCGCGGACTACCTCGCCGCCAACGTCGACAGGCCCGAGACGTTTGAATACCCCAGGACGGAGCGGCTCGTCACCGAGGACGGACAGCATTTCTACGATTCGTAAAACGGCCTTCCGTGGAGGCTTGACACGGGGCCGGAAGGGTGCTATAATTAATTGTGTCCAATTTAATAAAGCACAAGGAGTTTTTGACATGCGGTATAATTATCCCACTGAGATGACGTGCAGCCAGATGATCAACTTCGATCTGGACGGCAACGTGGTTTCCAACATCGAGTTCATCGGGGGCTGCAACGGGAATCTGAAGGCCATCTCCAAGCTGGTCGACGGCTGGACGGTGGAGAAGATCGAGGAATATTTGAAGGGCAATCTGTGCGGACGCCGTCCCACCTCCTGCGCGGACCAGCTGGCCCGGGCGGTTCGCAAGGCCTATGATGAATCGCAGGTGACCGCGGGATGAGCGTTGAGGTGCGTTATTTGAGCCGCGGCGGCAACACGAAGCGTCTGGCGGAGGCCGTGGCGAAGGCGCTGGACGTGCGGGCGAAGTCCGTGGAGGAGCCGGTGGAGGGCCGCGCGGACGTGGTGTTTCTGTGCGCCAGCGTTTACGGCGGGAGCCCGGACAAGGCGGTGCTGAACTACGTCAAGCAGAACGCCCGCGACATCGGCAGGCTGGTGGTGCTGTCCACCTCGGCCTCCGGCAAGTCCACTCACACCCGGCTCAAGGCCGCGGCGGAGGACATGGGCGTGCAGGTGTCCGAGGCCTATTTCCACTGTCCCGGCGCGTTTCTGATGCTGCATCGGGGCAGGCCCAACGCCGAGGACTGCGCGAAGGCCGCCGCCTTCGCCAGGGCACAGCTGTGAATTACGACGCGCTGAAGCTGGAGAACCAGCTGTGCTTCCCGCTGTACGCCTGCGCGCGGGAGATCGTCAAGCGCTACAAGCCCTTTCTGGACGAGATCGACCTGACCTATACCCAGTACATCGCCATGATGGTGCTCTGGGAGCATCGGCAGGTCACCTCCAAGCTGCTGGGGGAGAAGCTGCGCCTGGATTCCGGCACGCTGACCCCGGTGCTGAAGAAGCTGGAGGAGAAGGGCCTGGTGGACCGCGCCCGCGATCCCCAGGACGAGCGCAACCTGGTGGTGACCCTCACCCCCAGGGGTGAGGCGCTCAGGACCGCCGCCGCCCGGGTCCCCGAGCAGATGGCGGCGTGCGTCAGCCTCGAGCCCGACGAGGCCGCGACGCTGTACAAACTCTTGTACAAGCTGCTCGGGAACAATTGAGTCCTTTGGTGAAAAGCGGAGAGAGAGGGCCGTTCAGCGCCCCGCTCTCCGCTTTCTAATGTTCTTCCCTCTTGAAAATGACCTTCTTGCTCAGGATATAGTTGAGCAGTATCACCAGCACGTTGGAGGCCAGCTTGACGCCCAGGTCCCAGATGCGGCGCAGGCCCTCGGGGATGAGCCGCGGCCCGACGATCTCCACCGCCACGTGCATGATGGCCTGGTCCATGACCCCGGTCAGCAGCCGCCCGCCCACGAAGGTCCCCAGCTCCCGGAGCATTGCGCGGCCGCGGCTGCGGCTTTGGAAGACCCAGCGCCGGTTCGTCAGATACGCCACCGCCACCGAGATCGCCCAGGCGATCACATTGGCGAGGTCGCTGTGCACCCCCAGAAGCGTGTGCAGTCCTCCGTACACCCCGATGTTCACCAGCGTGGTCACGCCCCCGAAAAACAGGTAGCTGATCTGCTCGCGGTACCTGTGAAACAGACTCTTCAAGAAAAAACCTCCAGTTTTTTCAATTGGGAATTGGGAATGGGGAATTGGGAATTATGAATGGCCTGGCGGCGCAGGAGTGGCAATGCGCCGCCTGCCGGGCTGACCGCGTCGTTACCAACAGCGCGCGCGGCAGCGGCCATCTTCAATTCCCAATTCCCCATTCCCCATTCCCCATTCCCAATTCTCCACTCCCCCGTCAAACATTCTTCCCAATTCAGCGGCGTTTATATGCTATAATAGGGGGACGAGGTGATGGAAGTATGCGTTGGGACGTGGGGATCGATCTGGGCACGCAGAACGTGCGGGTGGCGGAGCTGAAGAACGGGCCTGTGCTGGACATGCCGGCGTGCATGGCCTTCCGGGAGGGGAAGGTTTCGCCCATCTGCGCGGGAGAGATCGCCCAGCGGCTGATCGGGCGCACGTGCGAGGGGGTGTCGGTGCACTATCCGCTGTCGGACGGAGTGCTGGAGAGCAGCTTCTACGCCGAGCGGCTGTTCCACTGGCTGTTCCAGCGCTCGGACGCCCTGAAGCTGCGGCGGCACTACGGCGCGATCATCGCCTGCCAGCCCTTCGCCCGCCCGGTGCAGCGCGACGCCCTGCTGAACGCCGCCATCGAGGCCGGCGCGGCGGAGGCCCTGCTGGTGCGCTCCGACGTGGCCACGGCCCTGGGCGCGGGGCTGGACATCACCGCCCCCGAGGGCAGGCTGCTGGTGGACGTGGGCGCGGGCAAGGTGTCCGCCACGCTGTTTACATACGGGCGCGTGGCCGCCTACGGCTACCTCCCCTACGGCCTCAACCGCATCGACGAGCGCATCCGCAGCATCATGCGGGTGAAGTTCGGCTACCGCATCGGCTGGGCGGCATCGGCGGAAATCAAGCACACGCTGGGCAACGCCCTGCCCGACAAGGCCCCCAAGGACATCATCATGCACATGGTCGGCATCAGCATGGCCCAGCGCCTGCCCATGACCTTCGACGTGGAGACCCAGCCCGTGCTGGACGCCTGCGAGGACGTGGTGTCCGAGATCGCCCGGATGTGCGCCGCCGTGGTGGACGCCGCCCCCGAGGGACTGGCCGCCGACCTCAACGACGCGGGCATGGTGCTGGCCGGGGCCGGGGCCTCCATGACCGAGCTGGACCGCCGCCTGGGCCAGGCCCTGGGCATCCCCTGCCGCGTCGCCGACGCCCCCGCCACCTGCGCCGCCCGCGGCATGGCAAGGATCATCGAGGACCCCAAGCCCTGGACGGATATGATGCAGGGACGGCAGACGCGGTCGGTGTGGAGATGACAATTAGGAATTGGGAATGAGGAATTAGGAATTAAAAATAGCCTGGATACGCGGGGACGGCGGCGGCTGTTTCAGGCCTCATTCGTATCTGTTTAATCCTGCCTCGATAAGCAGGGATTTGGCGGGGAGAATTAGGAATGAGGAATTAGGAATTAGGAATGAATAGCAGCTGCCGCGCGTTGTTGGAACGATCAATGGCCGCCCGCCATATATCGAAACAATACGTACTGCCTGGCGGGCGGCGCATCACCGCTCCTACGCAGCCGAGCCATTTATAATTCCTAATTCCTCATTCCTAATTCCTCATTATCACCGCCAACTCCCCATTTGCCGCAATACTGAACAGTTACCCTCATTCCTAATTTTCCCCGTCCTCGTACCGTTCCAGCGTCACGCCGCCCTCGGTGAGCATCTGGATGGAGAAGTCGTCGGGGTAGCCCTCCCGGTAGACCACGCGCTTGATGCCGGCATTGACGATCATCTTGGCGCAGAGCACGCAGGGCTGGTGGGTGCAGTACAGCGTGGCGCCGTCGATGGAGCTGCCCAGCCGCGCCGCCTGGATGATGGCGTTCTGCTCGGCGTGCACCGCGTAGCACAGCTCGTGCCGGGTGCCCGAGGGAATCCCCAGCTTCTCCCGCAGACACTCGCCCCGCTCCACGCAGGTCTTGATGCCCGCCGGGGCGCCGTTGTAGCCGGTGGTGACGATGCGCTTGTTCTTCACGATCACCGCCCCGATCTTGCGATTGGCCTTGTAACAGCTGGCCCAGCTGGCGATGACCCCCGCCAGCTCCATGAACCGCCGATCCCATTTGTCCATGGGGACACCTCCTCTTTCGCACTATAGACTTCTTGAAACCATGTCCGAGTCGTTGATGGCGTTGTCCAGCAGGCGGCTGAGGAAGCCCGTATAGCCCTTGCCCGTGGCCTTCGCCTTTCTGAGCGTTTCCGGAGAGATGCGCAGGGAGACCACGGGCTTCTTCTGATGGCTGCGCCTGTCGCGCGCGATGGCGGCCATGCGGCTCAGCTGCTCCTCGGACAGCTCCGGGCAATCCTCGTCAAACACAATCGGCAGCGCCGCCGCCTGCTCGATCTCCTGAATATGCGCTTCTGTAGGCTTCATGCCCTTATGAATAATCAAACTGCCCATAATACATTCTCCTTTCCGCCGGAGTGGCCATTCGGGCTGAGATCAATCTGGAGGTTTCCCCTCGTTGCGTGTAGACGACAAAGAGAACGCTCCGAACCTTGCCAATGGTGATGTACTGCAGCTCCTCCGCACTGTGCCGATCGTCGATGATTTCAATACGGTATTCGTCATCGAACACATATGCCGCGGCCTCGAGGCTGATGCCATGCTTTCTTTTGTTGATCACATTCTTGTTGTCATCCCATTCGATGCGCATGCTCTCACCCCAGACAAGTATAACACAAAGTATTACGATTGTAAAGCCTGGGGTATAAATGTCGAATTTCTGCCATTGAGGCACGGGGTTTACCAATATTTAACGCTAAATAAAGGGTCTACACCCTTGATTTTCCCATATAAAACGGTTAAACTATCCTCTGCAAGGGTTAGCACTCGAAAATTAAGAGTGCTAACAACCCCAACATCAATCATCAGACCTGGGAGGTAATGATATGAAGATCAAGCCTTTGGGTGACCGCGTGGTCATCAAGAACCTGGAAGCGGAGGAGACCACCCGCGGCGGCATCATCCTGACGAATTCGGCCAAGGAGAAGCCCGTGATGGCGGAGGTCCTGGCAGTGGGTCCGGGCGGCAACGTGGACGGCAAGGAGATCGTGATGCACGTGGCCGAGGGCCAGAAGGTCATCTACAGCAAGTACGCCGGCACCGAGGTCAAGCTGGAGGGCGAGGAGTACATCATCGTGCGCCAGAGTGACATCCTGGCCGTGGTGGAATAAGACCGGGGAACTCCTTCAGTCAGCCCTGCGGGCTGCCAGCTCCCTCAGGGAGGACTCCCTCAGTCAGCCCAGCGGGCTGCCAGCTCCCTCAGGGAGGGAGCCTGTTACAAGTTCTATTCATCGTTTGAGTATTATTGGAGGCTATAAAAATGGCGAAGCAGATCAAATATGGCGAGGAAGCTCGCAAGGCATTGCAGACCGGCATCGACGCGCTGGCCGATACCGTAAAGATCACCCTGGGCCCGAAGGGCCGCAACGTGGTGCTGGACAAGAAGTTCGGCGCTCCGCTGATCACCAACGACGGCGTGACCATCGCCAAGGAGATCGAGCTGGAGGACCCCTTTGAGAACATGGGCGCGCAGCTGGTGCGCGAGGTTTCCGTCAAGACCAACGACGTGGCCGGCGACGGCACCACCACCGCGACGCTGCTGGCGCAGGCGCTGATCCACGAGGGTCTGAAGAACGTGGCCGCGGGCGCGAACCCGATGGTCATCAAGAAGGGCATCGAGCAGGCGACGGAGACCGCCGTGCAGGCGCTGGTGGCCATGTCCAAGCCCATCGAGAGCCAGCAGGAGATCGCCCAGGTGGCGGCCATTTCCTCCGGCGACGAGGAGGTCGGCCATCTGATCGCCGACGCGATGGAGAAGGTCGGCAAGGACGGCGTCATCACCGTCGAGGAATCCAAGACCATGAAGACCGAGCTGAACGTGGTCGAGGGCATGCAGTTTGACCGCGGCTACGCCTCCTCCTACATGTGCACCGACATGGAGAAGATGGAAGCGGTCCTGGACAATCCCTACATCCTGATCACCGACAAGAAGATCTCCAATATTCAGGAGATCATCGGCCTGCTGGAGCAGGTGGTGCAGCAGGGCAAGAAGCTGCTCATCATCGCTGAGGACGTCGAGGGCGAGGCCCTGGCGACCCTGGTGCTGAACAAGCTGCGCGGCACGTTCACCTGCGTGGCCGTCAAGGCCCCCGGCTTCGGCGATCGCCGCAAGGCCATGCTGCAGGATATCGCCATCCTGACCGGCGGCCAGGTCATCACCGAGGAGCTGGGTCTGGAGCTGAAGGAGGCCACCATCGACATGCTGGGCTCCGCGCGCCAGGTCAAGATCGACAAGGAGAACACCGTCATCGTCGAGGGCGCCGGCCAGCCTGACGAGATCAAGGCCCGCATCGCCTCCATCCGCAGCCAGATCGAGGTGACCACCTCCGACTACGACCGCGAGAAGCTCCAGGAGCGCCTGGCCAAGCTGTCCGGCGGCGTGGCCGTCATCAACGTGGGCGCCGCGACCGAGGTCGAGATGAAGGAGCGCAAGCTGCGCATCGAGGACGCGCTGGCCGCGACCCGCGCTGCCGTGGAAGAGGGCATCGTGCCCGGCGGCGGAAGCGCGCTGCTGAACACCGCCAAGTCCGTGGCCAAGCTGGTCTCCGAGACCACCGGCGACGTCCGCACCGGCGTGCAGATCGTGCTGCGCGCCCTGGAGGAGCCCGTCCGCCAGATCGCCGCGAACGCCGGCGTGGAGGGCAGCCTGATCGTCGAGAAGATCAAGTCCCGCAAGAGCCAGACCTTCGGCTACGACGCCGCCAAGGACGAGTACGCCGACATGATGGAGCGCGGCATCGCCGACCCCACCAAGGTCACCCGCTCCGCCCTGCAGAACGCCGCCTCCGTGGCCGCCATGGTGCTGACCACCGAGTCCCTGGTCACCGACATCCCCGCTCCGGAACCGGCGGCGCCCGCCGGCAACCCCGGCATGGGCGGCATGTACTGATTGCATCAGAGGCAATCGCTGCCGCGCGTAGTATTCGGACCCGTTGCGCCACTGATTCAAGCGCAACGGGTCCTTTCTTTTATTCCGATTGTGTAACTATTCAGTCGCCCAGAGATGACTCCCTCAGTCAGCCTGCGGCTGACAGCTCCCTCGGAGAGGGAGCCTGGACGGGAGCCTGGGCGGGAGCCTGAACGTGATCCCAAAAGCCTCCCTCTTTGAGGGAGGTGGGCCGCGAAGCGGGTCGGAAGGAGTCCGCGACTGGACAGTTATCCGATTAGATGCTATTTCCGAGGATATTCCGGGGATGCTTGACGTGCTCCATTTCACTGGAACGCCGTCCATTTGCCGTAACTCCCCCTACTCCCTACTCCCTACTGCCTACTGCCTACTGCCTACTCCCTGCTCCCTAATAATTGCCCGCCAAGGTCTTGCCTATGAAGGCATGCTATGCTATAATGATAACGTTAAGTTAAGGAAATGCGGGGGAGGTAAGGGACATGGCGGAGCAAATGCGCAATCTGGGCATCATCTACGCGGACGAAAGCGGGCGGGGCTTGACGCATCCCTTCTTTGTGCTGATACTGAACGCCTTCAGGGAGGAGGCCCAGGAGAGGGGCTGCAACGTCACATTCATCAACCCGGTGCTCGAGGAGGGCGGCGACTATGCTCAACGCTGCCGCCAGTGCAACGTGGTCGGGGTGTGCATGGTGTGCGTGGACTTTGACGCGCCGCAGTTCAAGGCGCTGGCGGAAAGCGGCATCCCCTGTGTGACCATCGACCACCTCTACAAGGGCATGCCGGCGGTGCTGTCGGACAACGAGACGGGCGTGCAGAAGCTGGTGGAATACGCGGCGTCCAGGGGACACCGGCGCATCGCCTTCATCCACGGCCAGAACAACTCCATCGTCACCCGGACGCGCATCAGCCAGTTCCGCAACACCATGGGATACCAGGCGCTGCCCATCCCGGAGGGCTATGTGCGGGAGGGGCGATACGACGACATCGCGCTGACCCGCAGGCTGGTGAAGGAGCTGCTGCGGCTGCCGGAGCCTCCCACCTGTATCCTGCTGCCGGACGACATGGCCTATCTGGGCGCGCAGGAGGCGGCGCGGGAGCTGGGGCTGCGCATCCCGGAGGACATCTCCTTCGCGGGCTACGACGGCATACCGCTGACCCAGGCCTTGACGCCGCGGCTGACCACCATCCGCCAGAGCAGCGAGGTCATCGGCAGGAAGGCCGCCCAGCGCCTGATCGAGGTGATCGACTCGTCGGAGAAGTCCTCCCGCCGGGTGAGCATCTACCCCGTGGAGCTGATCGAAGGGGAGACCATCGCGGAGGTTTGAGATAAGGCATTGGGCATTGGTCGGGGCACGGCGTGAGGGACGGCGTCTGACCGCGGCCTTTTAGTCAACAAGCGGAGAGTGGAGAGTACAATAGCAGCTGACGCTATTTAACTCTCCACTCTCCGCTTGTTGACAAATCCCTGTTTACCGACAGGACTGAATCAGCTGAGCCCTGAAAAAGCGTACCTACGATACGCCGCGGTCACCGACTCATCAGCACCAGCACCGCCACGCAGGTGATGACCACGAAGATGGAGGCGGCGGTGACGGGGAGGTTGAAGGCGCGGCCCTTGTGGCCCGACGCGGAGGGGGCCAGCAGGCCGGCGCGGCGCAGGGCGTCGGTGACGGGCTTGTAGATCAGCATGGTGATGCCGGCATTGAGGCCGCCCTTGACCAGGTTGAAGGGCAGGAAGGTGGGGATCAGCATCCCGGCCACCACCGAGCGGGGCACGTTCATGTACAGGGGCGTGATGATGTAGTTCCAGGCCAGCATCAGCGCCGTCATCAGCAGCGTGCCCATGGCCAGGCCGAGGGCGGCGCTCTTGAGGGTGCGGTTGCGGTTGTAGATGATGGCGGCGGGCAGCACGAACGCCCCGGTGGACAGCACGTTCATCAGAAGCCCGATGGGGCCGGTGGTGGAGACGGTGACCATCTCGATCAGCGAAACCACCAGCGTGATGATCAGCGCCGGGGCCACGCCCAGCTGGAAGCCCGCGATGGCCACCACCACGTCCTTCAGGTCGTAGCTCAGAAAGCCCGCCACGTGGGGCAGCGGCCGGGTGATCAGCATGGCCACGTAGGCCATGGCGGCCAGCATGGCGGTGAGGGTCAGCTTGCGGGTGGAACGGTTGGCTTCTGTCATGGGAAATACCTCCTTGAATTGCGCTGTCCGCCCGCAAAAAAACACGCCCACGGGCCTATGTCCCGGGGCGTGAAACATATTCAGACAGCATGTATCTTCTTCCATCCTGACTCTACAGTCGGTACCGGAATCACACCGGTTCGTGCCGTTTACACGGCTCGCGGACTTTACCGCCGGTCGGGAATTTCACCCAGCCCCGAAGATCACAATACAGTTATAGCGCATTATCCCCATCGTGTCAATAGGTTGAATGTTAATTTTGCCGCCCGCGTTGACAGGTTCACATTGGGACGGTAGAATTTTAAGTTGGCAGCGGGAGCCCGTAGGGGAATGGAGAATGGAAAATGGAGAATGGAGAATGGAGAATGCCTGCGGAACTCGCTGAATAAGGCGGTAAACAAGCGGAACAACGCCGTCATTATCCATTGAATAAGAAGGATCATACACATGAAAGACAATCACATCGGCGCGATACAGGTGGCGCTGGGGGCGATCTTCTGGAGCTTTGCGGGAGTGCTGGGGAAGTGGCTGCCCTGGAACGCGCTGACCATCAACGGCGTGCGCTCGCTGGTGGCGGCGATCCTGATGGGCCTGTCCCGCCGCAGCTTCAAGATGCGCATGAGCAAGGGCACGGTGCTGGGGGCGCTGGGGGTGATGCTGACCAGCATACTCTACATGGCGGCCATGAAGCTGACCACCTCCGCCAACGCCATCGTGCTGCAATACGCCGCGCCCAGCTTCGTGATACTGTTCAGCTGGCTGTTCTACGGGCAGCGGCCCAGCCTCCGCAGCGTGATCACCGCGGCGCTGATCATGGTGGGCGTGGTGCTGTGCTTCGCCGACAAGATGGGCGGCGGGAGGCTGATGGGCAACATATTGGCGATACTCTCCGCCGTCACCTTCGCGCTGGTGTTCTTCTGCGCCCGCATGCCCGACACCAACCCCGCCGAATACTCCTATCTGGGCCTGCTGCTCTGCGTGCCCTCGGCGCTGTTCGGCTTCTTCGACCCCGCCATGTCCGCCCAGCCCACCCAGTGGCTGGCCGCCGTGGGCCTGGGCGTCTGCCTCGCCGGCGGCTATTACTTCGTCTCCGCCGCCATGGGCAAGGTCTCCCCCATCTTCGCCGTGCTCCTCTCCAACCTGGAGCCCGTCCTGAACCCCATCTGGGTCGCCCTGTTCCTCCCCCAGCTCGGCGAGGTCCCCGGCGGCCTGGCCCTCATAGGCTCCATCATCGTCCTCGTCACCGCGGCGGTGTATTCGCTGACAGGAGATAAAGCATGATATGACACATCCGCCTGACCCTTTGATCTATGGGGTCGGGCGGATGGATTCGGTGTGATTAATGGCAAGGAATGAAAGGAAAGGACCTGACGCGCTCAAATCTATGGCGCGGCAGGTCCGCTTTATATGCGCGGCAGCGATTTCCTCCGGGCGCTGCCCGGTTACATATCGCTGATGCAATCCCGGTTGCGCCAGATATAATCCGCCCCGCTGACGACGGTGAGGACCATGGCTATGTACATGAGGACGTTGGCGAAGACCGCGCCGCCGGGGCCGAGGGGCGGCTCGCCATCTGCGGCGGTGAGGAGCATCAGGGCGATGGTGGAGATCATCTGAAACACAGTCTTGAGCTTGCCGAGGGGACCGGCGGCGATGATGCGGCCGTTTTCCACGGCGACGAGGCGGAAGCCGGAGACCAGGAACTCCCGGGCGAGCATGAGGATGCACACCCAGTCGGGCATGCGATGCTGTGCCGTCAGCACGATCATGGCGGACATCACCAGCAGTTTGTCGGCGATGGGGTCCATGAACTTGCCGAAGTTGGTCACCAGGTTGCGGGAGCGGGCGATGCGTCCGTCCAGCGTATCCGTGAGGCAGGCTGCCACGTAGATGGCCACGGCGGCCGCCTGACAGCCGAAGCCGGGGAGCCTGGCGAGCACCACGAAGAAGGGGATCATGCAGATGCGCAAAAGCGTCAGCTTGTTCGGAAGATTCATTTACAGCACCTCGCCTTCCAGGTCATAGGCGTCCGCGCCGGTGAGCCTGACCCGCACGTATTCGCCGGGGGTCAGGTCGCGGTCCGTGGACAGCCAGATACAGCCGTCGCTCTCCGGGGCCTCGAGGAGGCTTCGGCCGTAGAAGCGGCCCTCCTCGTCGTCATAGCCGTCCACCAGCACCTCGCAGGTCTCGCCCACGCGGGCCTGGTTGGCCTCCATGGAGATGGACTGCTGGAGCATCATCAGGTCGTCCAGGCGGCGCTGCTTGACGTCCTCGTCGATCTGGTCGGGCATGACGGCGGCGGGGGTGCCCTCCTCGGCGGAGTAGGTGAACGCCCCGAGGCGGTCAAACCGCGCCCACTTCACGAAATCCAGCAGCGACTCAAACTGCGCCTCCGTCTCGCCGGGGAAGCCGACGATCATGGTGGTGCGCAGGGTGATGCCCCGCTTCTTGCACTCGGCGATGCGGCTTCTGATCCAGTCCGCGGTGCCCCGGCGGTTCATGCGCCTGAGCAGGTCGTCGTCGATGTGCTGCAGCGGCAGGTCCAGATAGGGCGCGACCTTGGGCAGCCTCTGGATGGCGTCCAGCAGGCGGTCCTCGGTGGAGTCGGGATAGCAGTACAGCACCCGCACCCAGTGGACGCCCTCGATGGCGCTGACCGCCTCCAGCAGCTCCGGCAGCTGATAGTGCCCGTCGCCCAGGTCGCAGCCGTAGCGGGAGGTATCCTGGGCGATGAGCGTGAGCTCCGTGACGCCCTCGGACGCCAGCCTGCGGCACTCGGCCACGATGTCGTCGAAGGGACGGGAGCTGTAGCCGCCCCGGATCAGCGGGATGGCGCAGTAGGTGCAGCGGTTGTCGCAGCCGTCGGAGATCTTCACATAGGCGCTGTATCCCGGCGTGGTCAGCACCCGGGGCGTCTTCAGGAAGCGCGCGCCCTGGGCCGTGTAGCAGGGGCGGGCGTCGCCCTCGGCGGCCTCCATCATTTCAAACAGCCGCGCGTAGTCCGCCACGCCCAGTATGCCGTCGATCTCCGGGATCTCGCTCATCAGCGCCTCCGGATAGCGCTGGGCCAGACAGCCGGTGACAAACAGGCGCTTGGCCTTGCCCGCCTTCTTGTACTGGGCCATCTCGAAGATCGCGTCGATGGATTCCTCCTTCGCCGGCTCGATGAACCCGCAGGTGTTTACAAACAGCACGTCCGCCTCCGCGGGGTCCGCGACGATCTCAAACCCCTTTTCGCGCAGCATGCCCAGCATGTTCTCCGAGTCCACGCGGTTCTTCGCGCAGCCCAGAGAGACCATTCCTACCTTTTTCATGACATTTGCCTCTTTTGGTTTCAAACTCTGGGATTATCATATACGATTTGCGGCGTTTGCGCAAGGGGGCGCGGGTAAAATGGTTGATTGGCGGGGCGGTTTCGTGTATAATGGGGGTGGATATATGACAAGGGAATTCGGAGGTGAGCGATATGGCGGTTTCCGCGGAGATCATTGAGAAGCTGAACAAGCTGGACCTGTCGAACATGCGGGCGGCAGCGCAGTACATCGATTTTCTGCTGTACAATCAGACGGCGAAAAAGCGGGAGAACGGCATCGAATTCGGCTGCTGGGAAGGGCAGCTAAAGTATATCTCCGATCAATTTGACGAGCCCATCGACGATTTCGAGGAGTATATGTGATGGTCATCATTGATACGCATGTTCTGATTTGGCTGCTGTATGACCGCAACAAGCTCTCTGAAAGGGCGATGCGGACCATGCGGGAAGCGGAGGTATGCGTCAGCATCGCATCGCTGTGGGAGCTGTCGATCAAGAGGTCGAAGGGTATGATCGATCTGCCGCATTCGATCCCACAGATCGCCAACAGATGTCTGGAGATGGGCATAGAGATACTGGGCATCACGCCGGAGCACTGTCAGGGCATACAGAAGCTGCCCTTCTTTCACAAGGACCCCTTTGACAGGATGATCGTGGCGCAGGCCATTGAAGAAGAGATGGTGCTGATCACCTGTGACGAGAAGATACGGTTGGGTTATCCGATGGTGACTTGGCTGTGGTAAGGACAAAGGACCGTGACGATTGCCGTCACGGTCCTTTGCTTACCTTTCATTCCAGGGAGTCCGTCCGATAGATTGCGTCAATTGCGCCTGATCTTGCGTTTGTTTGAAATCGAACATATGTTTCGATTTGTGCTTGCCTAAGCGCTCTGATCCTCCGAGAACATCAGCTGGGCTTCCTCCCGTGTGATGAGGACGGTGCGGGGCTTAGCGCCGTCGGCCTCGGAGACGATGCCGCGGCGGGCCATGTCGTCGATGAGGCGGCCGGCGCGGGCGTAGCCGATGCGCATGCGGCGCTGGAGCATGGAGATGGACGCCTGGCCCAGCTCGAGCACGATGTCCACGGCCTCGGGGAGCTTGGGATCGAACTCGTCGCTCATCTCCTCCTTCTCGGCGTCGGACTTGGTGGCGTTCTCCATGTGCTCGATCATATCGGGATCGTAGGTGGCCTCGCCGGACTGCTTGATGTACTCGACGATGGCGTGGACCTCCTCGTCGGACACCCACGCGCCCTGCACGCGCATGGACTTCATGCCGTTGGGCACGAACAGCATATCGCCGTTGCCCAGCAGCTTCTCCGCGCCGCCGTGGTCGATCATGGTGCGGCTGTCCACCTGGGACGCCACGGAGAAGGCGATGCGGGTGGGGATGTTGGCCTTGATGATGCCGGTGATGACGTTGACGGAGGGCCGCTGGGTGGCGATGACCAGGTGCATGCCGCAGGCGCGGGCCAGCTGGGCGATGCGGCAGATGGAGTCCTCGACCTCGCCGGGGGAGACCATCATCAGGTCAGCCAGCTCGTCGATGATGATGACCATCTGGGGCATGATCTTCTCGCCGGGCTGGAGGGACTTGTTGTAGCCCTTGATGTCGCGGACGCCGCGCTCGGCGAACTGCCGGTAGCGGCGGGTCATTTCGGCCACGGCCCAATCCAGGGCGGAGGCGGCCTTCTTGGGGTCGGTGACCACGGGGCAGACCAGGTGGGGGATGTTGTTGTAGATGGACAGCTCCACCACCTTGGGGTCGATGAGGATCAGCCGCACCTCGTCCGGGGCGGCGCGGAACAGAATCGACGCGATGATGGCGTTGATGCACACGGACTTACCGGAACCGGTCTGACCGGCGATGAGCACGTGGGGCATCTTGGCGATGTCCGCCACGATGTAGCGGCCGGAGTTGTCCTTGCCCAGGCCCACGGCGATCTTGGAGGGATGCTTGCGGGCCTCCTGGGACTCCAGCACGTCGCGCAGGCGCACCATCTCCACCTTATCGTTGGGGATTTCCACGCCCACGGCGGCCTTGCCGGGGATGGGGGCCTCGATGCGCACGGACATGGCCGCCAGGTTCAGGGCGATGTCGTCGGACAGCGAGGTGATGCGGCTGACCTTGATGCCCGGGGCGGGCTGCAGCTCGAACCGGGTGACCGCGGGGCCGTGGGCGATGCCCGTCAGCTTGGCGGTGATGCCGAAGGACGACAGCGTGTCCTCCAGCAGCTGGGCCTTCTCGCGGTCGCGCCGGGCGTGCTTGGACACGTCCTCGGCCTCACCGGGCTGCAACAGGTCGATGGGGGGATAGTTGTATTCGGGGTCGTCCTCCTCCACCATCACCTTCATCTCGTCGTGGTTGATGACGGGCAGCTCGCCCTTCTTGGCGCGCTGGCGGGAGGGGATGTCGAAGGGCGCCTCCTCCTCGTCGGGCTTTTCATAGGCCTGGGGCTCGATGCGCAGCTCCTCGTCGGGCAGGTCCACGATCTCCCGCTCGCGGGCGGGCTGGCGGACCTCTACGGCGTCGCTATTGGCCCTGCGGGGCGTCTGGGCGACGTCGGACCTGGACTTGCGGGCCTCCTCCACGGCGGCGGAGCGGTCCGGCTTGAAGGCGCGCTCCTCGTCGGCGTCCAGCTTGTCCTGGAGGATGGACTCGGCGTCCAGCATGTCGAAATCGTCAAAATCGCGGGTGGCAAAGCCCACGTCGCCGCTCCGTCCGCGCTTCCTGGTCTGGGCGGGGCGCTCAGCCTGCGCGGCGGGGGCGGCCTCTACGTTCTCCACGTAGAGCTTCTTCCGTTTGCGGGCGGGGGCGGCCTCCGCGCGGGCGGGGCGCACGGCCTCCGCGGCGGGCTCGGGCCTGCGACGGCGGGCGGGAGCGGCTGCCGCGGCCTCGCGGGCGGGTCGCGCGGGCCTTCTGGCCGGGGCCTGTGCGCCCAGCACGCCCTCGGAGAAGGGGTCGCGGGCGGTCTCCCGGCGGCGGGTACGGGTCGCGGGGGCGCGAACGGGGGCGGGCTCCGGCTCGGGCAGGTCGAAATCATCCGCCTCGGGACGCGCGGCGGCGCGGTCGCCCAGCCAGCCGATCAGCCGGGACACCCGGCCCGCGGCGGTCTGGCACAGCAATATGGCCAGCAGCGCGGCGATGAAGCCCCCGGCGACGCCCAGATAGCGGTACAGCGGCCACGCCAGCAGCGCCCCGACGGCGCCGCCGCCGTGGGCGTAGCGATAGGACTGGGCCACGAAGTTGGACAGGACCTCGATGCGCATGTTCCGCTCGAGGATTACCCGCTGGACGAAGAAGATGTGCACGGCGGCGAAGATCAGCAGCAGCGTGGCCACGTCGGCCAGCGTCCGCAGCACGGACACCCGCCCGCCGCGGGCCGCAGACACGCACAGCACCCCCGCCCAGGCCAGCGGCAGCGGCAGCAGCCAGATCAGGTCGCCGCCCAGACCGCGCATCACGTCCCGGACCGCCCGCATCAGCGTGCCCTGCTGGGGCTGGGCGAACGCTATGTACATCAAAAGCACCGCCAGGCCGAACAGCGCGACGGCTGCCAGGCCCGTCAGCGGTCCGTGCGCCGCCCCCCGGTCCTCATATTGTCTCTTTTTAACGCTCTGAACAGACATGGATACCTCCTGGTTTCAGGGAACAGGGAAAAGGGAACAGGGAAAAGGGGTTACGGCACCATATACGATCGCCGTAGCCTCCGCCGCGTGAAGCCCTCGACAGAAAAGGACGGCATGCCGTCCCTCCCTGATGCCCATTGCCTGATGCCTAATGCCTCTCTTTAACCCCCGATCAGCGTCTTCATCATGGCGCCGACTTTTAATATGTCGACCTGGTTGACCCAATGCATCAGCGTGGAGCCGCTGACGAGCTCATTGGCGAATTCGGGGGAGATGATCTGGGCGATGGCGGGCACCAGCACCACCAGCAGCACGCAGATGGCGGCGCCGCGCACCAGGCCCAGGACCCCGCCCACCAGCCAGTCCACGCCCCGCAGCAGCGGGAAGGAGATCACGTGGTCCAGCAGGTTGACCACCAGCATGGCCAGCACATAGAGGGCGATGAAGCAGAGTATGAACGCGCCAACGTTGAACACCGCCTGCCAGATGGTTTGGTCCAGGTAGTCGGCCAGGGTGCTGATGCCCAGGTTCTGGAACACCTGGGAGCGCACGTTGGCCTCGAAGGCCTTGGAGATCACCGAGAGGGTGGGCGACACCGAGGCCAGGGCGTTCTGTATGGCCGCTTCGCCGCCGGAGATCACCTCGGCCACGGTGGTCATGGCGGCCGCGTGGCTGGAGAAGAAGGATTCCGGCTCCAGATACTGGTTCAATACGGCCATCAGCGTCTGGTTGGACAGCGCCAGCTGCGCCACCTGGGGGTAGAAGCGCTGTGCCCCCACCCAGGCGGCGATGAAGCCCGCCGTGCCCAGCAGCGAGGTGATGGAGCCGCGATACATGCCCGAGATCAGGTAGAACGCGAGCACCGCGAGGATGACGACATCCAGTAGATTCATGGTTTGGACCTCCGTGAAGATCGTTATGTGACCGTTGGGAACGGGACATTCCCATTATTCCCCAGTTGAACCCTTATTATGTCAGCTTCAGCAGATGGATCGTCCGCCCGTTGCCCAGCACGGCGTAGCCGTTGTCGGTGACGCCGTAGACCCTGTCGAAGGCCATGGGCAGCCGGTAGGCGCTGGCGGACAGCTTTCCCTGCTCGGCGATGCAGACGTAGCCGGCGGTGGAGAAGCCGTAGACCCGGTCGTTGCGGGCGATCAGCGACTGGCAGCCGAAGGGCATGCGCACCTGCTGGTCGAGGCTGGCGCGGATCATGCGCAGATCCCGCATGCCGTCGGACGAATCGTACTGATTCGACGGCACGAAGGCCATCATCGGGTCGTCCATGGCGTCGTCCAGCGCGGCCATATACCAGCCGTACACCAGCCGCCGCCGGGACTTGTCCTCGTTGCCGGTGTAGTCGTAGACCTTGAGATAGGTGTCGCCGGGACAGCAGAAGTAGGACGACTGGAACACCACGCCGTACATCAGCTGTTCGTTGTCGTGGATCATGCCCACCCGCTCTTTGCCGGGGCGGTAGGTATTGATGGTGCAGCTGGGAGCCGTGCCCGAGGAATCCAGGGTCATGACCCACAGCAGGGAGCCCTTTGAGAAGAATCCGTAGTCGATGACGGTCTGGCTGGTCAGCGTGATGCTGTTGACCTTTCGTCCGCCCTTTTCCATCAGTACAATCGTGCTGTCGTGCTCCGGTCCCAGCAGCACCGCGGTGTAGCGCTCGCCAATGCGGGCTGAGAGCACCTGCGCGTCCATGCCGCTGGAGAAGCTGGAGGTCCCGGTCTGGCCGTCGATCAGCGTGAGCTTCTCGCCGGTCCAGGCCGCCACGCCGTTATCCGTGGCGTGGAAGTCGGCGTCCTTGCCGATCAGGTAGGACCACTTCACCTTCGCTTCGGTGGTGACGGACGCGATGGACGCGCCGTCATAGTATATGAACCCGTCGTCCACCACCTCCAGCCGCTGATTGGCCGGGATCTCGATGGACTTGTAGTCGTACACGCTCTTGCGGGTGGCGCCGGTGATGATCCGGGACCCGATCAGCGCGATGACGAGGGTAAAGATGACGATCAGCAGAGCGATTGCGCCGGGAATGCCTTGATCGCGCTTTCGTTCCATAGAGTCCTCCGTGGGAGATTTTCGGCAAATGGGGGACAGACCGCAACTTTTAACAGGCATTTTCACCCTGCCAAAAGACACCTGTCCCTTGTATGCCATACCAATTCATATTATAATGGAACATATGGGTGGTTTCAACGAAACTGCTGTGACAAAAGCTTGCGATTTGACGCCCATTTCCCGTACAATATCATGTTTTTATCACAATGCCCGGGAAAGTGCGGCGCAGACGCGCATATTTTTGTCATAATTTGAATGTATTTCCTCGACATCGGGAGGAATGACCGACAGGAATGAAGAGTAAACGCAAGAAAAAGAGGATGTCCCCCGGGCTCATCGCGACGCTGGCGATCTGCGGCGTCGTGGTTCTGTGCCTGGCCTGGATGGCGCTGACCGCCAACACCGTGAAGCTGATGCGGGCCACGGTCACCGTGGAACAGCTGCCGCCCGCCTTCGAGGGGTTAAAGCTGCTGTATGTCTCTGACATCGACCTGATGGGAAACGGCAGCGCCGCCAGGGCCGGGACGCTTTTTAAGGAGCTGGAGGCGCTCTCCCCCGACATGCTGATCCTGGGCGGCGATTACAACGCCCACTCCCTCCCCCGCATCCTCAACAGGGACACGGCTCTGAACGCCGAGGATCTGCGGCTAAGACAGAGTTTCTTCTATTATATAAAAGACTTCGCCGCGCCGCTCGGGAAGTATGCGCTGGCCGCGCCCGAGGACGGGGAGGACCTCTACGGCCTGCTGGACGAGTGCGGCTTCAAGCTGCTGAATGACAGCCGCCACAAGCTGGAGCGCGGCGACGACGCGCTGTGGCTGGTGGGCGTAAATCAGAACTCCCAGAACATCCGCAAGGGCGGGCAGCTTTTCCGCAGCGGCGAATGTGTCATCGCCGTGGCTGACAGTCCCGACTGCTTCCCCATACTCAACACTGTGGAAGCGGCGGACGGCGGGCGATGGGTGGACCTCTGCCTCGCCGGGCACACCCACGGCGGCCAGATCATACTGCTCAACCGCAGTCTGCTCACCTTAAGCACCCTCGAGCGCCAGTACCGCTACGGCTGGACCCGCGAGACCGGCGTGCCCATGCTCACCACCTCCGGCCTCGGCTGCGAGGGCGTCGGCCTGAGATTTGGAACGCAGGCGGAGGCCTGGCTGATCACGCTGACGGCGGGGGTGGAGTGAACCAATGTTTCACGTGAAACATTGGTTGAGGGAAAAGGGAACAGGGAAAAGGGAAAAGGGAAAAGGCAACAGGCAACAG
This sequence comes from uncultured Eubacteriales bacterium, assembly GCA_902799465.1. Lineage (GTDB taxonomy): Bacteria > Bacillota > Clostridia > Christensenellales > Aristaeellaceae > UBA2862. The sequence goes on from CADCAS010000005.1 coordinate 44,962, forward strand.
GCAACAGGCAACAGGGAAAAGGGGAGGCGGCTGGCGCGAAAAGGAATAGAGGGCGTCAGATGAAACATGTTGCAGCTCAGCAGGCAACTCCCTCAGTCACGCTTCGCGTGACAGCTCCCTCAGAGAGGCAGCCTAAGGTACGCACAATCCAAATGGCTCCCTCCCCGAGGGAGCTGGCTGGCCGCAGGCCAGACTGAGGGAGTCGTTCCCACAGCAAACGATATCTGACTCCCCATGCATCACGAATGTTTCACGTGAAACATATATGAGGATATAAACGCCTGACGCATACGCGACAGCGGTTCCCCTTTTCCCTATTCCCTGTTCCCTTTTCCCTAAACAAGATGTTCCACGTGAAACATACCAGAACCAACAGGAGGTAATGACTTGAAACCCTACACATGCGACGACTGCCCGCGGAGGTGCCACGCGCTGCGGGGCGAGACGGGCGGGGGGATCTGTCGGATGGGCGCTGAGCCGGTGCTGGCGCGGGCGGCGCTGCACTTCGATGAGGAGCCGGTGATCAGCGGCACGCGGGGCTCCGGCGCTGTGTTCTTCTCCGGGTGCGCGCTGCGGTGCCGCTTCTGTCAGAACTACCCCATCTCCCACGGCGGCTACGGCAAGAGGGTCAGCGTGGAGCGCCTGCGGGAGATATACCTTGAGCTCATCGACAAGGGGGCCAACAACATCAACCTGGTCAATCCCACCCACTTCACCGGGGCCATACTTCAATCCCTGGAGGGCGGTCTCCCGGTCCCGGTGGTGTGGAACACGGGCGGGTATGAGCGCGTGGAGACGCTCAGGCGGCTGGAGGGCAGGGTACAGGTGTACCTGCCGGACCTGAAATACGTCTATCCCGAGCACGCGAAGCGGTACTCCGCGGCGGCGGACTACTTTGAATACGCCGCTCCGGCGCTCAGGGAGATGCTTCGGCAGACAGGGCCGGTGGAGCTGGACGACGAGGGCCTCATCCGCCGGGGCGTGATCGTGCGCCACCTGATACTCCCCGGCTGCGCGGAGGAATCCATGGCCGCGCTGGACTGGATCGCGGAAAACCTCCCCGGCGCGTGGATCAGCCTGATGGCCCAATACCTGCCCTTCGGCAAGGTGGAGGGCGTGGATCAGCTGGATCGCCGCCTGACCCAGGAGGAATACGACCGGGTGGTGGACCACCTGATGGACCTGGGCCTGGAGGACGGCTTCGTGCAGGAGCTGTCGTCGTCGGATGAGAAGTACATCCCGAGCTTTGATCTGACGGGCGTCGGGAAGGGGGAAGGTGACGCACCCGACCCCAACACATAAGATTATACGGAGGAAACGACCAAATGGAACTGCGCTTTTCACCGCTTTTCAGCGGTTCGAGCGGCAATGCGACCTACGTGGGGTGCGACGACGGGCAGATATTGGTGGACGCGGGCCTGTCCGGCACCCGGATCACCCAGGAATTGCAGCGGGTGGGGGTAAATCCCGGCCAGCTGGACGCCATACTGGTGACCCACGAGCACAGCGACCACATCAAGGGCATCGGCATACTCTCCAGAAAGTACGACCTGCCGGTGTACGCCAGCGAAGGCACCTGGCAGGCCATGGAATCGAAGATCGGGGCGATGGCCGCGAAAAACATGCGGGTCATCGTGCCAGGAGAGGACTTTTACATCGGCTCGATCGACGTCACGCCCTTCCCCACGCCCCACGACGCCGCCCAGCCCGTGGGCTACACCTTCGAGCTGTCCGGGGTCAAGCTGGCCATCGCCACGGACCTGGGCAGCGTGCGGGACAGCTGGCTCAAGTACATCATGGGCGCGGACGCGGTCATCCTGGAGTCCAACTACGACCCCGGGATGCTGGAATCCGGGCCTTATCCCTATGAGCTCCAGCGCCGCATACGAGGCAAGCACGGCCACCTGTCCAACGACGACGCCGGCGAGGTGGCGGCGGAGCTGGTCCGCGCCGGGGCGAAGCAGATCATACTGGGCCATCTTTCCAAGGAAAACAACTACCCGGAGCTGGCCATGCAGTGCTGTAGTCTGGCCTTCCGAGAGGCGGGGCTGGCCTTCCAGGAGGACGCCCGGGTCTTTGTCGCCTCTCGGGACGGCAACAGTGGCATGTTCAGCGTCAGCGCCGAGCTGCGCTGGGAACGGTGACGGAGGCTATATATAATATGAAGAAACTCGGTAAAATGCGGATGGTCCGCGCGTCGGATGCCTTCCTGCCGCTGGGCCTCCTGATCGCGTCGCTGTGGCGCTCAGACATGGCGGAGAACCTGTTTTTTATGCTGCTGCTGACGCGGCTGTTGAGCCTGGCCACCGCGCGCGGCCTGCGACTTGCGTTCAGCGCCCAGCCCTCCATGCGCCGCGCCCGCGGCAGCGTAAAGCTGGCGCTGCTGTTGCAGCCGGTGGGCGCAGTGGCGGTGCTGCTGGCGGACTACCTGCGCAACGGCGCGATGATCCCCAGCCATGTGACCTGCGCCGGGGCGGCGCTGCTGCTCAATATAGAACACGTGTTCTACGAATACCTGTACGCCGGCGGGGACGGGCGCAGCGCCGCCATGTGCCGGGCTATCACCACCGCGCTTACCACGGGGGGCCTGCTGCTGACCGGCGTCAGCTCCGGGGCCGGGCTGCTGCCCTACGGCACCGAATGGCTCCTGGGCGGCGCGGCGCTGTCGGCGCTGGTGGCGGCGGTCATCGGTCTCGCGGTGGGCGGCGCGCTGAAGGGCAAGCTCAACGCCCAGGCGCTGAGCTTTGCGCCGCTGTCGATGCTGCAATCGCTGATCTACCCGCTGTGCTGGCTGGCCGCGACGCTGATCCCCGCCTCGCCCCTGCGCCAGACCCGCGCCGCCGCGCCCTTCTTCGCGGGGCTGACGGTCTACGAGCTGTGCCGCGCCCCCTTCCGACGGACGCGGATGGAGTCCAAGGCGCTCAACCGGGCGCTGCTGATCACCGCCGCCGCGGCGCTGGCCGCGCTGGGGCTGTGCCAGATCCCCGCCCTGCGGGCCGCGCTCCCCTTCGGCGACATCACCGCCGCTGCCATCGCCGTGCTCCTCGGCGCGGCCTGCGGCTTCGGAATGTACGGAAAGGCATGGGGAGAGTGAAAATCGCATCACGGCTGAAAATGCAAATAAAAACGGACGAGCGCGAACTCGTCCGTTTTTATTCCTCGTCGGGGCGGTATTCCAGGATGTCCCCGGGCTGGCAGTCCAGGGCGCGGCAGAGCCTGTCGAGGGTCTCCACCCGCACGGCGCGGGCCTTGCCGTTTTTGAGGATGGAGATATTGGCCATGGTGATGCCCACCCGTCGGGAGAGCTCCGTGACGCTCATCTTGCGCCTGGCCAGCATGACGTCGATGTTGAATATGATCATGGAGGTCCGTCCTTTACATCATATGGTCAGGTCGCTGTCCTCCTGGAGCGCGGCGGCCTTGTGCACCAGGTGGGACAGACAGGCCGCGCCAACGGAGATCGCCAGCCCCACGAAGCACATGAAGGCGCTGACCAGGGCCAGCGTGGGGATGCTGTGGCGGGTGAGCAGGAAGATCACGTTGCCGATCAGCAGCACCGCGGCGTCCGCCCCGGCCAGCACGGCGATGATCCTCAGATATTTGGCGTTCTCCAGCGAAAAGCTGTTGTCGCGCCCGATCTCCCCGGCCATGCGCCAGATGCACACCAGCACCGCGTAGCAAGGCAGCGCCAGAGCCCACATGAAAAACAGCCACGCCCGGTGGGGCAGGTCCGGCACCTCCCCGGCCACGTAGGCCAGAAACCGGGGCAGTATGATCCCAAACAGCGCCAGGCCGCACAGCGCGCACCCCACGCAGATGCCCTTGAGCCAGGCCGCCAGCTTCTTCTGATCCATTCCCGGTCCTCCATAACAAAAATACACGCGCCCCGCGCGTGCATTCATCATACGCCATGAAAGCCGATATGTCAATAATCATTTATCGGGATTCGATGTGAAATTATTGTGGCAAAGTTACGATTCAGATTTAGACCTAACGCAAATAGATAGTTTTGAATTAGGAATTAGGAATTGGGAATTAGGAATTGAAATAGCCTGCCCGCGTAGGAGCAGCGATGCGCCGCCCGCCAGGCAGTACGCTTTATTTCGGTATTGGGCGGGAAGCCATTAGTTGCCCCTACACAGTACGCGGCAGCTACTATCTTTAATTCCTAATTCCTAATTCCTAATTCCCAATTTCCAATCCCCTACAGCTCCGTCCTCCCCTGGAACGCCCGCATGAGGGTGACCTCGTCGGTGTATTCCAGCTCGCCGCCCACGGGGACGCCGTGGGCGATGCGGGTGACCTTCACGCCCATGGGCTTGATGAGGCGGGAGATGTAGGCGGCGGTGGCCTCGCCCTCCACGTCGGGGTTGGTGGCCAGCACCACCTCTTTGATCTCGCCGGAGGCCAGGCGGCTCATCAGCTCGCGGATGCGGATGTCGTCGGGACCCACGCCGTCCATGGGGGAGATGACCCCATGCAGCACGTGATACAGCCCGTTGTAGTCGCGCATGCGCTCCATGGCGTTGACGTCCCGGGGGTCCCGCACCACGCACACGATGTCCCGGCGCCGGCTCGGGTCCGCGCAGATGGCGCAGGGGTCCGTGTCGGTGTAGTTGCCGCAGACGGGGCAGAAGTGGATCTCCTTTTTCCCGTTGAAGATGGCCACCGCCAGCTCCCGCACCTGCTCCTCCGGCAGGCCGATGATGTGATAGGCCAGCCGCTGCGCCGTCTTGCGCCCCACCCCGGGCAGCTTCGACAGCTGGTTCACCAGCCGCGCGATGGCTTCGATCTCAGCCATATTTACAATCCTCCGCTTGGAATCTACAAAGAAGTGGCATACTGTCAGTCCCGCCGCGACAGACGGGAATGAATATGGAATTGGGAATTGGGAATTGAAATAACCTGGCTGCGCAGAAACGGCGATGCGTCGCCCGCTTGACTGTTACGGTAACTATTCAGTCCTGCGGCCAATGGGAATTTGTCGAATGAGGAATTAGGAATGAGGAATGAGGAATTATAAATGGCCAGGCTGCGCAGGGGCGGCG
>CADCAS010000006.1 GCA_902799465.1 uncultured Eubacteriales bacterium
ATTCGTGTCGTCAGGCGCGAATTTCCGCGTCCCTTTCTGCCTCGCGCAAAATCCGCAGATTTTGCGCGACAGGCTCACGCATTCATGCGTGAGCCGTGGGCCAAAATTATAGAACAATAAAACTCCTGTACCGATATAGATACATCCGCCTCTTGAAATTCGCCGCTATATCTGATATGATGATATTCAGAGAAATAGCGTCACCGACGCGGGAGAGGGAGGAATGTTGACATGAAGCGGACCGTTATCGCGCTGCTGCTCGCGGGCGTGCTGCTGTGCGGCACGCTGACGGCACTGGCCTCGGACAAGTACGATCTGGACAACTACGGCTGGCGGTATGTGGACTCCAAGGGCCGGGGCTCCCTGGTGTTTCAGAAGGCGCCCCGGGGGAAGGCCATGCAGGGCCATAAGTTCTATACCGGCGACATGATCTATGTGAACCTGTACTACCGGGAGAACGGCTACGGCATCGCCTATGAGGACGGCGAGTACGGCTATGTGGACGCCAGCTACATCGACTGGGGCAGCGGCTCCTCCGGCGGCTCGGGCGCGACGGGTATCCCCTCCAGCGCCAAGAACCTGTCGAACTACGCCTGCCGCACGGTCCGCACCAAGGGCCGCGGCTCGCTGGTGTTCCAGAAGGCGCCCCGGGGCAAGTCCATCGCGGGGTATAAGTATTATGACGGCGACACGATCTACGTCAACGTCAGCTACCGGGAGGACGGCTACGCCGTGGCGTATGAGGATGGAGTCTACGGCTACGTGGACGCCAGCTACATCGACTGGGGCACCGGCGATTCCGGCAGCACCGGGTCCATTCCGTCCTACGCCAAGGATCTGGACGACTACGCCTGGCACAGGGTCCGCTCAAACGGGCGCGGCTCGCTGGTGTTCCAGCAGAAGCCCCGGGGCAAGGCCATTTCGGGCCACAAGTTCTACGACGGCGATTGGATCTACGTCAACGAGGATTACAGGAAGGATGGTTACGCGGTGGCATACGACGACGGCGTGTACGGCTATGTCGACGCGAGCTATATAAACTGGGACTGAAAGGAGAACAATGATTATGAAGAGACTTGTGCTTCTCGCGACGGTGCTGGCGCTTGTGCTGACGGCCTTTGCCGCGGTGGCGGAGGAGGAGGCGTCCAACGTGGGCAAGCCCATGCCGGACTTTTCCTTCGTCAACACAGAGGGCGAGACCGTCACGCTGTCCGAGCTGCTGAAGGAGAAAGACCTGGTGCACGTGTGCATGTTCGCCACCTGGTGCGGACCCTGCAAGCGGGAGTTCCCCGAGATGGAGGAGGTCTACGAGCGCAACAAGAACCGCATGGCGATCCTCGCCCTGAGCGGCTATCCCGCCGACTCGATGGAGAAGCTGACGCAGTTCAAGGCGGACATGAATCTGACCTTTGACGTGGGAAGCTGCGTGGACACCGTGGTGCCCGAATTCGTGCCCATCACGGGTTATCCCACCAACTTTTTCATCGACCGCTTCGGCAATGTCGCCTATGTGCGCAACGGCTCCTACGCCGCCGTCGACGCCTACGAGCGCACGGTGAATTACTTCCTGTCCGACAGCTATACCGAGAGCCAGGTGCTGCTGGAGGACGCCAGGCCCGTGGTGAATGTCGAGAGGCCCGACCCCGCTAAGCTGAGCGCGGCGGCAAACGCCCTGGGCAGCGACATCGCGTTTGAGTGCTCCGACGAGGAGGGCGTCTTCCCCTTCGTGCCGATGAACCGCTTTGGCCGCAATATCGCCATGGCCACCAACCTGGAGGTGGCGGAGTCGAACAGCGTCATGACCGCGAAGGTCACCGCTGCCGAGGGCGATGCGCTGGCCTTCAGCGTGGGCATCCACAGCAACGCCTACGACGGCGAGCTGACCGTGGCGGTGGACGGCGAGGTCATGAAGGATTACTTCGGCGACCAGAGCTTCGTCCCCGGAGCGATCCCGCTGAGCGCGGGCGAGCACGAGATCACGTTTGAATACGTGCAGATGCGCAAAGGGGATACCGAGAACGGCTTTGTCGCCGTGGACGAGGTTCGGCTGCTGTCCGGTGACGCGGCGGCAGAGGCACTGGCGGCGGAGGACCGGAGCTGGATGCTCGGCGAGGGGATCAGCCTTGACCTGCTGAACGAAGGCGGACGTGAGGCGCTGCCCGTCCATGAGGGCGAGATCGTCCCGGAACTGTTCATCGTGTGTGGGGACGACGTGCTGACCTTCAAGGTGGCCCTGTCCGACGATGACAATCCCGACAACGCCGCGATCTACAGCCTCCTGGGCGAGGACTATGTGAAGCTCATGGCCCTGCCCAAGGCGGAGGACGGGGTGCTCTTTGCCTGTGAAGGCGCGCCGGAGGGCGATATCAACGCCGTGGTGGTGCTGCCGGACGCGCTCGATCCCGACCAGACCGGCTTGGCGGTGTGCTACATCGTCCATTGCGAAGATGAGATCGACGCCTATCTGGACAGGATCTACCGCGACAATGGCTTTGATGTGGACTGGACCTACGTGGATGAGCTGGATGAGAACGGAAATCCCGTGAACATTCACGAGCGCGCGGGCGAGGACGCGGCGGCGGAGCCTGAGACGGCGGAGCCTGAGACGGCGGAGCCTGAGACGGAAGAGACTCCCGATCAGGCCGTCTACACCGTGCGCGTGGTGGACCAGAACGGCGATCCCGTCCCGGAGGCCGCCGTGGGCTTCTGCATCGAGGAGGGCTGCCGGCCCGTGCCGTGCGACGAGGACGGCGTGGCCGTCTACAGCGGCGAGCCCCAGCGCTTCCACATCAAGGTCATAGACGCGCCCGACGGCTACGACTACCCCGACGACACCGACACCTACATCGGCCCCGATTCCGGCAGCGTGACCCTGACCATCACCAAGGAGTGATGGGGGAGGAATTTGGAATTGGGAATTGGGAATTGAAACAGCCGCTGCCGCGAACATCTCAGGGGTAGCCAAGCCATTCACGGCCCACGCATGAATGACAAGACGGATTGAAATCTTACAGAAAGGTTACGAATCGTACCTGTTTCAATCACATGTACCGGCTGTGCCGGTGCATGCCCTCGCGCAAAATCCGCAGATTTTGCGCGACAGGCTCACGCATTCATGCGTGAGCCGTGCCAAGCCATTCCCGTTCCCTTGATCCCCATATATCACAACGTACTGTTCAGTTCTGCGACTAATCGGGATTTGCCGGGACGACGGAGAACGACCTCTCAGTCACGCTTCACGTGCCAGCTCCCCTGAAAGGGGAGCCAAGGCTGCCGCACCATCGCCCCTCTTGGCTCCCCTTCCAGGGGAGCTGTCAGCCGACAGGCTGACTGAGAGGTCGTTCCCCAAAGCTGAACTTATTCCTGTTTATCATAGCAGAACTGAACAGATACATTTCAACAACAAAACAGGCGCGATCCGATTCTGGATCGCGCCTGTTTGTTGTAAGGATAGTGAGGCGGCGTCATCGCTTGTCCTTGTCGATGAACTCCAGGGTGATGGTGGAGAGGATGGCGAAGACCAGGACAAAGGCGACCAGGACCAGCCAGTAGCCCACGATGTTTTCCCAGCTGTTGTCGTAGTCCGCCACATAGCTGGCCTCGGCGACCTTGTTCTGGAGGATGTCCTTCACGCGGTCCTCGCCAATGAGGTGGACGATGTCGCCGACGGTGGTGTTGAAGGTGTAGCTCTGGTCGCGATACTCCTGCACGGTCTCGTTCTGAGCGACCTTGTCGACGAGCTCGCCTACGTAGGTGTCCCGGCCAAGCTCCACGTCCTTGTACTGCTCCAGCAGCCCCTCGGCGTTGATCTTGTCCAGCACGTCGCCCACGGTGGTGGTGTGGGTGACGGGGGTCTCAAGCAGCTCCTTGAAGCTCTCGTCGGTGAGGGCCAGATCCAGCAGCCGGCCCAGGGTGACGTCGGGATTGTTCAGCTTAAAGTCGAAGTCGCTGATCTTGGCAAATGCGTCGGAATCGCGTATCATCTGAAGCACATCGCCCAGGGACATGTCCTCCAGCACGTGCTCCGCCTTGACCACGGCGAAGGCGGGGGTGTCCAGCGCCTCGCGGACGTCGCCCAGGGTGAACACGCTGGTAAGCTGAAAGTCGCGGAGGCTTTTGACGCCGGGGATCTCCTCGTTTTGCAGCAGATCCAGGACCTGCCCCACGGTCACGGTGGCGCTGATCTCCTTGTCCCGCATGCCGTTGAGCGTGTTCCATACGGTCATCACCGGGCGGTGATTGTAGTCGCCCAGGGCCGCCACCACCTTCATCGCCGGGTTGGAGATGGTCAGCGGGGTGATGTAGCTGGTCCAGGCGGGCAGCGACAGCAGGCCGCCGGAGAACACCAGCTGGAAGATCAGCACAAAGGGCATGATGGTCATGGCCGTGGTGGTGGTGCGCGCCAGGCAGGAGATCCACAGGGACATCATGTCCGAGGCGTAGGTGATCAGGAACACGGAGATGCCGAAGTCCACGATCATCCAGGGGGTGATCAGCCCCTGCTCGGGGTATTTCACGCCCACGGACTTGGTGACGTAGAGCGTCACCGCGGTCTGGAGGATGCACAGCAGCGCCTGATAGATCATGTGGGAGCATATGTAGGCGGAGATGTGCATGCCGGAGCGGTGCTCGCGCTTGATGACGTCGCGCTCGCGGCAGATCACCTGGATGGAGTTGAAGCAGCCGTTCCAGATGCACACCATGACCATGGCGAAGCCGCCGATGAGCGTGCCCTCCATGGTGATGAACAGGCGGTTGCGGATCACCATGCCCACCAGACCGGCGATCAGCGCCGCCATGGGCAGCACCTTCCAGTCGCTCTGGTAGACGAACATCACCAGCTGCCGCGCCAGATAGATGCCGACCTGGGACAGGCGGCCGCGATGGCGCGCCTTGAAGAGCCGCTGCGTGCCCTTGTCAACTTTCATTTCAGCCATGCTGCACCTCCGCGTATTTCATCACGAATTCGTCGGCCAGGCCGTCGCCGCCCTCTTCCTTGCGGTTGACGGACTTGACGATCTGCTCCATCCGGTCGCGCCCGAAGAACTGCCGCGCCTCCTCGATGCTGCCATAGAAGGCCAGGCGGCCGGTGCGGGCGGAGTCCTTGGCCAACACGATCACGTCGTCGAACAGGTCGATGACGCGGTCCGGGGTGTGGGTGATGACGATGACGATCTTGCCGGTATCGGCGATCTTGCGCAGCTGCTCAAACAGCTCCCGCGCCATGACGCCGTCCAGACCGGAGTCGGGCTCGTCCAGTATGAACAGCGAGGGATTGGAGATGAACTCCATGGAGATGGACAGGCGCTTCTTCTGGCCGCCCGACAGCTTTTCCACCAGGTTGTTCTTCACCGGGGTCAGTCCGAAGATCTCCATGACCTCATACACGCGCTTTTTGCGGTCGGCGGCGGGCACGTCCATGGGCAGGCGCAGCTTGGCCGCGTCCATCAGCGTGTTCAGCACGGTGTTCTTGCCGCGCATCATCTCGGCCTGGGGGACGAAGCCGACCTCATACTGCATCTTCTTGTACTGGGTGTACATGTTGGAGCCGTTGAGCATGACCTCGGCGTGGGCCTTTTCGTAGCCGTTGATGGCGTTTAAGAACGTGGTCTTGCCCGCGCCGGAGCCGCCCAGCAGCAGCACCATGTGGCCCTGGGGGATGGCCATGTGGATGTCACGCAGCAGCACCTTCTTCTGGAAGAACTCCGTCACGGTGCGGTCCTTGAGGTTCACCGTCAGGCCCTCGTCCATCACCGTGGCGCTGCCGTGACTGGCCAGCCGCTTGAGCTCCGCCTCGATGTCCTCCACCTGCCAGCCGGGCTGGTATTTATCCTTGAAGCCCCAGAGGAGCGCGGGGATGAAGCGCAGGTCCGGGAAGGCCCACAGCCACATCCAGCGGCGGCGCACGCCATAGACGTTGATCAGCCCGGAAGACACGCGGATGCCGTAGACGAAGTTTATCAGCATCAGTGTAAGCTCAAGAACCATCAGGATCACTTCGAAGCTGCCGAACTGGGGGTCTTTGATGTCGTGCATCCACAGCGCTTCGATGAGGACCACCACGGTGATGCCGACGTGGGTCAGGGAGTACACCGGACCCTCAGACTCGCGCCCGGCGCAGCGGGCCAGCTGGTATTCACGGGCGCCGGGGATGAAGGCGAACCTGCCTTTGATGCCGGATTTCGGGAACATCTTGTACAGGCCAATGTAGCACAGCACCGCGAGGATGCCGGATAGCCATGCATCTTGTCCGGTGACGAGAATGGTCAGGATTGTCAGAACGATCATCGCATTCACTCCTTAGTAGCTTCAATCGTATTGATTATACACGAAAATCGCGGGACTGTAAAGAGAATACGACGCCCAAACAGGGTGTGCGGCAGCTGTTAAAAATGCCTGATTCAACATATTCCCGCCTGTGAACAGAGCGCAGAATGTATGGCGATCCGTCACCCCCGTAACGCAACCCATTTGCCCATGAAATAACACATTTATTATGTTACAAAAAATTGACAAATTCGTCCCAAAATGGTATTATATTGTCAGCTATATAAAGGAGTAGATCAGTCATGAACAGACGGTTGCTTGCGATACTTTTGGCGCTGAGTCTGCTGCTCACCGCGGTGCCCGCGGCGCTGGCGGAGGAAGCGCCCGCTGCCGTCATTGAGGCGGCGGTACCCGAGGCCACCGGCGAGACCGGCGTGCCCGGGCTGGAGGCCGTGCCCGAGGAGGAGCAAGCCCTGACCCTCGAGGCGGAGGAGACGCCCGAGGAGATCACCGCGGCTCCCGAAGAGGTCGGCATGGCCCTGGACGACCAGGAGGCGGAGGGCGAGCCCGTGCTGGCCGCGGCCTCCGCGCTGCCTGACAAGGTGGCCTTCGGCTCGGCCAAACTGAACATCGGACTTAAGGAGACCCGCCCGCTGGTGGTCGTGCTGGGCAGCGATCCCGACGTGGAGTACGTCCGGGACCTGACGTTTACCAGCAGCAAGCCCAAGTATGTAGAGGTGGACGAGGACGGCTTCGTCACCGGCGTGAAGAAGGGCTCCTCCACCATCACCGTGACCACCTCCAACGGCAGGACCGCCACCTGCAAGGTCACCGTCAAGTCGGCGCCGACCAAGGTGACCGTCACGCCCAAGACCGTCAAGCTCAACGCCGGGGATACCGCGGCCCTCACCGCCAAGCTGAATTCCTCCAGCGCCGCCAGCGCCATCACCTGGCACAGCACTGATGAGGACGTGGCCACGGTGGACCCGGACACCGGCCTGGTCACCGCCGTGGATTCCGGCGTCACCACCGTCACCGCCGTGACCTTCAACGGCAAGACCGCCACCATCCCCGTGACCGTGCTGGCCGAGCCCACGTCCCTGGATTTCGATGAGCACGACATCGTCATGGGCGTCAAGCAGACCATCACACTGGACGCGAAGCTGAACCCCGGCGCGGAGTGCCCCATCACCTACAGCGTGGACAACGCCAGGGTACTCAAGCTCAAGGGCAAGACCCTGACCGCACAGGCCGCGGGCACCGCCACCGTCACCGCCTCCATCTACAACGGCCTTGAGGACAGCATGACCGTCACTGTGGAGCCCGCGCCCAAGTCGGTGAAGCTGCCCTTCAAGACCATGTACATCGGCGTGGGCGATACCTTCCAGCTGGACCCTGTGGTGGACGGCTGCCGCGCGGGGCTGACCTTTACCTCCAGCAAGACCAAATACGCCACCGTGACCGACGATGGCCTGATCACCGCCGTGCAGGCCGGGACCACCTACGTCACCATCAAGACCTATAACAAGAAGAGCTTCAAGCTCAAGGTCATCGTCCAGAAGGCGCCCACCAGCCTGACCGTGACCCCCGAGGTCCTGGACATGTCCGAGGGCGAGACCGAAAAGCTGAAATGCAAGGTCCCCGCGGGCAGCTTCGCCAGCATCACGCTGACCACCAGCGACCCCGACGTGGTGACCGTGGACAACGAGACCGGCGAGCTGCATGCCGTGGGCATGGGCACCGCCGTGGTCACCGCCACCACCTACAACGGCCTGGAGAAGAGCTGCGTGGTGAACGTCAAGCCCGCGCCCCGGGTGATCGAGCTGGAGGAGTATGCGCTGGATCTGGCCGTGAAGGATACCGCCCAGCTGGTGGCCTCCTTCCCCGACGGCGGCTACTCCCGGCTGACCTACGTCAGCAGCGACACCAAGGTCGCCACCGTGTCCGCCACCGGCCTGGTCACCGGCAAGAAGGCCGGCGTGGCCACCATCAAGGTCATGACCAGCCTGCCCGAGGTCTACGCCGTGGCCGAGGTCCAGGTCTGGGGCGCGCCCACCCGCGTCACCCTGCCCGCGAGCAGCGTGGAGCTGGGCGTGGATGACACCTACGACATCCTGCCCATCATCCCTGACAACACCCGCACCACCTTCACCTATCGCTCCTCGAGCACGAAGATCGCCACCGTGGACGCCTTCGGCACGGTGACCGCCCACGCCAAGGGCACCGCCACCATCACCGTAACCACCCACAACGGCAAGACTGCCAAGCTGACCGTCAACGTGGTCAACCCCTTCTATCCCGACAGGGTCACCCTGAGCGGCGAGGTGCCGAAGCTGCTGCCCGGCGAGACCTGCTACATCGAGTACGACGTCTATCCCAGCAGCGCGCGGTCCTTCATCACCATGAACTGGTCCACCTCCAACAAGCGCGTGGCCACCGTGGATGATGACGGCGAGATCACCGCCGTTGGGAAGGGCACCGCCACCATCACCGGCGTGGCCGAGGAGAACCCCAAGTGCAAGCTGACCGTGAAGGTCACCGTGGTCTCCTCGTCCTACGTGGATCTGGCCACCGAGGAGCCCGCCTGGACCACGGATATCTATGAAATCGACGAGAACCTGGAGCTGATCTACGCCATCCGCGAATCCGCCTACAACGAGATCGACCGGCTGGTCGACGAGGATGAGATCTCCAGCTCCGACGCCCGCATCCGCAAGCAGATCATCGAAAACATCTTCGACTGCTACGCCTTCCCCTGGATGACGCCCAAGCTGCAAAAGTACTGGAAGTCGGCCAACTCCGAGGGCGGTGTGAAGGACTTCAAGCCCGGCATCGTCTACTACGGCCTGCCCTACAACTCCTCCAGCAGCAACCGCGACTACAACGTGGCCAAGGCCCTCGATGAAAACCGCTACTACGATTCCGGCGAAGGGTACTACATCCTCAACCAGAACCGGCTGGTCAGCGGCAAGTACGTCGGCAACGACTGCTCCGGCCTGGTCAGCGTGGCCATCTGGGGCACCAACAATAAGCACAGCGACGACCGCACCACCGAGATCCTCAAGACCTCGGACTACCGCACCATCAGCGGCTACAGCACCATGCGGCCCGGCGACCTGCTCTGCTATCACGATAGCAGCAGCAACGCCCACGTGGTCATGTTCCTCTACTACGTCGACGACGACAAGACCCAGTTCATGCTCATCGAAAACGGCGGCGACATTCCCGGCACCAACACGGTGCACGCCCGCATTCACGATGTCAGCTACTACATCGGCAAGGGCTATAAGGTCCGCCGACTGGCGAAGCTGGGGTAATACAAAACCAGGAAGGGCGGCCAGAAACGGCCGCCCTTCGCATGTTCTTTGGGGGATATGGGTAGTACTTCGTTCTGCAGAGAGAAACAGGGAACAACAGGGAACAGGGAACAGAAACTGGGAACAGGAATAGCGGCTGCCGCGCGTAATTCAGGGGCGGCAATGGCCGCCCCTGCGTTCCCAGGCTATTCCTGTTGCCTGTTGCCTGTTCCCTGGATTATGGCCGACAGATCACTTTAGAACAATTACCTGCTAATCGCAGGACTTTCTTACCTCCCAAATCTCTCCCTCTCCTTACACAGCTCCCCGTGCAGCTGGCAGGCGTTCCACGCCACGTTGGTGGGGGTGAGGACCGCCTTGAGGCTGATGGTGGGGATGGGGGAGCGGCGCAGGGCCTGGAGGAAGGCGTCGAAGCGGCGCTCATCAAGGTTACACATGACCAGCATGGGCTCGGTGAAGTTCCGGCTGGGCGCGTCGGGGGACGCCGCGGGGCCTAAGGGGATGCCCGCCATCGCGCCCAGTGGCAGCGCGAAGCCTTCCGGAGGGACGGGCTTCAAGCGGATGTCCAGAGCGGCGCAGAGCCCTCCGAGGACCTTCAGCACGGCGTCCTCCAGGTTGAACGCCAGCACCAGCGGACCGCCCATGTCAGCGCTTGTGGGCCCGGGCGATGAAGGCGTCGATCCGGGCGGGGTCCTCTATCAGCTCGATGGTCACGTTGAATTCCCGGGACTCGCCGGGCTCCAGATAGGTCAGCAGGCCCTTCTCCCGGCTCTCGGCGCGGCTGACGACGCTGCTGGTGGTGGGCTCCAGTCCCAGCGCGTACTCGCCCGCCCGCATGCACTTCCATTCGCACAGCAGCGGCAGCGCGGCGGCGTCGTAGCGCACGGCGGCGGCCAGGTTGAGCTTGGGATTGTGGAGCATGGCGAAGCCCTCGGCTCCGGCGGGGCTGGCGGTGTGGAAATAGCACTGCTCGTCGCGGCCGATGCCGGGTTCCTCCATGACATCGTAGTTGTGCATGCCCTCGGCGGCGAAGTCGGTGCGGGCCTCGATCTCCGTGGCGGAGAAGTAGGCGCGGCAGCCCTCGTCCAGCATGGGATAGCCGAAGTTGATGTGGTAGATCAGCATCAGCGGGGAGGTGGCGAAGCCCTGGTTTTCCACCACGTCGCGGATGTGCAGCTCGTTGCGCTCGGTGTCCAGTCTGAGGTGGCGCTTCATGACCATGTTGGGACCGAATATCTCGGCCTCGCGGATCTCGCCCGCCACGCACAGCACCTGGTCGTCGCCCTCGTACTCCGTCCAGGCGGAGACCCCGGCGGCGGGCAGGTTGTCGAAGGGTCCGTGCAGACCCAGCGGCACGCCGCCGTCCACGCCGGCCGCGCCCGCGTAGGTTAATCCGCAGGTGGTCATCATGCCCGCGTAGAACTGCTTGAGGAAACCGCTGGCCCCGTTCTCCACGTACAGATACGGCGAACGCACGCCCACCTTGTTCAGAAGGCCGATGTTGGCGCCCTTGTAGGACAGATATGGGATGTCCAGACCGCGGTCCGGCAGCACCGTCAGCTCTATGCCCCGGCCGTTTTTCAGCTTCAGCGCCCGCATGCCCCGGGCGGGGCCGTCATTGAAGGTGAAGTCCCGTATGCCGCACAGCGCCGACGGGTCGCCGCACCACTTCCGCAGCTCGAATGCCTGTGATTTCTTCATATGAATTTACCTCCGTTTGTTTGATGGGGTTACAAGCTGTGTCTATTATAACCACGTTTCTTAACGTTTGTCAACCGATTTATCACAAACGCGGTGGCGAAGGGCGCGCTTTGGGGATATAATAGAGGCAAAGCAACATCTGGAGGTCAGCAATGGATGGTTTTATGAAATTCATACAGGCGTCGCCCACCGCGTTTCACGCCGTGGCGAACCTGGCGGAGATGCTCGTGGCGGCGGGGTATCAGGCGCTGGAGGAGCGACAACCCTGGCGGCTTCAAAGGGGCGGGAGATATTATGTGACGCGCAACGGGTCGGCCCTCATCGCCTTCCGCCTGCCGGAGGGCAGGCTGGATCACTACCAGCTCGTGGCCAGCCACGCCGATTCCCCGGCCTTCAAGCTCAAGCCCAACCCGAAGCGGGAGGCACAGGGCTACGCGCTGTTGAACGTGGAGAAGTACGGCGGGATGATCATGAGCACCTGGTTTGACCGGCCTCTGTCCGTGGCAGGGCGGCTGGCGGTGCGGACGCCCGGCGGCATCGAGACAAAGCGGGTGTATCTGGACCGGGACCTGGCGCTGATCCCCAATATGCCCATCCATTTCAACCGCGACGTCAACGACGGCGTGAAGCTGAACGCCCAGGTGGACATGCTGCCGGTGTACGGCGCGGCGGGCGCGGACATCCTGGCGCTGGCCGCGGAGGCGGCGGGCGTTGCGGTTGAGGACGTGGCGGGCTTTGACCTGTTCCTGGTCAACCGCGACGCGCCGCGGCTCTGGGGCGCGCAGGGGGAATACATCGCCTCGCCCCGGCTGGACGACCTGGAGTGCGCCTACGCCTCCATCCGCGCGCTGATCGGGGCGAAGCCCTCGGCGCACGGGGACATGGCTTGCGTGTTCGACAACGAGGAGGTCGGCAGCGGCACCCGACAGGGCGCGGATTCCACCCTGCTGACGGACGTGCTGACCCGCGCGGCCCGGGGCATGGATGTGGAGGATGTGGAGGCGATGATCGCCGGGAGCTTCATGCTGTCCGCGGACAACGCCCACGCCGTCCATCCCAACCATCCCGAGCAGTATGACGCCGAGAACCGCGTGTCCATGAACGGCGGCGTGGTGGTGAAGTTCAACACCGCCCAGAAGTACACCAGCGACGGCGTCTCCCAGGCGGTGTTCGAGGCCCTCTGCAAGCGCGCCGGCGTGCCCGTCCAGCGCTTCGCCAACCGCTCCGACATCCCCGGCGGCTCTACCCTGGGCAACATCGCCAACACCCACGCCTCCATGCCCTCCGTGGACATCGGACTGGCCCAGCTCGCCATGCACTCCGCCAACGAGAGCGCGGGCGTCAGGGACCTGGGATACATGATCGATGCCATGCGGACCTTCCACGAGACCGAGATCGAAGTGGCGGGGGACGGGGATGTGCGGATCAGCTGGGCAGATTAATGCCTCGCTTTTTGCCCGTCTGTCAACGGTACCTGGTCAGTCATGCGCAATAATGGTACTTATTGTGATGGCGGAGAACGACCTCTCAGTCAGCCTAACGGCTGACAGCTCCCCTGAAAGGGGAGCCAAGAGGAATGAAGCGCGCGGCAGCCTTGGCTCCCCTTTCAGGGGAGCTGTCACGCGAAGCGTGACTGAGAGGTCGTTCTCAATCCCGATAAAACACTGTTCATCACAGCAGAAAAGATACTGTCAATACATGAATCAGCCGCCCGCGGACATTTCCGCGGGCGGCTGTTGGGTTTATTCCTCGGTTTCTACAGTTTCCTCGGTTTGTTCGGTTTCCTGAATCTCCCCGGCGGGCTCGATAGCCTCGGGAGTCTCATCTTCCTGGTTCATGAAGGCGAGGAACTCGGCCTTGTCGATCTTTTCCTTTTCGATCAGCAGCCGGGCCAGGCCGTGGAGCTGGTCGATGTGATCGCTTAAGATGGTCTTGGCGCGGTCATAGGCTTCCACCAGCAGGGCGCGGACCTCGCCGTCGATGTCCTCGTTGACCATCTCGGAGAAGCCGGAATTCTGCTGGCCGAAGGACTTGCCCAGGAACACCTCGTGCTCGGTGCCCAGGAACACCGGGCCCAGCTTTTCGCTCATGCCGTACTCGGTGACCATGCCCCGGGCGATCTCGGTGGCGGACTTGATGTCGGAGGACGCGCCGGTGGTGACGTCGCCGAACACCAGCGCCTCGGCCACCCGGCCGCCCATGGCGCTGGCCATCTGGGCCTTCATGCGGGCGGTGGTGACGTAGTGGAACTCCTCCTGGGGCAGGTACATGGTGTAGCCGCCGGCGGAGCCGCGGGGGATGGTGGTGATCTCGTGGACGTCGTCGCACTCGGGGATGTAGTGGGCCACGATGGCGTGGCCGCCCTCGTGGTAGGCCACCAGCTTGCGGTCCATCTCCGTGACCTTGCGGGACTTCTTCTCGGGGCCTGCCATGACCCGGGTGATGGCCTCCTCGATGGCGCTCATGTCGATGGTCTCCGCGCCCCTGCGGGCGGTGAGCAGCGCGGCCTCGTTCATCACGTTCATAAGATCCGCGCCGGTGAAGTACGGCGTGCGCCGCGCCAGCACCGCCAGATCCACGTCGGGGGCCAGGGGCTTGTTGCGGGAGTGGACCTTGAGAATCTCCTCGCGGCCCTTGACGTCGGGATAGTTCACCACGATGCGCCGGTCAAAGCGGCCGGGGCGCAGCAGGGCGGGGTCCAGGATGTCCGAACGGTTGGTGGCCGCCATGACGATGACGCCCTCGTTGTGGGTGAAGCCGTCCATCTCCACCAGCAGCTGGTTGAGGGTCTGCTCGCGCTCGTCGTGACCGCCGCCCAGGCCCGCGCCGCGCTGACGGCCCACGGCGTCGATCTCGTCGATGAACACGATGGCCGGGGCGCTCTTCTTGGCCTGGTCGAACAGGTCGCGCACGCGGCTCGCGCCGACGCCCACGAACATCTCCACGAAGTCGGAGCCGGAGATGGTGAAGAACGGCACGCCCGCCTCACCGGCCACGGCCCGGGCCAGCAGCGTCTTGCCCGTTCCGGGAGGGCCGACCAGCAGCACGCCCGTGGGGATGCGCGCGCCGACCTTGGTGAAGCGCTGGGGATTTTTCAGGAATTGCACGATCTCCCGCAGCTCTTCCTTCTCCTCGTCCGCGCCGGCCACGTCGTTGAAGGTGACCTTGTTGCCGTTGGGGTCGGTCATGCGGGCGTGGGACTTGCTGAAGCCCATCATGCCCTTGCCGCCGGTCTGCTGGCGCATCAGGAAGTACCACAGCGCGCCGAACAGGATCATGGTCACCAGCAGCGGCACCCATTCCACCCACCACGCCGCCTGGGCCGGCAGCTTGGAGGTGATGTTGAAGTCGTACTCCGTGGGGCTGACCTTGCGGCCCAGCACCGATTCGTAGATGACGCCGACGTCCTCGTAGAACCGGGCCTCGCTGGGCAGCACGCACTGGATGTCGAAGTTGCCGGTCAGCTCGTAGCTCGCCTGATTCTCCTCCGTGACGCCCGACAGGGTGGACGACTGTATGACCACCGTGGAGAGGGTCATGTCCTTTTGCTCATCGGTGAGCTTCTCGCCCTGGCTGTGCCGCAGGTCCGCCTCCACCCACTCCAGGAGCTTGGTGTAGCTGATGGACTTGGGCTGGGCGGTGGTGCCGTCCGTCAGCATGTGCACCACCAGCAGAATCACCGCCAGCAGCAGCAGATACATCAGGGGTCCCTGCAGAAGCCTGCGCATGGGTTGCTTTTTATTCAAGTCGAAGGTCCTCTCTTTCGGATGGTCGCTCCGTTGTCCTCGTCTCGCGGGGCGCGGTAAAGATATCTTATATTATTATACACATTGACGCGCCGGCGTGGAAAGCGCAAATCAGTTATTTTCGTAAACTTCAGGTTTCAATATGCCGATGTAGGGCAGGTTGCGGTAGGCCTCGGCATAGTCCAGGCCGTAACCCACCACGAAGCCGTCGGGAATGACGAAGCCCGAATAGTCGGCCTTGAGGGTGATGCCGGGGGCACGGCGGGCGGGCTTGTCCAGCAGGGTGCAGATCCTGATGGACCTTGCGCCGCGGGCGGAGAGCATGCGGCTTAAGTAGCTCAGCGTAAAGCCCGAGTCGATGATGTCCTCCACGATGATGGCGTGGCGGTGCTCGATGGAGCCGGAGAGGTCCTTGCGGATCTCCACCTCGCCGGAGGACTTTGTGGTGCGGCCGTAGCTGGACACCGCCATGAAGTCCATCGTCAGGCGAATGGGCATGGCCCGCAGCAGGTCCGCGAAGAACATGGTGGAGCCCTTCAGGATGCAGATCATCACGGGGTTTTTGTCCGCATAGTCTTTGGCGATCTGCGCGCCCAGCTCCCGGACGCGGTTCTGGATCTGCTCCTCGCTGAGCAGTACGCTTTCGATGTCATTTTGCATGATTCTTCCTCCGTATAATATCATCTGAATAGGTGAGCGAAACGGCAATGTCGCCGGAGATGACCGCGGCCTCCTGGGAGATGCCGATGCCGGTGACCCAGTGGACGCGGCTGCCCACCGCCACCAGCGCCACCTGGTCCCGCAGGGGACGGTCGATCTTCCTGTCGGTAAAGTAGTCGGAGAGCAGCTTCTCTCCGCAGCCCAGGGGCCGTATGCGGTCGCCGGGAAGACGGGTGCGCACCACCGCGCCCTTGAGCGCGTCGCGGTTGAGCACCTGCCGCCACGGGTCGTTTCTCACGGGAATGGGCGGGGAGGGCGCGGCCTCAATGGCGCACAGCGGCGGGCAGAGCGTCGCGCCGTTCATATTCAGCGGCACGGGCGCGATTGGTTCGACGTTTTTCCGGGCAAAATAGAGGCGGTGGCCCGTGCGCTCGGCCATCAGGTCCGGGGACAGGTCCAGCCTGCCGCGCAGCTTCGAGCAGAGCGCCTCCAGCGCGTTGACCTGCTCGTGGGTGAGCGTGTCACACCCGGAGGCCTCCATCAGCGCCCGGCGCAGCACCGCCCGCGGGGGCAGCACCGTCAGATCGAGCCAGCGGCAGCACCAGCCCGGCGGGGCGAAGAAGCTCCGCCGGAGGTAGTCCCGCGTGAGCCCGGCCAGAAAGTCGCTTTCGATCTGCGCCGACGCCGCGAACCGCGCCACGGCGCGCGTGAACTGTGGATAGCATTTCTCCAATTCCGGAATCGCATGCAGCCGGAGCGCGTTGCGGGGGTTGTCGTCCAGGGCGTTGGTAGCGTCCTCCCGCCAGGTCATGCCCCGGGCGCGGAGGCAGTCCACGAGCTCCGCCTTGCGATAGGCCAGCAGGGGCCGGTAGAGCCCCGCCTCCTGATCCAGCGCGCGCATGCCGCAGATGCCCTGGGGACCCGCGCCGCGGGCCAGGTGCATCAGCACCGCCTCGGCCTGGTCGTCCATGTGGTGGGCCAGGGCGATGAGCTCCGCGCCGGTCTCCTCCCGAAGCCGGTGCAGGATCTGATAGCGCTGGATGCGGGCCTCGGTCTCCAGACCACGGCGATGGGCCTTCGCCAGCGCGGGCACGTCCACCCGCTCCAGATGGAAGGGGATGTCCAGCGACGCGCACAGGTCCCGGCAGAATTCGGCGTCCTCCGCGCTTTCGGGGCGAATGGCGTGGTCCACGTGGACCGCGGACAGCTCAAGCCCATAGCTCGCCCGGGCGTCCGACAGCAGCGCCGCCAGCGCCACGGAGTCCGCGCCGCCCGACAGCGCGATCAGCAGCCGCCGCCCCCGTACCATGGAAAAGTCGGGCGTCAGGTCCCTTCTGTTACGCATAGAAATGACCCTCCATAATGTACATAATTATACCCTTTTTAATCGTTTATGGCAACCTTTTTTAACGGAAAAAAGACATAAGTGGAGTTAAATGCGGTTAAAATCGGGATGGACGCGGGTCGGGATCGCGGAAAGTCCTGACTTGCCAATGTCCGCCAATCCCGCCGCGACGGGCGTTTCGACCATCCCGTCCCCATGGATTCCCACGGCGCGACACATTTGCCAGCATGGGTCGCGTCCCGGGCGGCAAGCTAATCCGCGGGGCCAGGACGACGGGAATGGAGGAATGCGTTATGCGAGGGATCAGGAGGCGGCTGTGCGCGCTGCTTTTATCGGTGGCGGCGCTGGCAGTGCTGCCGGGCGTGCGCGCGGTGGCGGCGCTGCCGGAGAGCATCGTGATGGAGGCGGGAGGCGCGGTGTCCGTGCCGGGGTCGGCGCTTCTGCGGGCGCGGGTGTCGGAGGGGGCGACGCTTAACGGGCAGCGCCTCACCGCGGAGGGCGCGTCCACGCTGACCTATGATTTATTGGGGCTTTTGCCCGTCAAGACCGTCAGCGTTTCGGCCCAGCCGGAGCGGCGGCTCATCCCCGGTGGGCAGTCGGTGGGCATCGCCATCGACACCCGGGGTGTGATCGTGGTGGGGAGCTCCGATTTGGGGGCGACCCCCAGCCCCGCGCGGCTGGCGGGCCTGCGCAGCGGGGACATCATCCAGAGGATAAACGGAAAGCCGGTATTGAGCGCGAAGGCGCTTTCGGCGGCGCTGGACGGGGAGACGGTGACGCTGGACGTGCTGCGCGACGGCAGGACCATGACCCGCGATGTCATTCCGGCGTTGGACGGGCGCGACGGCGTCTGGCGGCTGGGTGCGTGGGTGCGCGACAGCACCGCGGGGGTGGGCACCCTGACCTTCATCGACCCGGAGACCGGCCTCTACGGCGCGCTGGGCCACGCCATCACCGACGCGGACACCAGCGTCACGCTGCCCGTGGGGGTGGGCGAGCTGTACGACAACCGGGTGGTGGACGTGACCCCCAGCAAAAAGGGCAGTCCGGGCGAGGTGACGGGGGACTTCGTGTTTGACCCGCAGGTGATCGGCACCGTGGAGCGCAACGCGCCTCAGGGCATCTTTGGCCACGCCGAGGGGGACGGAGATTCGCTCTACCCGGAGGGCCTGCCCGCCGCCCACAGAAGTGAGCTCCGAGCCGGGGCGGCCAGCCTGATCACCACCGTGGACGGCGCGGGCCCCGCGGAATACGCCTGCGAGATCGTCCGCCTGACCGGAGAGGCGGGTCCCCGCAGCATGGTCATACGGATCACCGACCCCGTGCTGCTTGAGCGGACGGGCGGCATCGTCCAGGGGATGTCGGGCAGTCCCATATTGCAGGACGGCAGGCTCGTGGGCGCGGTGACCCACGTGATGATCAACGACCCCGCCATGGGCTACGGCATCGACATCGACGCCATGCTCCGCGCGGCGGAGGACATCGACATAAAGGACGCGGCTGCCGCGTCCGAATACATACCGGCGACGGCTGGCGCTGTCCGAAGCAGGAGCGCGTCAGCCGGCTTTTTTCCTTTCCACTTTACGCCCTCCGCGCCCTCATAATTTAAAATTGCGCTTGCGAATTAACATGTTCTCTGATACAATAACGAAGTATATCAGAATGGGGGTTCTATAATGATGGGACATGTTATCGCGCTGGACGCCATGGGCGGAGACAACGCTCCGGAGGCCATCGTCGCGGGCGGTCTGGCGGCGCTTCGGGAATACCCTGACATCCGCGTGGTGTTTGCAGGCCAGGAGGCGCGGCTGCGCGAGCTGCTCTCGGGCGCGGAGGACGTCAAAGACCGGGCGGAGATCCTGCCCGCCGACGACGTGATCTCCATGGACGAGCCGCCGATGCTGGCAGTGCGGCGAAAGGTGAACTCCTCCCTGGTCCGGACCATGGCGGCGGTCCGGGAGGGCCGCGCCGGGGCGGTGGTTTCCGCGGGCTCCACGGGGGCCGTGCTGGCGGGCGGCATGCTGCGCATCGGGCGCATACAGGGCATCGAACGGCCCGCGCTGGCTCCGGTGCTGCCGGGGCTGAAGAAGCCGTTTTTGCTCATCGACTGCGGCGCGAATGTGGACTGCCAGCCCAGGTATCTGCTGCAATTCGGGCTGATGGGCTCGGTGTACATGCGCTCCGTGCTGGGCGTCGAGGACCCGGCGGTGGGCCTGGTGAACATCGGCGCGGAGGCCGAAAAGGGCAACAAGCTGGTGAAGGAGACCTATCAGCTGATGACGGAGCAGACCAGCTACCGCTTCGCCGGAAACTGCGAGGCCCGGGACATCCCCACCGGCGAATACGACGTGGTGGTGGCCGACGGCTTCGTGGGCAACGTGATTTTGAAGTACACCGAGGGGCTTGCCGGCACCATCACCGGCATGCTCAAGCGCAGGATGATGGAGACCAAGCGCACCAAGCTGGGCGCGGCGCTGGCCAAGCCCGCCTTCAGGGGCCTCAAGCGGGACATGGACTACAACGCCGTGGGCGGCGCGCCGCTTCTGGGCGTGCAGGGCGCGGTGGTCAAGGCGCACGGCGCGTCCGGCGAGGAGGCCATCAAGAACGCCATCCGTCAGGCCAGGACCATGCTGGAGCAGGACGTGGTGGGCAAGATCTCAGCGGGCCTTTCGGGGCTCGGGGAACCGCAATAGAAAGAGGAGGATTTACACATGGATCGCAACGCAATCTTTGACAAGGTGAAGGAATACATCCTGATGCAGCTGCCTGTGGACGCGGGCAGGGTGACCGAGGACGCCCGGATGGTCGAGGACCTGGGCGCGGACAGCGCGAACCTGATGATGCTCATCATGGACCTGGAGACCGAGTTCGACACCCAGGTGGAGGACGACGCGCTGGGCGCCATCAAGACCGTGGGAGACATCGTGGATTACATTGCCGGGAGAGTGTGAGGAAGCACCGTGAAATCGCTTTGCCAAAAGCTGGGGTATCACTTCAAGGACCTGAGCCTGCTGGAGACGGCGCTGACCCACCCCTCCTTCGGGGGAGATCATCACGTGCCGCACTATCAGCGGCTGGAGTTTCTGGGGGACGCGGTGCTGGAGCTGGCCATCAGCCGCTACCTTTACTTTGAGTTTCCCCAGATCGACGAGGGCAAGCTCACCCGCATCCGCGCGGGGCTGGTGCGGGAGGAGACCCTCTGCCGCGCCGCCCAGCGGCTGGAGCTGGGGCGCTACATCCGCCTGTCCGTGGGCGAGGACCGCTCCGGCGGGCGGACAAAGCCCTCCATACTCTGCGACGTGATGGAGGCGGTGCTGGCCGCCGTGTATCTGGACGGGGGCTTCGAGGCCGCGGTGGGCATCATCCGAAGGGCGCTGGCCGAGGACCTGCATCCCCGGATGCTGGAGGACCACCTGGACGCCAAGTCCCGGCTACAGGAGATATTGCAGCGCACCGGCGAGATGCCGCGCTACGAATTCGTGTCCATGGAGGGCCCGCCCCACGCGCCGGTGTTCCGCTATCGCGCGGTCACGGAGGACCGGGCGCTGGGCGAGGGCACGGGCTCCAGCAAACAACAGGCCCAGCAGGAGGCCGCGCGGGACGCGCTCAGGAAGCTGGGCAGGAAATAACATCGAATGGGAAATGGGGAATGGGAAATGGAAAATGAGGCGTGACCGCGTGATGGCGGCGGACGTTCGTTTTCTATTTCCCGTTCCCAATTTCCCATTGTCTTTTGAGGGGTTATCGTACATTGCGACTGAAGAAGCTGGTGCTTCACGGGTTCAAGTCCTTTGCGGACCACGTGGAGATCACATTTGAAAACGGCATCACCGGCGTGGTGGGCCCCAACGGCTGCGGCAAGTCCAACATCTCCGACGCCGTGCGGTGGGTGCTGGGCGAGCAGAGCGCAAAATCCCTGCGCGGCTCCAAGATGGAGGACGTCATCTTCAACGGCACCGAGAAGCGGCGGCGGCTGAGCTACTGCGAGGTGACGCTGGTCTTTGAAAACGAGGACCACGCCCTGGCCATCGACTTCGCCGAGGTGCAGGTCACCCGCCGGGTCTACCGTTCCGGCGAGGGCGAGTACAAGATCAACGGCGCGGCCTGCCGCCTGAAGGATATCGTGGACCTGTTCAGGGACACGGGCATCGGCAAGGACGGCTATTCGCTGATCGGCCAGGGCCGCATCGACGAGATACTGTCCGCGAAGTCCGAGGACCGCAGGCAGGTGTTCGAGGAGGCCGCGGGCATCGTCAAGTACAAGGCGCGCAAGCAGGACGCCGAGAAGCGCATCGCCCACACCCAGGACAACTTGAACCGCGTCGAGGACATCCTCTCCGAGCTGGAATCCCGGGTGGAGCCGCTCAAAAAGCAGTCCGAGGCGGCGCGGGAGTATTTACAGCTGCGGGACGAATTGAAGGTGCTGGACCTGAACGTGTTCCTGGTGCGCACCGAGCGCTATGAGGAGCGCATCAAGGACCTCAAGGCCTCCGTGGAGACGCTGGGCGAATCCATCCTGGAGGCCAACCGCGCGCTGGAGGCCAGAGGCGCAGAGCGCGACCGGGCCCAGGCACAGCTGGATCAGTACGAGATGGAGGCCAGCGAGAAGCGCGAGGTCGTCCAGCGGCTGATCCGCGAGGTGGAGGCCGGCGAGGGCGCGGTGCAGGTCATGCGCGAGCGCATCGCCGCCGGTGAAAAGGAGCGCGACCGCCTCACCGGGCAGCGCGCCGCCGCCTCCGAGGGCGGGGAGGGCATCCGCCGCCAGATCGACCAGATGACAAAGAGCATCGCCCTGCAGACCCAGGTCATCGACCAGGACGCCGACGCGCTTACACAGCAGGAGGCGCGCCTGGCCGGGGCCGAGGCGAAGCTAACCGAGATGGAGCAGCGCTCCGACCAGGCCAAGCAGCAGATCATCCAGGCCATGAACCGCCTGGGCGATGTGAAGAGTCAGCAGGCGCGGCTGGGCGCCATGCAGACCGCCCTGACCGACCGTTTGGGCGGCATGGAGGCCGACCGCAGCCGGGAGCAGACCAGCGTGGACGCTTTGGGCGCGCACGTGCAGTCTGCCAGGGATCTGCTGGAGAGCGAGTCCCAGCGCAAGGCCGAGCTGGATGAGCAGGTCGCCGAGCTGCAGGCCCGGGTCCAGTCCCTGGGCGATCAGTCCCAGCAGCTCCAGCAGCGGGTCACCCGATTGCAGACCGAGCGACAGCAGCGGGACTCCCGCCTCAAGCTGCTCAAGGAGATGCAGCGGGACTACGAGGGCTATAACAATTCCGTCAAGCAGGTGCTGATGCAGGTCAGGCGAATCCCCGATTCCGGGGTGCACGGCGTGGTGGCCGACCTGATCCACGTCCCGGCCCGCCTGGAGCGGGCGCTGGACATGGTGCTGGGCGGGGCATTGCAGAACATCGTGGTGGACCGCGACGAGGACGCCAAGCGCATGATCGAATACCTGCGCAAAAACCGCTTCGGACGCGCCACGTTCCTGCCCATCTCCTCCGTGCGCGGGCGCACGCTGGCCCCGCAGGAGCGCAACGTGCTGGCCATGCCGGGGTGCGTGGGCCTGGCCTCGGAGCTGATCGAATTCGATCCGAAGTATCAGGGGGTCATGGACAACCTGCTGGGCCGCACCGTAGTGGCCGAGAACCTGGACTACGGCATCGCCATCCAGCGGGCGGGGCGGTATCAATTCCGCCTGGTGACGCTGGAGGGCGACGTGATGCACTCCGGCGGCTCCATGACCGGCGGCAGCGTCCAGAGCCGCATGACCAGCCTGCTCTCCCGCACCCGCGAGATCGAGGAGACCGAGGCGGCGCTCAAGAACATCGAGGCAGAGTTTGCCGCCGCCCGGGAGAAGTACGCCAGTCTGGAGGAGCAGCGCGGCAGCCTCAAACGGGACCGGGGCGAGCTGTACGACGAGCTGCACCGCCAGGAGGTGGCCGTGGCGCGGGCCGAGGCCCAGCTGAACGCGGCACTGGAGGAGCAGAACAGCAACAACCGCCGCGTGCAGCGCATGGAGGACGAGCGGGCGCGGCTGTCCGCGCAGCTGGCCGACGTGACCCGGTCCCTGGAGGCTTTGAACGAGCAGCAGGCCAGCGCCGAGAGCTCCACCGAGGACCGGCAGGCGGAGGTCCGCAGGCTGTCCGACGCGCTATACCACCTGCGCGGGGAGACCGAGTCCCTGCGCGCGGCGGTGGGGGAGGCGCGCATCCAGCTGGCCTCCCGCCGAAAGGGCCTGGAGGCCGACACCGCCAACCGCGACCGCCTCACCAGCGAGGCGCAGGACACCGAAAAGCTGCTCCGGGATTCCGAGGCGGCGCTGTCGGAGTGCGTGAAGGCGCTGGAAAACAATGCCGCGCTGCTGGAGAAGGACGTGGAGAAGCTGGCCGCGGACCGGGAGGGCCTGAACGCCGCCCGGACGGCCTTTGATGCCGTGGACGGCCAGCGCACCTCCGCCCAGCGGCAGCTGCAGACCCTGGGCGAACAGATCGACGCCCTCCGCAAGGACCTGGACGACTTCTCCGACAAGCACCACCGCGCCGAGCTGCAGCTGGCCCGCGTGGAGGGCGAGTTCAAGCAGATTCAGGACCGCATCTGGGAGGACTACGAGCTGACCTACGCCGGGGCCGAGCCCTTCCGCCAGACGGACTTCAGGCTCACCGAGTCGGAGAAGCGCATCGCCGCCATCCGCCAGCGCATCCGCGCCATGGGCACGGTCAACGTGGCGGCGGTGGACGAGTACCGCCAGACCGTGGAGCGCGTCGAGGAGATGACCGCCCAGCGGGACGACCTGCTCAAGGCCCAGGCCGACCTGGAGGGCATCGTCGCCGAGCTGGAGACGAGGATGGAGAAGCAGTTCAGGGAGCAGTTCTGCCTCATGAACGACAATTTCCAGCGCACCTTCGTCAAACTCTTCGGCGGCGGCAAGGCGGAGCTTCGGCTCGCAGACCCCGCCGACGCGCTGAACTGCGGCATCGACATCGTGGCCCAGCCGCCGGGAAAGAAGCTGCAAATGCTGTCGCTGCTCTCGGGCGGCGAGCGCGCGCTGACGGCCATCGCCATACTGTTCGCCATACTCGACCTCAAGCCCACCCCCTTCTGCATACTGGACGAGATCGAGGCCGCCCTGGACGACGCCAACATCGACACCTACGCCGACTACCTCAAGGCCTACTCCGAGAACACCCAGTTCATCGTCATCACCCACCGCAAGGGCACCATGGAGCGCTGCGACGCGCTCTACGGCGTGGTGATGGAGGAGAAGGGCGTCTCCAAGACCGTGTCGGTGAAGCTGAACGAGGCGGTATGACCCTATGATCGGAGGTTTTGACATATGGGACTTTTTGACAAGATCAAAAGCGGCCTGAAAAAGACCCGCGAGGTGTTCTCCGGGCGCATGGACGAGCTGGTGGAAAGCTACCAGGAGCTGGACGACGAGTTTTACGAGGACCTGACGGACATCCTCATCATGGCCGACGTGGGCGTGCCCACCGCGGAGCTGGCCGTGGGCCGGCTGAAGGAGAAGTGCCAGAGCGAGAAGATCGGCAACCCGGAGAAGGCCCGCGAGGCGCTCAAGGGCATACTGGCCGACATCCTGTGGGCGGAGCCGATGAAGCTGCAAAGCCCGATGGTGCTTCTGATCATCGGCGTCAACGGCGTGGGCAAGACCACCTCCATCGGCAAGCTGGCCTCCCGTTTGAAGGTGATGGGCCGGCGGGTCATCATCTGCGCGGGCGACACCTTCCGCGCCGCCGCCGCCGAGCAGCTGACCGTGTGGGCCGACCGCGCCGAGGTGCCCATCATCAAGCACAAGGAGGGCGCCGACCCCGCCGCCGTGGTGTACGACGGCATA
This sequence comes from uncultured Eubacteriales bacterium, assembly GCA_902799465.1. Lineage (GTDB taxonomy): Bacteria > Bacillota > Clostridia > Christensenellales > Aristaeellaceae > UBA2862. The sequence goes on from CADCAS010000006.1 coordinate 24,892, forward strand.
CAGGCCGCCAAGGGCCGCCACGCCGACGTTCTGCTGGTGGACACCGCGGGCCGCCTGCACAACAAGGCCCACCTGATGGAGGAGCTTCGCAAGATCAGCCGCGTGGTGGAGCGCGAGTACCCCGAGGCCGCGCTGAGCGCCCTGCTGGTCATCGACGCCACCACCGGCCAGAACGGCCTGGCCCAGGCCAAGGTGTTCTCCGAGGTCGCCAACCTCGACGGCATCATCCTCACCAAGCTGGACGGCACCGCCAAGGGCGGCATCGCCATCGCCATCCGCCACGAGCTGGGCCTCCCCGTCCGCTACATCGGCCTCGGCGAACAGCTCGACGACATGCAGCCGTTCGACCCGAAGGCGTTCGTCGACGCGATGTTTTGAGTTATAGGGAAAAGGGAACAGGGAAAAGGGAAAAGGGGGACGGGGGAACGGCAATACGTCAAACGCTGTCCCTCCTGGCTCCCTTTCCCAGGGGAGCTGTCACGCGCATCGTGACTGAGAGATCGTTTCCCCCTGCTGATGCGGTAACACCGCAAATTGTACGCGGCAGCCGCAGCCCCTTTTCCCTTTTCCCTTTTCCCTTTTGCCTGTTGCCTGTTGCCTGTTGCCTGTTGCCTGTTGCCTGTTGCCTTTTGCCTGTTCCCTCGTCTCCTATTCATCATAAATTAACGCCGTTAGTACATATTAATGCACCATATGACCTTTTCAAACGGGCGCGAATTTGATAAAATATATGCAGTGGCACAGAGAGAAAAAACATGCCGCTGGGATGTGTGGTTCGATGAGGTGCCGCACGTTTTGGCATGTGTCGGCTCGGTGCTGTTTTTTGTACGCGGAGGGCGGATTATTCGCTGGCCGCGGGAGAGACGAGCGACGTGACAAGGAGGAAGAACGCATTGGAATATCGCATTGAACGGGACTCCATGGGCGAGATGCAGGTGCCCGCGGATCGCTACTGGGCGGCCCAGACCCAGCGCAGCTACCAGAACTTCCGCATCGGCGGCGAGGTCATGCCCCGGGAGATCACCCACGCCTTCGGCATCCTGAAGAAGGCGGCAGCCATCGCCAACAACCGCATCCGGCCCGAGCGCATGGACGCCAAGAAGCTCCAGGCCATCTGCGCCGCCTGCGACGAGGTCATCGCGGGCAAGCTGAACGATCACTTCCCGCTGGTGGTGTGGCAGACCGGGTCCGGCACCCAGTCCAACATGAACGCCAACGAGGTCATCGCCAACCGGGGCAACGAGATCGCCGGGGAGAAGCTGCTGCACCCCAACGACCACGTGAACATGTCCCAGTCCTCCAACGACACGTTCCCCACGGCCATGCACATCGCCGCGGTCATCGGCATCGAGGACAGGCTTATGCCGGTTATGGAGATGTTCATCGAGACCCTCAAGCGGCTGGAGAAGGAGAACGAGGGCATCGTGAAGTCGGGCCGCACCCACCTCCAGGACGCCACCCCCATCCGCTTCTCCCAGGAGATCAGCGGCTGGCGCAACATGATCGAAAAGCCCTACGAGATGCTGAAGCTGGCCCTGCCCGGATTGAAGGAGCTGGCCCTGGGCGGCACCGCGGTGGGCACCGGGCTCAACGCGCCCAAGGGCTTCGACACCGAGGTGGCGAAGGCCGTCTCCGAGCTGACCGGCAAGGATTTCAAAACCGCCGGGAACAAGTTCCACGCGCTTACGTCCAAGGATGACCTGGTGTTCGCGCACGGAGCGCTGAAGGCGCTGGCGGCCAACCTGATGAAGATCGCCAACGACGTGCGCTGGCTGGCCTCCGGTCCCCGCTGCGGCCTGGGCGAGATCTTCATCCCCGAGAACGAGCCCGGCTCCTCCATCATGCCCGGCAAGGTCAACCCCACCCAGTGCGAATCCATGACCATGGTGGCCGTGCAGGTCATGGCCAACGACGTGGCCGTGGGCATGGCCGCGAGCCAGGGCAACTTCGAGCTCAATGTGTTCATGCCGGTGCTGATCTACAACTTCCTCCAGTCCGTCCGCCTGCTCTCCGACGGCATGCGCTCCTTCCACGACAACTGCGTGGTGGGCATCACCGCCAACAAAGAGAAGATGCGCCACAACCTCTACAACTCCCTGATGCTGGTGACGGCGCTCAACCCCTATATCGGCTACGACAACGCCGCCAAGACCGCCAAGCTGGCCCATAAGGAGAACATCTCCCTCAAGGAGGCCTGCGTCAAGCTGGGCTTCCTGACGCCCGAGAAGTTCGACGAGGTGTTCCATCCCGAGCAAATGGCGTAATGATTGAATAGTGGGGAGTGGGAAGTGGAGAGTTCGACGAACAGGCTATTCAAACTCCCCACTGTCCACTTCCAACTCCCAACTGAATCTATGTGAGGTAATGCTTATATGACTTACAGTTACTATCCCGGCTGCACGCTCAAGACCAAGGCGAAGGGCCTGGACCGTTTTGGCAGGTTGTCGGCCGAGGCGCTGGGCGTACAGCTGGAGGAGATCGAGAACTGGCAGTGCTGCGGGGCTGTGTATCCGCAGGCGTCGGACGAGATCGCCACGAAGCTCTCGGCCATCCGGGCGCTGGACGCCGCGAAGGGGAAGGGGCAGAAGCTGCTGACCCTCTGCTCGGCCTGCCATCACGTCATCAAGCGCGTGAACCATGACATGCAGACCGACGCCAACCTGCGGCAGAAGGCCAACAACTATCTCCAGCTGGAGACCCCCTACCTGGGCGAGGCCGAGGTGGTGCACTATCTGGAGATGCTCCGGGACGAGGTGGGGTTTGACAACCTCCGCAAGGCGGTGAAGAACCCGCTCAAGGGCGTGAAGATCGCCGCCTACTACGGCTGTCTGCTGCTCAGGCCCTCGGGGGTCATGGCCTTTGACGATCCGGAGTGTCCGCGGATCATCGAGGATTTCGTTACAGCCATCGGCGCGACTCCGGTGATCTACTCCCAGCGCAACGAGTGCTGCGGCGGCTACATGGCCCTGGAGGACAAGCCCGCCGCGCAGAAGCGGGTGGACGCCATTCTGAAGTCCGCGAAGGACGCGGGCGCGGAGCTGATCATCACCGCGTGTCCGCTGTGCATGTACAACCTGGACGCCAACGCCACGGCGAACGTTCTGCCGGTGAAGTACTTCACCGAGCTGCTGTATCAGGCGCTGGGCCTTGAAGGAAAGGAGGGGGAATGATGGCCGCGAACGTGACCACTGAGGACATCCTGCGCATTTCGGGCGTCAACCCCCGCAAGTGCATGAAGTGCGGCAAGTGCTCCGGCACCTGTCCCGCCTATGACGAGATGGAGTACCATCCCCACCAGTTCGTCTACATGGTCGAGCGCGGCCAGATCGACAAGCTGATGCAGAGCAAGTCCATCTACAGGTGCCTGACATGCTTTGCCTGCCTCGAGCGCTGCCCCCGCAACGTGGAGCCGGCGAAGCTCATCGAGGCGGTGCGGCTGGCGGTCATCCGTCAGCAGGGCATGAACCACATGACGGAGAACGACATCCCCGCGCTGTTGGACGACAAGCTGCCCCAGCAGGCCATCGTATCCGCCATGCGCAAATACAAGAAGTAAGGAGGACGGCGCATCATGCAAAAGATTGGCGTATTTGTGTGCTGGTGCGGCAGCAATATTGCCGCAACTGTCGACGTCAAGGCCGTGGCCAACGCGCTGCGTTCCGAGCCGGGCGTCGTCTTCAGCACAGAGTATCAGTATATGTGCTCCGAAAACGGGCAGAACCTCATCAAGGATACCATCCGCGACTACAAGCTGGACGGCATTGTGATCTGCTCCTGCTCCCCCCGGATGCACGAGGCGACCTTCCGCAAGACCGCGCTGGCGGCGGGGCTGAACCCCTACATGGTGGAGATCGCCAACATCCGCGAGCAGGTGTCCTGGATCCACAAGGACATGACCGAGGCCACCGACAAGGCCATCGTGCTGGGCCGGGCGGCCATCGCCAAGGTGAAGAAGAACGCCCCGCTGACCGCGGGCACCAGCCCGGTCACCAAGCGGGCGCTGGTCATCGGCGGCGGCATCGCGGGCATCCAGACCGCGCTGGACGTGGCGGACGCGGGCTACGAGGTGGACATCGTGGAGAAGTCGCCCACCATCGGCGGCCGCATGGCCCAGCTGGACAAGACCTTCCCGACCCTCGACTGCGCGGCCTGCATCCTCACCCCCAAGATGGTGGAGGCCAACCAGCACGAGAACATCAATCTGCTGACCTATTCCGAGGTGGAGAGCGTCTCCGGCTTCGTGGGGTCCTTCAAGGCGAAGATCCGCAAGAAGGCGCGCTTCGTGGACGAGGTGAAGTGCACCGGCTGCGGCGTCTGCACCGAGAAGTGTCCCTCCCGCAAGGGCTTAAACGAGTTCAACATGGGCCTGAACACCCGTGGCGCGGTGTACATCCCCTTCGCGCAGGCGGTGCCCAACAAGGCCGTCATCGACGCCTCCAACTGCATCCACTTCCGCACCGGCAAGTGCGGCATCTGTGAAAAGAACTGCTCCGCCGGGGCCATCAAGTTCGACCAGCAGGACGAGATCATCGAGCGCGACTACGGCGCCATCGTCGTGGCCACCGGCTTCAAGCCCATCGACGCCTCGGCCTTCGACGAGTACGCCTACAACCAGTCCAAGGACGTGGTGACCTCCCTGGAGTTCGAGCGCCTGATGAACGCCGCGGGTCCCACCAAGGGCACGCTGCTTCGGCCCTCCGACGGCGAGCATCCCCACGAGATCGTGTTCATACAGTGCGTAGGCAGCCGCTGTTCCCGGGACGCCTCCAAGGGCAAGGAGTACTGCTCCAAGATCTGCTGCATGTACACCGCCAAGCACGCCATGCTGGTGCGGGAGAAGTACCCCGACACCAAGGTGCATGTGTTCTACATCGACGTGCGCACCCCCGGCAAGAACTTCGACGAGTTCTACCGACGCGCGGTGGAGCAGTACGGCGTGGACTACATCAAGGGCATGGTGGGCAAGGTCACCGTGGAGGGGAAGAAGCTGCGCGTACAGGGCAGCGACCTGATCTCCAACGAGCAGGTGCACATCGACGCCGACATGGTGGTGCTGGCCACAGCCATCGAGCCCGATCCCACCGCACGCTCCATCGGCACCATGCTCACCGCCTCCATGGATACCAACGACTTCTTTACCGAAGCCCATCCCAAGCTGCGGCCGGTGGAGAGCCCCACGGCGGGCATCTTCCTCTCCGGCGTGTGCCAGGGCCCCAAGGACATCCCCGAGACCGTGTCCCAGGCGGGCGCGGCGGCCAGCAAGGTCATCGGCCTGCTCTCCAAGAACGAGCTGGTGGGCAACCCCTGCGTGGCCCACGCCAACGAGCTGCTGTGCAACGGCTGCAGCCAGTGTGAGCGCGTGTGCCCCTACGGCGCCATCACCTATGTGGAGAAGGAGGTCCGCGGGCCCGAGTTCCGCGGCACCAAGCGCGTGGCCGTGGTCAACGAGGCCGTGTGCCAGGGCTGCGGCGCGTGCACCGTCACCTGTCCGTCCACGGCGATGGATTTGAAGGGCTTCTCGAACAACCAGATCATGGCGGAGGTGGACGCGATATGTCGGTAAATACTGAATGGAAACCCAAGATCGTCGCCTTCTGCTGCAACTGGTGCAGCTACGCGGGCGCGGACCTGGCCGGCTCCAGCCGACTGTCCTATCCCGCCGACGTGAAGATCATCCGCATCCCCTGCTCCTGCCGCCTGAACCCGCTGTTCATCCTGCGGGCCTTCCAGCGGGGCGCGGACGGCGTGATACTCTGCGGCTGCCATCCCGGCGACTGCCACTATTCCACCGGCAACTACTACGCCCGCCGGCGCATGACGCTGCTGTTCTCCATGCTCAGCTACCTGGGCATCGACAGCCGCCGCACCCGGGTGGAGTGGGTCTCCGCCGCGGAGGGCCCCAAGTTCGCCGCCACCATGAACGACTTTGCCAAAACCATCACCGAGCTGGGTGAGAACGTGAAATTGGGGGATCTGCGATGCAAAGAGAATTGATTGACCGCATCCGCGCCCTGATGGATGAGGGCGTCGCCACCCGCGTGCTGGGGTGGAAGAAGGGCGAGTTCTTCTACGACACCGAGCCCGCCATACTGACCGCGGAGCAGCTGGACCAGCTGGTCTACGACTCCTTCTGCGGCCCGAACCTGTCCAAGTATCTCATCCAGGAGATGCCGAAGCTGGAGGGGAAGATCATCGCCCTCATCAAGCCCTGCGACAGCTACTCCTTCAACCAGCTGTGCACTGAGCACCGCGTCGACCGGGAGAAGGTCTACGTCATTGGCGTAGGCTGCAAGGGCAAAATCGACGTGGACAAGCTCCGCGCCAGGGGCATCACCGGCATCACCGCCATCGACGAGGACGGCGATACCCTGACCGTGCACACCCTCTACGGCGACGAGACCGTGAACCGCCATGAGGTCCTTCTGAACAAGTGCCTGACCTGCAAGGGCAAGGAGCACAGGGTGTTCGACGAGCAGATCGGCGAGTCCGAGGACACCTCCGCCGGCGCGGACCGCTTCGACATGGTGAAGAAGCTCGAGGCCATGACCGCCCAGGAGCGCTTTGAATTCTGGCGCGGGGAGCTGTCGAAGTGCATCCGCTGCAACGCCTGCCGGAATGTCTGTCCCGCCTGCTCCTGCGTGAAGTGCGTGTTCGACAATCCCAACACCGGGGTCCAGAACAAGGCCGCCGCGGACGACTTCGAGGAGAACATGTTCCACATCATCCGGGCCTTCCACGTGGCCGGGCGCTGCACCGACTGCGGCGAGTGCTCCCGCGTGTGCCCGCAGGGCATCCCGCTGCACCTTCTGAACCGCAAATTCATCGCCGACATCGACGATCTGTACGGCGAGTATCAGGCGGGCGAGGAGATCGGCCAGCGGCATCCCGTCATCAACTACACCCAGGAGGACTGCGAGCCCTCCGTTGTCCGGGAGAGGGGGAATCAGGCATGAAAAAGCTGAGCCTCAATTCCCTGAATCAGTGGCTTGAGGGCATCGCCGGGGAACGCCGGGTCATCGCGCCCATCGAGGCCGCGGATCAGGTGAACTACGGCGTGTGGACCCCGGACAGCAAGATCCGTCTGGACGCGCTGCGCACCGTCAAGTCCGCCAAGGACGCATTCTTCCCCCAGGTGGAGAACATGATGAACTTCAGGGCCGAGGGCAAGAATCTGTCCGTTGAGATGATCGACCCCAAGGCCGAGGATTTCGTGATCCTGGGCGTGAAGGCCTGCGACGCCAGGAGCTTCGACATCCTGGACAGGGTGTTCCTGTCCGACCCCTACGATCCCTTCTACGCCGCGCGGCGCGAGCACGCCACCGTCGTTACACTGGCCTGCGGAAGGCCCGACGAGAACTGCTTCTGCGTAAACTTCGGCATCGACCCCGCCGACCCCAAGGGCGACGCCACGATGTGGATCGTGGACGACACACTCTATCTGCGGGCCAACACCGAAAAGGGCGAGGCGCTGGTGAAAGACCTGGAGGACGCCGACGACGCGGCAGTAAAAGCCCAGCAGGCGAAGACCCGCGAGGTCGCCGAGAAGCTGCCCTTCGCGCGCCTGAATCTGAAGGGCTTCGACGGCGACCACCTGATGGAGAAGTTCAACGACCCGCACTGGGCAGAGCTCTCCCGGGCCTGCCTGGGCTGCGGCACCTGTACCTTCGTGTGCCCCACCTGCCAGTGCTACGACATCCGGGACTTCGACACCGGCCACGGCGTCCAGCGCTACCGCTGCTGGGACAGCTGCATGTATTCCGACTTCACCCTGATGGCCCACGGCACCAACCGTCCCACCCAGGTGGAGCGCTTCCGCCAGAGGTTCATGCACAAGCTGATCTACTTCCCCTCCAACAACGAGGGCATGTACTCCTGCGTGGGCTGCGGCCGCTGCCTGGCCAAGTGCCCGCAGAATCTCAATATCGTCAAGGTTATCAAGGCGCTTGGAGGTGACGAGGCATGAGGACCGACAACCTGATCCCGATGATCGGCGTGGTCACCGAGATCCGCCAGGACACCCCCGACATCAAGACCTTCCGGGTGGAGAAGCCCGAGGGCGGCAAGTGCTTCGAGCACATGCCCGGCCAGTGCGCCATGCTGTCCATCCCCGGGGTAGGCGAGGCGATGTTCTCCATCACCTCCTCGCCGACGGTGAAGGATTACCAGGAGTTTTCCATCAAGAAGTGCGGCTGCCTTACCGAATGGCTCCACGCCATGGAGCCCGGCCAGCAGATCATGATCCGCGGCCCCTTCGGCAAGCACTTCCCGGTGGAGGATGCGCTGAAGGGGAAGGATTTGCTGTTCATCGCGGGCGGCGTTGGCCTTGCCCCGCTGCACTCCGTCATCAACTACGTGCTGGACAACCGCGATGACTACGGCAAGGTGGACATCGTCTATGGCTCCCGCTCGAAGGACGATCTGCTGGACATCGACGAGATCCAGTCCAGCTGGATGGACCCCGCCAACCGCATGGACGTCCACCTGACCATCGACCGCCCGCAGGAGGGCTGGGACGGCCATGTGGCCTTCGTGCCCACCTACGTGGAGGAGCTGGGCTTTGACCCCAACAAGACCGTGCTGGTCTGCGGCCCGCCCATCATGATCAAGTTCGTGCTCCAGGCCCTGACCAAGCTGGGCTTTCAGAAGGAGCAGGTCTACACCACCATGGAGCTGCGCATGAAGTGCGGCCTCGGCAAGTGCGGCCGCTGCAACATCGGCGACAAATACGTCTGCAAGGACGGGCCGGTGTTCAGGTTTGACGAGCTGGATGAATTGCCGTCCGAGTACTGATTGGAGGATGGATAAAGCAATGGCTGATATGGTAAACGTTTTCCTCTATGGAAAGAAATACGAGGTTCCCTCCGATCTTACGATCATGGAGGCGATGGAATACGCGGGGTACAGGCTGGTGCGCGGCGTCGGCTGTCGAAACGGCTTCTGCGGCGCGTGCGCCACGGTGTACCGCGTCAAGGGGGACCGGGAGCTGCACGCGGCGCTGGCCTGCTCCACCAAGGTGGAGGACGGCATGTACGTGGCGACGCTGCCCTTCTTCCCGCTGATCAAGGAGACCTACGACATCGAGAAGGTGCGTCCGGACGAGCAGATCATGATGCAGCTCTATCCCGAGATCTACTCCTGCGTGGGCTGCAACGCCTGCACCAAGGCGTGCTCCCAGGGCCTGAACGTGATGCAATACATCGCCCACGCGCAGCGCGGCGAGTATGACAAGTGCGCGCAGCTGTCCTTTGACTGCGTGATGTGCGGCATCTGCTCCTCCCGCTGCCCGGCGGGCATCTCCCATCCCCAGGTGGCCATGCTGGCCCGCAGGCTCAACGGCAAGTACATCGCGCCGGAGTCCAAGCACCTGGCCGAGCGCGTCAAGGAGATCCAGGACGGCCTGTGCGCCGAGGCGATGGAGGCCATCATGGCCAAGCCCATCGAGGAGCTCAAGGAACTCTACAACCACCGCGATATCGAGAAGTAAGGGGGCGGGCTGATGATTTTCACTGAGGAAATGCTTCAATCGATGAAGAAGGTCGAGGCGGCGCGCGAGGCGAACATCGCCCTGGAGCCCCGCCGCATGACGGCAGAGGAGAAGGACAGCCTTCTCAACCAATACCATCCCGACTACAAGGACGCCGGCTTCACCACCATCAAGGTGGGCCCCAACGCCGGTCAGAAGTGCCCCGTGGAGCTCAACGAGATGATCGAGGGCCACGCCCGGGTGCTGGACATGGACATCGACCTGGACAAGGTGGACTACGAGGCCGACGTGCTGATCATCGGCGGCGGCGGCGCGGGCTCCAGTGCTGCCATCGAGGCCCACAAGGCCGGCGCGAAGGTGATGATGGTCACCAAGCTGCGCATCGGCGACGCCAATACCATGATGGCCGAGGGCGGCATCCAGGCCGCGGACAAGCCCAACGATTCCCCCGCCCAGCACTATCTGGACGTCATGGGCGGCGGCCACTACGCCAACCGGCCCGAGCTGGTCAGGAAGCTGGTCATGGACGGCCCCGGCGCGATCCAGTGGCTGAACCAGCTGGGCGTGGAGTTCGACAAGGACGCCGACGGCACCATGATCACCACCCACGGCGGCGGCACCTCCCGCAAGCGCATGCATGCGGCGGCGGACTATTCCGGCGCGGAGATCATGCGCACCCTGCGCGACGAGGTGCTCAATCGCGGCATCCCCGTCATCGACTTCACCGCCGCCATCGAGATCATCAAGGACGACCAGGGCCGTGCCTCGGGCGCGGTGCTGCTGAACATGGAGACCGGCGAGGTGCTCATCGCGCGGGCCAAGTGCGTGGTCATCGCCACCGGCGGCGCGGGCCGCATGCACTATCAGGGCTTCCCGACGTCCAACCACTACGGCGCGACGGCGGACGGCCTGATCCTGGGCTATCGCGCGGGCGCGAAGCTGCTGTATCAGGACACCCTCCAGTACCATCCCACAGGCGTGGCCTTCCCCAAGCAGATCTTCGGCGCGCTGGTGACCGAGAAGGTGCGCTCGATGGGCGCGAAGCTCATCAACGTGGACGGCGAGGTGTTCATGCACCCGCTGGAGACCCGCGACGTGGCCGCCGCCTCCATCATCCGGGAGTGCTCCGACCATGACAAGGGCGTGCCCACCCCCGCCGGCAAGGCCGTGTGGCTGGACACCCCCATGATCGACAAAATCCACGGCAAGGGCACCCTCGAGAAGCGCCTGCCCGCCATGCTCAGGATGTACCTGAAGTTCGGCATCGACATGCGCGAGACCCCCATCCTGGTCTATCCCACCCTCCACTACCAGAACGGCGGCCTGGAGATCACCGTGGACGGCCAGACCTGCGTGGAAAACCTGTTCGTGGCAGGCGAGGCCGTCGGCGGCATCCACGGCAGGAACCGCCTGATGGGCAACAGCCTGTTGGACATCATCGTGTTCGGCCGCAACGCCGGTCAGCAGGCCAGCGCCAAGGCCAGGACCGTCACCCCCGGCAAGCCCACCCTGGACCACGTCAAGAAGTACGACGAGGCCCTCAAGGCCGCCGGCATCCAGTCCAAGGCCCTGTCCCCCAAGCTGCTCCCGGACTATACCCGAAAGGTCAACGACTGATTTCTTCCCCCGTTCGGCTTCGGACGGGGGCTTTTTGAATGGATAATGGAAAATGGAGAATGGAGAATACGTGATACTGTTCAGACTGGCGGCAAATTCGGATTTATTGGGACTGGGGAACGACCTCTCAGTCACCGACTTCGTCGGCGCCAGCTCCCCTGAAAGGGGAGCCAAGGCTGCCACGCGTCGTTCTCTTGGCTCCCCTCCCAGGGGAGCAGTCAGCCGCCAAGCTGACTGAGAGGTCGTTCCCCATTCCTAATCTATCATAAAACTGAACAGATACAGTTAATCAAACAAATCCGAAGGATTTGCACCATCATTCTCCATTCTCCATTTTCAATTCTCCATTCTCCCAGACTCCCTCATTTCCCCTTGCATAATTCCCCGTTTTCGTGTATAATAGTCCCGTAAAGATAGTATGAAGGGGGATTGGCCATGAAGCTCATCATAGCCATCGTTCAGGACGAGGACGCTTCCCGGCTGATCAGCACGCTGATGGCGGACGGCTATCGGGTGACGAAGCTGGCGACCACGGGCGGATTTCTGCGCTCGGGCAACACCACGCTGCTGGTGGGCGTCGAGGACGACATGCTGGACAACGCCATGACCATCATCGAGAAGGTCTGCAAGAGCCGCAAACAGATCGCCACCTCCCCTTCGCCCATCTCCGGCGCGACGGGGGTATTCGTGCCTTATCCCATCGAGGTCACCGTGGGCGGCGCGACCATCTTTGTGCTGGACGTGGAACAGTTTAAGAAGATCTGAGGCGGAACTTGAAGATCACGGAATTTGCGGGCTACGGAGACAGGCTTATACAGCTGATGCGTTCGGTTCAAGCCGGGCGCATTGTTCATGCCCTGCTGTTCACCGGCCCCCACGGCTCCGGCAAGCGCACCATGGCGCGGCTGTTCGCGCAGGCGATGCTGTGCAAGGGGATGGGGGAGCGGCCCTGCGGGGTCTGTCCCGCCTGCCAGCGGTTTGAAAACGGCACCCATCCCGACGTGCGGGTGGTGAAGCCGGAGAAAAAGACCATCGGCGTGGACGAGATCCGGGATCTGATCGACTATCTGGCCCTGCGCCCCTACGAGGGCGGCAGGCACATCGCCATCATCGAACAGGCGGACCGGCTGACCCCCAGCGCCCAGAACGCGCTGCTCAAGACGCTGGAGACCCCGCCGGGGGACGCCATGTTCTTTCTGATCTCCGACGCTCCCGGGGCGCTGTTGCCGACGATACTGTCCCGCTGCCAGACGGTGCGCTTCACGGACCTGTCCGTGGAGGACTGCGCCGGGGTGCTGGTGAAGCGCGGCATCGCGCCGGAGCGGGCCGGGCTGCTGTCCGGCATGGCCCAGGGCTCGGTGGGACGGGCGCTGGAGCTGGACGGGGACAAGGACTATATGGAGCTGCGGGAGCGCGCCTTAAAATCGCTGGAGACCCTCAAGGGCCCCGGCACCGTGGCCGCCGCGGCGATGCCCCTGGAGGACGACAAGGGCCGGGAAGGCGCGATCCTGGACATCATGGAGCTGTGGGCCCGGGACCTCATGGCCGTCCAGCAGGGCATGACGCCCTACGAGGTCGGGGAGCTTGCGCGCCTTCAGCGGACACCGCTGGACGGACGGGCGCTGTTGCTGGGCGTGATGAAGGCCCGCTCCCAGCTCCAGAGCAACGTGTCCTGGCCCAACGCGCTGGAAAACATGTACTTTCATCTGACAGAGAATGGAAATAACGGGAGGACTCAGCTTTCATGGCAACGGTAATCGGCGTGCGCTTCAAGAAGGCAGGCAAGGTATATTTTTTTGACCCCAGCGGCATCTGGCCTCGCCCCGGCGATTTCGTGGTGGTGGAGACCACGCGGGGGATGGAGCTTGGAGAGGTGGTCACCGGCTCCCGCACGGTCAACGACGCCCAGCTGGTGTCGCCCCTGCGGAAGGTGCTGCGCATGGCCACTGAGGAGGACGTGCGTCGCGCCGAGACCAACGAGCAGCGGGAGAAGGAAGCCTTCACGGTTTGCCAGGAGAAGATCGTGCGCCACAAGCTGGACATGAAGCTGGTGAGCGTGGAGTTCACCTTCGACAACTCCAAGATTATATTCTATTTCACCGCCAACGGGCGCGTGGACTTCCGCGAGCTGGTGAAGGACCTGGCCGGGGTGTTCAAGACCCGCATCGAGCTTCGGCAGATCGGCGTGCGCGACGAGGCCAAGATGCTCGGCGGCCTGGGCGCTTGCGGGCGGCCCATCTGCTGCCGCCAGTTCCTGGGCGACTTCCAGCCCGTGTCCATCAAGATGGCCAAGGAGCAGAACCTGTCCCTGAACCCCACCAAGATCTCCGGCCAGTGCGGGCGGCTGATGTGCTGCCTCAAGTTCGAGCAGGACAACTACGACGCGGTGCTCAAGCGCGTGCCGAGGGTGGGGAAGGACATCGTCACCCCGGACGGCGTGGGCGTCATCACAGACATCAACGTCATCAAGGAGACCATGAAGGTCCGCATCCGCCAGGACGACGACACCTTCGACGTGCGGGAGTACGCCATCGACGACGTGCGCCGCCCCGGCCCCGGCGATGCCGCCGCCGTGCGCGAGCCGTCCCGAGCCCCGCAGGAGCGCCGTCCCCGCCGCAATTCGGAGGCGGCCTCCGCCGAGCCCCAGGAGGGCGAGAACGGCGAGGAGAAGCGCCGCCGCTATCCCCATCAGAAGGCACCCAAGAACCTCTCCACCGACCAGTTCTTTGAGAAGCTCAAGGAGAACGGCGGCGTGACCCCCGTCAACGCAAACCGCGAACACCGCCGCCGCCGTCCCGGCAAGGGCCGCCCCGAAGAGCAGGCAGCGCCTGTTGAAAAGGCCGCGCCCGTCCAGCAGCCCGCGCCCGCCGAGGCCCCGAAGCAGGAGGCGTCCGGGGGCGAGGATGCGTAAACGCTTTACCAAAGGAATCTTGACATATAACAGCCCCGTGCTATAATAATATCAGCAATCAAAGTTTGCCTTATCCAGAGCGGCTGAGGGACAGGCCCGATGAAGCCCGGCAACCGGTCGGCGTGCCGACAAGGTGCCAATTCCTGCGACGGGACGCGCGTTCCGTCGAAAGATGAGGCGGGATGGATGGACTTTCCAGGCTCGCCGTTTGGCGGGCTTTTTTTGTGAATACGATCAGGAGGAAAGCTATAATGAGACACTTCTTCACGTCCGAATCCGTCACCGAGGGACATCCCGACAAGATCTGCGACCAGATCTCCGACGCGGTGCTGGACGCCATACTGACCCAGGACCCTGACGCCCACGTGGCCTGCGAATGCTGCGCCACCACGGGCATGGTGATGGTGATGGGGGAGATCACCACCTCCGCCTACGTGCCCATCGCCGAGATCGTCCGCAAAAAGGTGGTGGAGATCGGCTATGACCGTGCGAAGTACGGCTTCGACGGCCACTCCTGCGCGGTGCTCACGTCGGTGGACGAGCAGTCCCCGGACATCGCCCGGGGCGTGGTGCGCGAAAATGACGATCAGGGCGCGGGCGACCAGGGTATGATGTTCGGCTATGCCTGCGACGAGACCCCGGAGTACATGCCCCTGGCCATCTCTCTGGCCCACAAGCTGGCGCGGCGGCTGGCCCAGGTGCGCAAGGACGGCACCCTCGACTATCTGCGGCCCGACGGCAAGTCCCAGGTGACCATCGAGTACGACGATGATCGGGCCGTGCGCATCGACGCCGTGGTCATCTCCACCCAGCACGCCCCAGAGGTCGATCAGGAGACCATCCGTCAGGACATGCTCACCCACGTCATCCGCCCCGTGCTGCCCGAGGCGCTGCTGGACGAGAACACCAAGTATTTCGTCAACCCCACCGGGCGGTTCGTCATCGGCGGGCCCCAGGGCGACTCCGGTCTGACCGGGCGCAAGATCATCGTGGACACCTACGGCGGCTATGCCCACCACGGCGGCGGCGCGTTCTCCGGCAAGGACCCCAGCAAGGTGGACCGCTCCGGCGCCTACGCCATGCGCCACGTGGCCAAGAATCTGGTGGCCGCCGGTCTGGCGAAGCGCTGCGAGGTGGGCGTGGCCTACGCCATCGGCGTGGCGAAGCCCGTATCCGTGTTCGTGGACAGTTATGGCACCGGGGCCCTGCCCGACGACCGGCTGGCGGAGATCGTGAATAATGTGTTCGACCTGCGCCCCGCCGCCATCATCCGCGACCTGGACCTCAAGCGCCCCATCTACGCCCAGACCGCCGCCTACGGCCACTTCGGCCGCGACGATCTCGATCTGCCCTGGGAGAAGCTGGACAAGGTGGAGGAGCTGAAGAAGTACCTTTGAGATGGAGAGTGCGACAGCGCACTGTTTACACAAAACCAAAGCCCGGGACCGCCTCATGCGAGGCGTTCCCGGGCTTTGTGCTTTTTGCGAAGCGTGAGCAGGCAGAGGCAGACGAGGGCTCCGACGAGGGCGCCGCCGCTGTCGATGAACACATCGGTGAGAGCGGGGCCGCGGCTGGAGACGAACATCTGGTGCAACTCGTCGGTGCCGGCGTAGAGCGTGGCCAGCGCCCAGGCGTACAGGGCCATGACGGCTGGTCGACGCTCCAGGATGTAGTGCAGGTAGATCACCAGCGTCAGCGCCAGCAGGGCGTATTCGCTGAAGTGGGCGGCCTTGCGGACGAGGTGGTGGACCTGCTGTATGAGCTGCTGCCGGTCCGCGGGGCTCATGGCCTCGAAGCTGGGGGCCAGCCGCCGCACCAGCCATTCGGTGATCGACCCGCTGAGCTTCGAGGAGGTATCCCCGTCCTGGGCGGAGAATACGAAGATCATCACCGCCACTACGATGACCGCCAGCAGCGAGACGGCGACCTTGGCCTTGATCCTTGACATATCCCGCCTCCGTTTCCTTGATGACTATAGCATGGCACGATCCGTGCGGTTTATTCGCCCAGCAGCTTCTCCAGCTGGCCGATGGCGTCGTCGAAGGCCTTCAGCGCGTCATGGATGGGGTCGGGCGTGGTCAGGTCCACCCCGGCCAGCTTCAGCTCCTCGATGGGATAGTCGCTGCCGCCGGTGGAGAGGAAGCGCAGGTAGTCCGAGGCGTCGCCGGTCCTGAGGATGCGGTCGGCGATGGCGACGGCGCTGGAGAAGCCGGTGGCGTACTGATAGACGTAGAAGGCGCTGTAAAAGTGGGGGATGCGGGCCCACTCCACGTCGCAGAAGTCGTTGATGACGCAGCCCTCGTAGTACTTCGCGTTCAGGTCGTGATAGAGCTTGTTCAGCGCCTCCGCGGTCAGCGGCGTTCCGGACTGGTACAGCGCGTGGGCGTCCCGCTCGAACTCTGCAAACAGCGTCTGGCGGAAGATGGTGGTGCGGAAGCCTTCCAGGAAGTGGTTCAGCAGCATGGCGCGGCGGGCGGGATCGGTCTCCACGGACAGCAGATAGCGGGTCAGCAGCACTTCGTTGACGGTGGAGGCTACCTCGGCCACGAAGATGGCGTAGTCGTGGTTGGCGTAGCCCTGCGCCCGGTCGGAGAAGAAGCTGTGCATCGAGTGGCCCAGCTCGTGCGCCAGGGTGAAGGCGTCGTCCAGCTTGTCGGCGTAGTTCAGCAGTACATAGGGGTGGACGCCGTAGACACCCATCGAGAAGGCCCCGGCGTGCTTGCCGCGGTTCTCGTACACGTCGATCCAGCGCTCATCAAAGGCGCGGTCCAGCAGGGACTGGTATTCCTCGCCCAGGGGCCTGAGGGCCTGCCTGACCAGGTCCCGGGCCTTTTGATAGGGCATGTCGATCTCCACGTCGTCCACGATGGGCGTGTACAGGTCGTAGAGGTTCAGCGCGTCAAGCCCCAGGCGGTGCTTGCGCAGCTCGATGTAGCGGCGCATGGCGGGGAAGGCGTCGTGGACCGCGGCGATCAGGTTGTCGTACAGGCTGACGGGCACATTGTTCCCGAACAGCGCGGCGGCACAGGCGCTGTCATAGCCGCGGGCTTCTGCGTTGAAGCAGTCCAGCTTCACGCTGCCCGCGTAAGCGGCGGTCAGGGTGTTGATGTACCTGCCGAACTCGCCGAAGTAGGCCTCGAAGGCCGCCTTGCGCACGGACTGGCTGCGGCTCTCCCGATAGACGCCAAAGCTGGCGTGGGTCAGCGGGACCTCCTCGCCCTTTTCGTCATGGATGTTCGGGAAGCGCATTTCGACCTCGGAGAGCATCTCGAACACGTTCTCCGGGGTCTGGGCCGCGTCGCCCAGCATGGCCATGAAGCGCTCGCCGTTGTGATCCAGCGTGTGCGCACGGGCGCGAACCACGTTTTCGATGATGTGGCGATAGGGCTTCATGCCCTCGGCGCTGAGCCACTGGTTCAGCTGGGTTTCGGGGATGGTCAGCAGCTCCGGGTCCACGAAGGCCGTGGCGGTTTGCAGCGCCACGATCATCGAGGTGGCCAGACCCGCCATCTCCTGACCGGCGGTGTCGCCGCCGTCCTGATACTTTTTCAGCATGGCGTACTCATAGACCCGTTCCGCGGCCTCCGACGTCGCGTAGATCTGGTCCAGGCCGGCCTTCAGGCTCTCCTGAGAGGCCTTGAGCGTCCCCGGCAGACTTGCCAGCGCCTTCACCGCGGCGTCGCACTCCGCCAGCGCCCTGCGCCAGGCGTCGTCGCTTTCAAAGATGGGTTTCAGGTCCCACTGATACACGGGGTCCATTTCAGACCGAAGTTTGTTTTCCATAAATGCCTCCGTTGCGCGGATGATTCCGTCGTTTTTATTCAGTATACCCCATTTTCCGTTGCGTGACAAGGGAAGATGGGGTAAAGTGGCGTAAAGGGAATAGGGAAAAGGGAAAAGGGAAAAGGGAAAAGGGGTGGCGGCTACCGCGCGGAATAATGAGGCGGTTGAAAGAAAATGCTGCTTGGATGTGAATTCATTGCAAAAAAAGGACGGCGCGGCGCGCCGTCCTTTTGGGTGGGGTCAGAGGTTATCCACATCCTCCTGGCTGAGGAGCTTGACGTCCTTCATGCCGAACACGCGGGCGGCCTTCTGGCCGTCGTTGAGGCGCAGGATCATGTGGGCCTGGCCGTCGCCGGTGTTGCGGAGGAAGGAGTACATGTATTCCACGGAGAGGTCCGCCTGCTCGATAATGGTCAGCAGCTCGCACAGCCCCAGCGGACGGTCCGGCACCGCGGCGCAGATGACGTGGTTGACCTTGGCGATGCAGCCGCCGTCCTTGAGGATCTGCATGGCGCGGTCCGTGTCGGCGCTGTTGACGATCAGCCGCACGATGCCGAAGCTCTGGGTGTCGGCGATGGACAGGGCCAGCAGGTCGATCCCGCCCTTGCCCAGGAGCTCCGTCAGCTCCCGCAGCGCGCCCACGTTGTTTTCGAGGAATACGGAAATCTGCTTGATAAACATATTCGCTACCTCCTCATCAAAGCTTTCTGTTGTCGATGACGCGCTTGGCCTTGCCCTCGCTCCTCGGGATGGACTTGGGCGCGACCAGCTTGACGTTGGTGGCGATGCCCACCACGGACTTGATCTGGCCCACGATGTACTTGCGCACGTTCTCGATGTGGCTGACGGTATCGGAGAACATGTCCTCTGTCATCTCCACCTGGACCTCCAGGGTGTCGGAGTTGTTGACGCGGTCCACGATGAGCATGTAGTGCGGGGCGACACCCTCGGCGCTGACCAGCACGGACTCGATCTGACTCGGGAACACGTTCACGCCGCGGATGACCAGCATGTCGTCGGTGCGGCCGGTGATGCGGCCCATGCGGGCCAGGGTGCGGCCGCAGGCGCACTTGTCGTCGGTGAGGGTGCAGATGTCGTGGGTGCGGTAGCGCAGCATGGGCATGCCGGTCTTGGTGATGGTGGTGAACACCAGCTCGCCGGGCATGCCATAGGGCAGCTGTTCGCCGGTGGCGGGGTTGATGATCTCGGCGATGACGTGGTCCTCGTTGATGTGCATGCCGTGCTTCTCAAGACACTCGAACGCCACGCCGGGGCCGGAGATCTCGGTCAGGCCGTAGATGTCGCAGGCGTCGATGCACAGCAGCTGCTCGATGCGCTCGCGCATCTCCTCGGTCCAGGGCTCCGCGCCGAAGCAGCCCGCCTTCAGCTTCAGGTCCTTCTCCGGGTCGATGCCCATCTCGCGGATGGTCTCGCCCAGGTAGGTGGCGTAGGAGGGGGTGCAGCAGAGTATGGTGGCCCCCAGGTCCTTCATCATCATGATCTGCCGCTGCGTGTTGCCCGAGGACATGGGCACCACCATCGCGCCGATGCGGTCCGCGCCCTGATACGCGCCGAAGCCGCCGGTGAACAGGCCCAGGCCGTAGCACACCTGCACGATGTCCTCAGAGGTACCGCCCGCGGCGGTCAGCGTGCGGGCCATCATCTCGGTCCACACGTCCACATCGTTGCGGGTGTAGCCGGACACGATGGGCTTGCCCGTGGTGCCCGATGAGCCCTGAATGCGCACGATGTCCTTTTTCGGCGAGGCCAGCAGGTCGAAGGGGTAGTAGTCCCGCAGGTCGGTCTTCTCCATGAAGGGCAGGTACTTCAAATCGTCGATGCCCCGGATGTCCTCCGGCTTCACGCCCGCCGCGTCCATCCGCGCGCGGTACATCGGCACGTTCTCATACTCCCGCTTCACGGTCTGGACCAGCCGCTCGCCCTGGAGCTTCCTCAGCTGCTCCCGGTCGATACATTCCATCGCCGGATCGTATATCCGGTGCTCTCGTGTGCTCATACCAATCATACCCTTTCGATAGCTTTTGAGCCATTATAGCATAGATGCTGTGTACTTGAAATGAATATTGTGTTAAAGTGATAAAGTAAAAGACGGGGGATGGGAAAGAGTCCCCCAACAGGGCGGGAAGTGGGGGAGTTAAACAGCGGCTGAAGCTGTTCGATTGAGAGCGCGACGGCTCGCCATCTAACTCTCCACTCATAATCCCATTACAAGCTCCGCTCGATCGCCCGAAATTAAATCTTCAGCAATCTCCTCACGAACCCACCTGCTCGGCGACAAGGCGCTTCGCGCCGTAGATCTCTCGGAGCTTGGGCTTTTCGATCTTGCCGGTGGGGTTGCGGGGCACCTCGGCGAAGATGATCTTGCGGGGGCGCTTGTAGCGCGGCAGACCCTGGCAGAAGGCTTCGATGTCAGCCTCGGTGGTGGCGGAGCCGGGCTTCAATTCGATGATAGCCGCGGCGATCTCGCCCAGCCGGGGGTGGGGGATGCCGATGACGGCCACGTCCTTGATGTCGGGATGGGCGCGGAGGAAGTCCTCGATCTGCACCGGATACAGGTTTTCGCCGCCTGTGATGATGACGTCCTTCTTGCGGTCCACCAGGTAGATGAAGCCGTCCTCGTCCTTCATGGCCATGTCGCCGGTCCACAGCCAGTCGCCGTGGAGCACCTCGGCGGTGGCCTTGGGATCCTTGTAGTAGCAGGTCATGACGCCGGGGCCCTTGACGGCCAGCTCGCCCACTTCGCCCTGCGGAACCTCGTTGCCCTGCTCGTCGATGACCTTGGCCTGCCAGCCGTAGCCGGGAATGCCGATGGCGCCGACCTTGTCGATGTTCTCCACGCCCAGATGCACGCAGCCGGGGCCGATGGACTCGGACAGGCCGTAGTTGGTGTCGTACTGGTGATTCGGGAACTTCGCCTTCCAGCGCTTGATGAGGCTCTTGGGCACGGGCTGCGCGCCGATGTGCATCAGCCGCCAGGCGGACAGGTCGTAGTCGTCCAGGTTG
Organism: uncultured Eubacteriales bacterium; assembly: GCA_902799465.1. Taxonomy (GTDB): domain Bacteria; phylum Bacillota; class Clostridia; order Christensenellales; family Aristaeellaceae; genus UBA2862. The sequence goes on from CADCAS010000006.1 coordinate 45,711, forward strand.
ATCTCGCCCCGGTCGATGGCGTCCAGTATGTCCTGCGCCCACGGCACCAGCAGCCACACGATGGAGCACTTCTCCTCGGCGGCGGTCTTGATGATGGTCTGGGGCTTGACGCCCTTCAAGAGCACCGCCTTGCCGCCCACCAGGAAGGAGCCGAACCAGTGCATCTTCGCGCCGGTGTGATACAGCGGCGGGATGCACAGGAACACATCCTTGTGGGTCTGGCCGTGGTGCTTCTGCTCGGTGCGGCAGGCATGCATCAGGCTCTCGTGGTTGTGCAGGATCGCCTTGGGAAAGCCCGTGGTGCCGGAGGAGAAGTAGATGGCCGCCTCGTCCTGGTCGGTCAGCGGCAGATCCTTGAAGGCGCTGGGCTGGTTGGCCGACAGATGCAGGAAGTTCTCGGCAAAGGTGGGGCAATTGTCGCCCACGTAGAACAGCAGCTTCACGCGGGGCATCTTGTCGATGCTCTCCTCCACGCGGCCGATGAACTCCGGGCCGAAGAACAGGGCGTCCACGTCCGCCAGGTCCGCGCAATACTGGATCTCGTCGGCGGAGTAGCGGTAATTCATCGGCACCACCAGCGCGCCGGTCTTGAGGATGCCAAAGTACAGCGGCAGCCACTCCAGACAGTTCATCAGCAGGATGGCTACCTTGTCGCCCTTTTTGATGCCGCGGCTCACCAGCAGGTTGGCGCAGCGGTTGGCCTTTTCCTCAAAGACGCTCCAGGTGATCTCCCGGCGGAACTCCTCGGAGGAGCCGCGCTCGATCAGCTCGTATTCCTTCCAGGTCACCCGGCGGTCCTCCCGAACCTCGGGATTGATCTCCACCAGCGCGATCTCGCTGCCGTATTTGCGGGCGTTCTGTTTCAGTATCTCGGTAATGGGCATGATTCTCGCCTCCGTAAAATAATACCGTCCTCTGCTGTAAACAGAGGACGGTTGAAGCCGTGTTACCACCTCAATTTGATATTGCCTCGCGGCAATACCCTCGGGGGATATGTGCATATCCTGCCGCTCTAACGGGCGGACCCGTCGCAGCCTACGCGCCCGCTTGGGGTTTCGGTGCGCCGTTCGGGAGCGTATTCAGCCGAGCGCCGTCACCGCCTCGCACCTCCCGGCGGCTCTCTGGGACGGACCAAACGACCTACTTCTCTCCGTCGTTACGTTTTGATTATCACTATAATACATCCCTGGGGGAGTGGGGTCAAGTTAAGTTTTGATGAGCAATGTCACAGGAAGATCCCCGCCGCGTCGGCCTGATCGGCGATCATCAGGGTCTGCCGGATGTCCTCGCCGCACTGGGCGCAGTGGTTCTTCCCCACGCAGAACTGGCAGGGCAGGTAGCTGTAGTCACGGGTGTTTGACAGCAAGTAAGCAAGCAAGACAGAGAAAACGCCGAGTGGAGCGTTATTTTTTTGTCAATATTGAAATATATATATACACGTTATGCCACGGTATGTTATAATAGTATCGGGTGATGTATCTGAGACTTGGCTGGGCAAAAACAAAGTATTCCGTATCGTATTTTGTGCAGAAGACCATCTATGTCAATGGGAAGAACAAGTCCCAGGTAGTAAAAAGATTAGGCTCTGAGAAATACATCTGTGAAACCTATGGGGTCACAGACGCAAAAGCATGGGCAAAGGAACAGGTACGGCTCATGAATGAGGCGGAGAAAGAAGACGCCGCCACTTTTACCATAGAGCTGAACTCTGGGACAGACCTTGTAATGGATGAGCAGCGTCGGTTCAATGGCGGTTACCTGTTTCTCCAAGCCATCTATTATGAACTTGGTCTACATAAAATCTGTCGGGCGATAGCAAACCGGCATTCCTTTGAATACGATCTGAACGATATCATGTCCCGTTTGATCTATACGAGGATACTGTATCCCTCCTCAAAGAGGAGCAGTTTTCAGGATTCAAAGCGCTTTATTGAACAGCCATCCTTCGACCTGCATGATATTTACCGGTCACTTTCGGTGATTGCCGAGGAATCCGATTACATCCAAAGCCGCCTGTTCAAGAACAGCGCTGCCATCGCAGGCCGGAGGACAGAGATCATCTACTATGACTGCACCAACTTCTATTTCGAGATAGAACAGGCAGAGGATGACAAGCAATATGGCGTAAGCAAGGAAAACCGGCCGTTGCCCATCGTTGAAATGGGGCTTTTCATGGATATGGACGGTATTCCCATCGCATTCGGAATCACTCCGGGCAATGTTGGCGAACAGAATACCATGATTCCCATGGAGAAGAAGATCCTGGAGAAGTTTGACGTGTCTCAATTCGTCGTCTGTACAGACGCCGGACTGTCCTCGGGGACAAATCGATTCTTCAATGATTATGACCGGGCGGATGGCAAGCGTTCTTTCATTACTACCCAGTCAATCAAGAAACTGAAGGGGCATCTTAAAGAATGGGCGCTCGACCCAACGGGTTGGCGATTGGCCGGTTCCGATTCCAGAGTACAGTATGATATACGGGACTTGGATGATAAACAGGACAAGGAAAAGCTGTTTTTCAAGAGCCGGTGGATCAAGGAACCGACAAAAGTCAACATGGATGGCAAAACCCGAACCGTCGTGCTGGAGCAGCAGCTGATTGTTTCCTACTCCATTAAATACCGGGATTACCTTAGAAGTATCCGCAACGGACAAATCGAACGTGCCAGGAAAATGGTTGCGCAGGGTGAAACCTCTGTAGGCAGGAAGCGGCAGAACGATCCCAAGCGCTTTATTTCCACAGACCATATCACCCAGGAAGGCGAAATCGCCGAAAAAGCCAACAGCTATATCAATGAAGCTGTTATTGTCGAGGAAGAAAGCTACGACGGTTTCTATGCAGTCTGCACCAATCTCGAAGACAACCCGGAAACGATTACACGGGTGAACAAGCAGCGTTGGCAGATTGAAGAATGTTTTCGTATTATAAAATCTGATTTCGAGGCGCGACCTGCTTTTGTCAAACGCAAAGACCGCATATTGGCTCACTTCATGACCTGCTTCATTGCACTGATTGTTTACCGCTACCTCGAAAAGCGCCTTGGCAACCAATA
>CADCAS010000007.1:0-37205 GCA_902799465.1 uncultured Eubacteriales bacterium
GCGGGCGGCGCATCGCCGCCCCTGCGCAGCCTGGCCATTTATAATTCCTAATTCCTCATTCCTAATTCCTCATTCGACAAATCCCCATTGGCCGCAGGATTAAATAGTTACATAAGATAAACATATTACGGTGAGTTGAAGGAATACCTAAGGCGGAGGAAGCGTATCCATGAAATTGTTACATAAGCTGTCTGTGCTGCTGCTCGTTTTGTCCCTGCTGGGCGGGGCGGCCCTTTCAGAGGCGGTCAGCCCGGAGGACATCGAGGCCCGGCTGGGGCTGCGGCAGGTGCACATCCGGGCCGTGGGGGATCTGATGATGCACGAAAAGCAGCTCAAGATCGCCAGGCAGGCGGACGGCAGCTACGACTTCCACCAGCAGTACGCGCTGATCGCCGACTCCCTGGCGGACGCCGACTACACCATCGCCAACCTGGAGACCACGGTGGGCAAGGTCGACGGCAAGGGCTATTCAGGCTATCCGCACTTCAACGCCCCGGAGAGCCTGCTGGAGACCATCAGGGACGCGGGGGTGGACTTCCTGACCCTGGCCAACAACCACATGCTGGACCGGGAGGACGCGGGGCTGAAAAAGACTGTGGAATGGGTGGACAAGTTCGGCTTCGCCCACGGCGGCGCGAACCGCAGCCAGAAGGAAAAGAACACCGCCGTGGTGGCGGACGTCAACGGCGTGCGCATCGGCTTCCTCTGCTACACCGAGGGCACCAACGGGCGGGAGGACAAGTGCTCCTCCAGCGTGGTGAAATACGGCATCAACTACCTGAAAAAGGCCGACGTCGTCAAGGACGTGCAGCGGCTGAAAAAGGCAGGCGCGGAGGTCATCATCGCCATGCCCCACTGGGGAAAGGAATACAAGCGCAAGCCAAGCTCCACCGTCAAGGAGTACGCCCGTAAGCTGGTAGCCGCCGGGGTGGACGTGGTGCTGGGCAGCCATCCCCACGTGGTGCAGCCTATACAGTACATAAAGACCGCCGACGCCAACGGCAATTCCCGCATGGGCCTGGTGGCCTACAGCCTGGGCAACTTCATCAGCAACCAGACCGACCAGTACACCGACAGTGGCATCATACTGGACTTCACCCTCCAGGAGCAGCCCGGCGGCGGCTTCCTGGCCGTGGACGTGGGCGTGATCCCGCTCTACTGCTGGAACCGCGACGGCATGATCCAGACCATCTCCTCCGCCAAGTACAATCTCAAGCCGCCCCAGGGCATGACCAAGGAGCAGTACGACCGCATGCGGGAGAGCTGCCTGGAGCTGCGCGGACTGCTGGACAAGCGGATACCGTTTTTGCTGGGATAGAAAAAGGGGAGCGACGAGAAGTGAACTCGCCGCTCTCCATTTCTATGGATAGATTACATGTGTACGACTGTGCCGATGGGCTCGCCCCTGGCCACGCGGAGGATGTTGTCCAGGTCGTCCATGTTGAAGATGCGGATGCAGGGGAGCTTCTGATCGAGGCAGAGCTGGAAGGCGGAGGTGTCCATGACCTTGAGGCCGCGCTCGATGGTCTCCTGATAAGTGATGTCCTTGATGAGGGTGGCGGTGGGGTCCTTCCTGGGGTCGGCGGTGTAGACGCCGTCCACTGTGGTGCCCTTGAATACCGCGTCGGCGTGGAGCTCCGCCGCCCGCAGGGCCGCGCCGGTGTCGGTGGTGAAGAAGGGATTGCCGGTGCCGCCGGATAACAGCACGATGTCGCCCCGCTCCATGGCCGCAATGGCGCGGTCGGCGCGGTACAGATCGGCAAAGCGGGTCATCTCCTGCGCGGTGAACACCGTCGCGCCGCAGCCCAGGCGGAGGATGGCGTCCTGCACGGCCAGGGCGTTGATGATGGTGGCCAGCATGCCCATCTGGTCGGCCAGCACGGGGTTCATCTCGGCGGTGAAGCGACCGCGCCAGATGTTGCCGCCGCCCATGACGACGCCCACCTGCACGCCCAGATTGTGAAGGTCTACGATGGCCTTCGCCGCGCGATCCACGCGGGCCGCGTCAAAGCTGTGGGAGGCGTTGGTTTCGGAGACCTTTTCCGGGGCCAGGGTCTCACCGGACAGCTTCAGTATAATGCGCTTGTACATGCAATCGTCCTTTCGTTTGAGCAACTATTATTCTTCTGATACATAGTAACAGTCCTCTTCCCATTTTCCTGGGTTGGCGTCAATATACTCCCAGATTCGCCGATAGTCCGCTTCATTGCGCACGATATGGTCGTGGAATGACTTTTGCCAGCATGAGACACCAAGTTCTTTACTGACGGCACCTTTATATTGGTTGACCACCGACGAAATCGTAGGGGCGGCGATGCGCCGCCCGCCCTTCTCAAGGCTCAGCAGAAGATGGATATGATTGGGCATGACCACATAGTTATCGACATGGACAGCGCCCTTATACACATCGTTGATGCGGAGTATCTTTTCTTTCACTGATTTTCCAGCAGGTGTAAGGCAGTCAGGCGGGCGGCGCATCGCCGCCCCTACATGCCAAAAGAGATTTGCTTTCTCTCTCGTACAAATCGTTATGAAATACACGCCGTTTTCATTATAATGTACAGATGAGAGTCTGTTCTGCTTGCGAATAGGAAACTGCTCCATATTTCATGAAAAAGGGAACGCGCGAACACGTTCCCTTTCTGTAATTTGAATTACTTCTTGCCGATCTGCTCGGCGACCTCGGCGGCCAGGTCGGAGACCTTCTTCTCGAGGCCATCGCCCATCTTGTAGCGGGTGAAGGCGGCGATCTTCATGCCGGGAACCTTCTTCTCGATCATCTTGCCAACGGGGGTCTCGCCGTCCTTGACGAAGACCTGCTCCACCAGGCACACTTCCTGATAGAACTTGTTGATGCGACCCTGGACCATCTTCTCGATGATCTTCTCGGGCTTGCCCTCGTTGCGGGCCTGCGCGGCGAGGATCTCGGTCTCGTGGTTCAGGTGGTCGGGATTGACCTGATCGCGGGTGACATACTCGGGAGCCACAGGGGAGGCGGCGGCGATCTGGAGGGCCACGTCATGCAGCACTTCCTTCACGGCGTCGTTGACCTCGGGGACCTCGGCCTTCACCAGCACGCCGACCTTGCCGCCCATGTGGATGTAGGAATCCACATAGCCGTTCTCGCCGCACTCATAGCGGGCGAAGCGACGGATGCTGATCTTCTCGCCGATCTTGGCGGTCTTCTCGGTGACGACCTCGCTCACGGTCTGGTCGGTGTCCAGATACTTCTGAGCCAGCAGGGCGTCCACGTCGGCGGGATTGCCGGCCACGATCTGCTTGGCGATGCCGGTGACCATGTCCTTGAACTCGGGGGTGTTGGCCACGAAGTCGGTCTCGCAGTTGACCTCGACGATGGCGCCGGTGCCGCACTTGTCGCAGATGAAGCTGCCCACGATGCCCTCGGCGGCGATGCGGCTCTGCTTCTTGGCGGCCTTGGCCAGGCCCTTTTCGCGCAGATAGTCGATGGCCTTCTCGACGTCGCCGTCGCACTCGGTCAGGGCCTTCTTGCAATCCATCATGCCGCAGCCGGTGCGGCCGCGCAGATCCATAACGTCCTTAGCGGTAAAATTGGCCATGGGAATTACCTCCTGATAATATGGTAGGGGAGAGTACGGATACTCAAACACGATTCAGCGGCACCCTTTGGCGGGCGTCGCTGAATCAAAATGCTATGTTATTCAGCAGCCTTGACGGTGTCGTCCTCGGTCTGCTCGCCCTGCTTGCCCTCCAGCACGGCGTCGGCCAGCTTGCCGGCGATCAGCTTGACAGCGCGGATGGCGTCGTCGTTGCCGGGGATGACGTAGTCGATCTCATCGGGGTCGCAGTTGGTGTCGACGATGGCCACGATCGGGATGCCCAGGTTGCGGGCCTCGGCCACGGCGATGCGCTCCTTGCGGGGGTCGACGATGAACAGAGCGCCGGGGAGCTTCTTCATCTCGCGGATGCCGCCCAGGTTCTTCAAAAGCTTTTCGCGCTCGGCGCACAGCTTGATGACTTCCTTCTTGGGCAGAACGTCGAACTGGCCGTTCTTCTCCATCGCGTCGATGTCGTTGAGCCGCTTGATGCGGGTCTGCATGGTGCGGAAGTTGGTCAGGGTGCCGCCCAGCCAGCGATTGTTCACATAGAACATGCCGCAGCGCTTGGCTTCCACCTCGATGGACTCCTGGGCCTGCTTCTTGGTGCCGACGAACAGGATGCTCTTGCCTTCCATGGCGATGTCGCGCACGAACATGTACGCCTCGTCGATCTTGCGAACGGTCTTCTGCAGGTCGATGATGTAGATGCCGTTGCGCTCGGTGAAGATGTAGGGAGCCATCTTCGGGTTCCAGCGACGGGTCTGGTGGCCGAAGTGAACGCCGGCCTCCAGCAGCTGCTTCATGGAAATAACTGCCATTGTGGTTTCCTCCTTGTTTTTTCCACCTCCTGCTTCAGCTCCGCGAGGCACCATGAATGGGGCATGCCCCAAACTACGGTCAACCGCCGCGCGAATCGGCAGAAGTGCGTTATGCCCGAGAATTATAACACAAATGCGGCGGGGGATGCAAGATGCTGAGGTTAAGATTTGGAAATATTGGATGATGAAAAAAGGGAAAAGGCAATAGGGAAAAGGGAAAAGGGGACGGGGGACGAGGCAACAGGGAACAGGAAACAGGGAGCAGGGAACAGGGAGCAGGGAACAGGGAACAGGAATGGCTCGGGTACGTAGGAATGATAATGCGTTGCCTGATGGGTGTATATTGAAAAGTGCGCGCGGCAGCCGTTATTCCTTTTCCCTTTTCCCTGTTGCTTTTCCCTTTCCCACCCCTTGAAACCTAACAAATCTATGCTACAATATCCCCCATAATCGGAGGTGTGAGATCATGGGCAGGATCACGGTTGTGGGCGTGGGCTGGCGAAGGGGTCAGCTGACGCTGGAGGCGGCTGAGGCGCTGACGGGCGGCGCGCGGGTCGTGCTGCACACGGAGCGCTGCGCGTGCGCCGGGTGGCTGCGGGAGAAGGGCATCGCGTATGAAGCGCTGGATGGGCTCTACGACGAATATGATGATTTCGACGAGCACGCGGCCGCGGCGGCGGAGGCCGTCTTGCAGGCGGCGCGGGACGGCGACGTGGTGTACGGCGTGATGGACGTGCGGGACCGTAGCGTGGTCCGGCTGATGGCGGAGGCCGAAACGCTGCCCGCGGTGCTGGCCGGCCCGCCCGCGGAGGGGGCGCTGCTGGCGCTTGTCAGCGGGGAGGCCCGGTGTGTTGAGGCGTCGGACTGGGAGGACTTCCACCTGACCGCCCGGGAGCACTGCTTCGTGCGGGAGATCGACAGCCGGGAGCTGGCCTGCGAGGTGAAGCTGAAGCTGATGGAGGTCTACCCGGAGGAGTCGGTGATCTGGTTCATGGCCGGGGACGCCGCGCCGGTGAAGCTGCCGCTGTACGCCCTGGACCGCGTGGAGGGCTTCGACCACCGCGCCTGCGCCCTGGTCCCGGCTCAGCGGGACCTTCTGAAGCTGGAGCGCTACGACGCGGAGCACCTCAACGAGCTGCTCCGGCGTCTGTGCGCGCCCGACGGCTGTCCCTGGGACCGCGTCCAGACCCACGAGAGCCTGCGCCCCTATATTATAGAAGAAGCCTATGAGGTCATCGACGCCATCGACGAACAGGACCCCGACCACCTCTACGACGAGCTGGGCGACATGCTCTTGCAGGTGGCGCTGCACGCGGAGATCGGGCGCAAGCACGGCGAGTTCGACATCACCGACGTCACCACCGCCATCTGCCGGAAGATGCTCCACCGACACACCCACGTCTTCGGCAAGGACCGGGCCGACAACGCCGAGGAGGTGCTGGGCCTGTGGAGCAGGAACAAGATGGCCGAGCGGGGGCAGAAGACCGTCGCCGAGGCCATGCGGGACATCACCCGAGCCCTGCCCGCCACCCTCCGCGCCGCCAAGGTCGTCAAGCGTGCGGCGGAGGTGGGCGTCCAGCCGGAGAGCGACGACGCGCTGACGGAGGCCTGCCGACAGGCCATGACGCGGGAGGACGGCCTGGGCGAGGCGCTGTTTGACTTATGCGCGCTTTCAAAGCGCCGTGGCGTGGACCCGGAGCTTGCGCTGAACGCCGCCACCGCCCGGTTCGTGCAGCGCTTTGCCGCGGCGGAGGCCGAAATGCGGGAAAAGGGGCTGGATTTTGCCGACCTGGACCCCGAAAAGTTGCGTATTTATTGGGGTTTGGTAAAATTGTGAGTCATCGCCCGGAAAAGCAGGAATTGAGCGGGCGGGGATTGAATATGTGAAATGTTGCGCCTGAATGAATCGCATAAATACGCGCGCAATGTGCTTATAATATTTGGAGGTGTTTTGAACATGAATAAGACCACTCTGATTGCGAAGATCGCTGAGAAGTCCGAACTGAACCGGAAGCAGGCCGAGGCCGCGCTGAACGCCTTTACCGAGTCCGTGATCGAGGCCCTGAAGGCCGGTGAAAAGGTCCAGATGATGGGCTTTGGCACCTTTGAGCTCAAGGAACGCGCCGCCCGCATGGGCCGCAACCCCGCCACCGGCGAACCCACCGAGATCGCCGCCAAGCGCATCCCCACCTTCAAGGCGGGCAAGGGCTTCAAGGACGAGTTCTGATCCACGACGCGGATTTCCAACAAGGGCGGCTTCATTTCGAGGCGGCCCTGTTGTTCGTTTTATAAATGGAGGTAAGCATATGAGCAGAAAGGCCATCGAGGCCCGCAAGAGCGTGGAGCGGGTGGAGCCGACCTCGATCCGACTGGACAAGTTTCTGAAGATCTCCCGGATCATCAAGCGCCGCAGCGTGGCCAACGACGCCTGCTCCACCGGCCACGTCACCGTCAACGGCAAGGAGGCCAAGCCGGGCACCGACGTGCGCGTAGGCGACGTGCTGGGCATCCGCTTCGGCGAGAAGTACTCCGAATACGAGATACTGTCCATCGCGGAGCACGCCGCGAAGCAGGACGCCGCGGACATGTACCGCGCCCGCGGATGAGCGCCTGGGCGGTGATCGTCGCCGCGGGGCGGGGACAGCGCTCGGGGCTTCAGCAAAACAAGGTCTTCTTTGAGATCGACGGGCGCTCGGTGCTGTCCCGGTGCCTGGACGCCTTCGCGGCCTCCGGACTGGTGGACGGCGCGGCGCTGGTGCTGTCGGAGAGCGACCGGGAGAACTACGACGCGCTCTGTCAAAGGGAAGGCGCCTGCCCGCTGGTGAAGGCCGTGGTCAACGGCGGCGCGACCCGGCGGGATTCGGTGTACAACGGCTTGAAGGCCCTGCCCGAAGGCGTCGATGTGGTGGCCATCCACGACGCCGCCCGGCCCTTCGTCAGCCGCGCCGTCATAGAGGCCACCCTGAAATCGGCCCGTGAGCACGGCAGCGGCGTCATCTGCACCCCGGTGATCGACACCATCAAGCAGATTGACCCCGACGGGCGGGTATCCACCATGGACCGGAGCACCCTCCGCGCGGTGCAGACGCCACAGAGCTTTCGATATAAGGATATACTGGCCGCCCACGAACGGGCGCGGGCCGAGGGCGTGGAGGTCACCGACGACGCCATGCTCTACGAGCGCTACTGCGGCGGCCTTCGCCTGGTGACGGCGGAGGGTGCGGAGAGGAACGTGAAATTGACCACCAAGGCGGATTTTGAGGCCCTGACGCCCCGGCTGCCCGCGCTGCGGGTGGGGCAGGGCTACGACGCCCACCGGCTCGCGGAGGGGCGCAAGCTCATATTATGCGGCGTGGAGGTGCCCCACAACCGGGGACTGGACGGCCACTCCGACGCGGACGTGGCGGTGCACGCTCTGATGGACGCCCTGCTGGGCGCGGCGGGCCTGGGCGACATCGGACGGCACTTCCCGGACAGCGACCCGGCCTACAAGGGCATATCGTCCATGAAGCTGCTGGACCATGTGGTGGGACTGCTGGCGGATAAGGGCTGGCGGACCGTCAACGCCGACGTGACCATCGTGGCCCAGAAGCCCAGGCTGGCGGCATACATCCCACAAATGCGGGAAAACCTCGCCGCTGCCCTGCACACCGATGCCGTCAACGTCAAGGCCACCACCACCGAGCGCATGGGCTTCGAGGGGGAGGAGCTGGGTATATCGGCGCAGGCGGTGTGCCTGATTGAGAAAGGCATTGGGCATTCGTGATATCTACAGAAACAGGAGACAAAACAATGATCGCAATTATCGGCGCGATGCAGGCGGAGGTGGAGGGACTGCTCCGCGAGATGCAGGACTTGCAGGAGGAAGAGATACTGGGGCACAGCTACTATTCAGGAAGGCTGGGCTCCCATGACGTGGCGGTGACCCGCTGCGGCGTGGGCAAGGTCAACGCGGCCATCTGCGCCCAGACCATGCTGCTGCGCTTCAGGCCCGAGGTGGTCATCAATACCGGCGTGGGCGGGAGCCTGTCGCCGCAGCTGGATATACTCGACGTGGCCGTGGCCACCGACGCGGTGCAGCACGACTACGACACCTCCGCCATCGGCGAGCCCAACGGGGCGCTGACCCTCAACGGGGAGCTGGTGACCTATCTGCCCTGCGACGAGGGCTGGCGCGAGCGCCTGATTGAGGCGGCGCGCGCGGCGGGGGTCAGGGCCGTGCCCGCCCGCATCGCCTCCGGGGACCAGTTCATCAGCCGCCGGGAGGACAAGCGGCGCATCGTGGAGCGCTTCCGCGCCATGGCCTGTGAAATGGAGGGCGCGGCCATCGCCCAGACCTGCTGTCTGGCCCACACCCCCTGCGCCATACTGCGCGCCATCTCCGATTCCACCGACGACAACCACTCCATGGAGTTTGAGACCTTCCTCGAGCGCGCCGTGGAAAACTCCCACCGCATTTTGAGAGAATTGTTGAAGTGAGGTCTTGTCAAACCTGCGAAAGCGTGCTATAATAGTCAAAGATGGTCAAAAGAAGGTGATGACATGGCTCAGCTTTCAGACAACATCGAGCAGTTTATCAAGGAGCTGATGAGCGAGGACGCCCACATTGAGCTTCGGCGCAACGAGCTGGCGCAGCACTTCGGGTGCGCCCCGTCCCAGATCAACTACGTGCTGGCCACCCGGTTTTCGGTGGACCACGGATATATCATCGAGTCCCGGCGGGGCGGCGGCGGCTATGTGCGCATCGTCCGCATGCAGACGCGGGGCGAGGAGAATCTGCTGGAGTCGCTTCTCAAGCGCGTGGGCAATTCCGTGGACGAGGAGACGGCGGGCGCGATCATATCCAACCTCTACGAGCGCAAGCTGGTGACGAAGAACGAGGCGCTGCTGATGAAGTCCGCAGTGTCGCGCAACGCGCTGGCGCTGCCCATCAGCGCCAAGGACGTGCTCCGGGCGGCGGTGTTCCGCAATATGCTGATGCAGGTATTCAAGAATCACGAGGAGGCGAAGCGGGATGATGTGTGAGGACTGCGGGGTCCGGCCCGCGAAATTTCATCTGACGACGATCATCAACGGCGACCGCGTGGAGCGCAACCTTTGCCCCGCCTGCATGGCGAAGCACCAGAAACAGCTCCCCGGCATCGACTTTTCAAACCTGGCCGGCCTGCTGTCCAGCATCCTGGAGGGCCGAAACGCCGCCGAGCAGGAGCAGCGGGAGACCGAGTACGAGGATCTGGTCTGCGAGCAGTGCGGCATGACCTACGCCGAATTCCAGAAGGGCGGCATGCTGGGCTGCGCCAACTGCTACCAGGCGTTCCGGCAGCCGCTGACGGCGCTGATGCAGCGGGTCCACGGCAACACCCAGCACGCGGGCCGCATCCCCGGCGGCGTGCACAGCGGAGTCTCCATCCGCATGAACATCGAGCGGCTCAAGCAGAAGCTCCAGCGGGCCATCGCCGAGGAGGAGTACGAGCAGGCCGCCAAGCTGCGGGACGCCATTCGCGCCCTGAACATCCAGCTGGAGCGCCGGGAGGGCGACATCAAGGTCCATCCCCAGGCGCGGCTGACCGGCGACGACGGGGAGGAGGCGAGCGCGGATGTATGAGTATGTGATGGCGCCCGAGCAGGACGTGGTCATCTCCAGCCGCGTGCGCCTGTCCAGAAACTACGAGGACCTGCCCTTTTCCCCGAAGCTGACACGTGAGTGCGCCGAGGAGGTCATCGAGCGCACCACCGACGCGGTGTTCCACACCGAAAACGGCGCGGCCTTTACCTTCCTGCGCATGGGCGATCTGGAGGAGGACGCGCGGTCCCGGCTGGTGGAGCACCACCTGATCAGCTACGATCTGCTGAAATTCGTCACCCGTTCCGCGGCGATGATCTCGTCGGCGGGCACGGTGACGGTGATGCTCAACGAGGAGGACCACATCCGCTTCCAGGGCCTGCTGCCGGGGCTGCAATTGGAGCGCTCCGCGGAGATGGCGCTCAAGCTGGACGAGGCGGTGGGGCAGAAGTACGCCTTCGCCTTCGATCCCCAGTGGGGCTTTCTCTCCGCCAGCCCGGCCAACACCGGCACGGGGCTGCGCGCCAGCGTGATCCTGCACCTGCCGGCTCTGTCCTCCGCGGGGCAGATGGGCGCGGTGATGCAGACCATCGCCAAGCTGGGCGTCACGGTCCGCGGGCTCTACGGCGACGGCAGCGAGGCGCGGGGCAATCTCTATCAGCTCTCCAACCAGGCCACGCTGGGCCGCAGCGAGGAGGACGTGATCCGCGCCCTCACCGCCGCCGCCAGCCAGGTGGTGGAGCACGAGCGCAGCATGCGTGAGCAGGCCGAGAAGAAGGACATGCTCCAGCTCCAGGACAGCCTCATGCGCAGCTGGGGCGAGCTGATGTACGCACGGCTGATGAACGTCGGCGAGTTCATGAAGCGCTACTCCGATATCCGCTACGCCGCCAGCATGGGCTACCTCCACGCGCCGCTGCCCGGCCTGGACGCGCTGATGATGGACGCCCAGCCCGGCTCCCTCGGCGTGCGCGCCGGCAAGCTCATGAGCCCCCGGGAATCCGAGATCCTGCGCGCGCAGTATTTGAGGGATGAGCTGAAGAAGCTGGTGGCGGAATAGGTAACATAATTGGGAATTGGGAATTGGGAATTAAGGACAGCGGCTGCCGCGCATCCCTGCACGTCAAGACCATTCCGTTCCCCTTTTCCCTTTTCCCTGTTGCCTTTTCCCTTTATTACCCATGACAAATACTTTCAGTGCAAATCATCCACAAACCGTGTATAATACTCCCTGGCGGAAACGCCGATAAACGAGAACGGGGTCAAACCCAAATGGAGGACTCCCATGGCATATATGGCGAAATTTACCGAACGCGGGCAGCGGGCGCTGCTGGCGGCGCAGAAGGAGGCAGCCCAGCTGGGGCGCACATATGTGGGCACCGAGCATCTGCTGCTGGGCGTGCTGACGGAGCCTGGCGGCGCTTCCGGGGTGCTCTCGGGCATCACGCTGGACGCGGCGCGGATGGAGATCGTGAAGATGCTGGGCCGCAGCACGGACAGCATCGAGGGCAAGCAGATGGTCTACACCCCGCGCACCAAGAAGGTGCTGGAGCAGAGCATGCGCGAGGCCCGCGAGCTTCGGCAGAACTACGTCTCCACCGAGCACATCCTGCTGGCGCTGATGCGTGAGCGCGAGGGCGTGGCGGCGCATGTGCTGTTGAAGATGGGGCTGGACCTGTCCAAGGCACGGGACGAGCTTTTGCGCATACTCACCGGCGCGGACGATCCCCAGGCGGCCATCCAGGAGGACCCCGCCGCCGAGACGCCCACGCTGAACCAGTTCTCCCGCGATCTCAACGCCGCCGCCCGGGCCGGGGAGCTGGACCCGGTGGTGGGCCGCGCCAACGAGATCGAGCGCATCGTCCAGATACTCTCCCGCCGCCGCAAGAACAATCCCGTGCTCATCGGCGAGCCGGGGGTGGGCAAGTCCGCCATCGTGGAGGGGCTGGCCCAGCTGATCGTGGAGGGCAACATCCCGGAGATCCTGCGCGGCAAGCGCGTGGTGACCCTGGATCTGGCGTCTATGGTGGCCGGGGCGAAGTACCGCGGCGAGTTCGAGGAGCGCATGAAGAACGTCATGGCCGAGATCAAGAAGGCCGGGAACGTGGTGCTGTTCATCGACGAGCTGCATACCCTGGTGGGCGCAGGCGCGTCCGAGGGCTCCATCGACGGGGCCAACATTCTGAAGCCCGCGCTGGCGCGCGGCGAGCTTCAGTGCATCGGCGCGACCACGCTGTCGGAATACCACAAGCACATCGAGAAGGACGCCGCCCTCGAGCGCCGCTTCCAGCCCGTGAAGGTGGGGGAGCCCACCCGCGAGGAGGCCGTGGAGATCCTGGAGGGCCTGCGGGACCGCTACGAGGCCCATCACCGGGTCAGCATCACCCGGGACGCCATCGAGGCGGCGGTGAACCTGTCGGACCGCTATATCTCCGACCGATCCCTGCCGGACAAGGCCATCGACCTGATCGACGAGGCCGCGTCGCGGGTGCGTATCAAAGCCTTCACCGCGCCCCCGGACATGAAGGAGCAGCAGGCGCGGCTGGACGCGCTGAACAAGGAGACCGAGGAGGCCGTGGCCCACGAGGACTTCGAGCTGGCCGCCCACCTGCGGGACAAGAAGAAGGCCCTGCAAAACGAGATGGCCGATCGCCGCTCCGCGTGGGAGCAGCGCCGCAACAGCAAGGTGGAGGTGGTCGGCGAGGCCGAGGTGGCCGAGATCGTCGCCGCCTGGACCGGCGTGCCCGTGACCCGGCTGACCGAGGACGAGTCCCGCCGCCTCATCCGACTGGAGGAGACGCTGCACGAGCGGGTGGTGGGCCAGGAGGAGGCCGTCAAATCCGTGGCCAGGGCCATCCGCCGCGCGCGGGCGGGCCTCAAGGACCCCAAGCGCCCCATCGGCTCCTTCATCTTCCTGGGCCCCACCGGCGTGGGCAAGACAGAGCTGTGCAAGGCGCTGGCCGAGGCCATGTTCGGCGACGAGAACAACATGATCCGCATCGACATGTCCGAGTACATGGAGAAGCACTCCGTGTCCCGCATGATCGGCTCCCCGCCCGGCTATGTGGGCCACGAGGAGGGCGGCCAGCTCACCGAAAAGGTGCGCCGCAAGCCCTATTCCGTGATCCTGCTGGACGAGGTGGAGAAGGCCCACCCCGACGTGTTCAACGTGCTATTGCAGATCCTCGAGGACGGACGCCTCACTGACGGCCAGGGCAGGGTGGTGGACTTCAAGAACACCGTGATCGTCATGACCTCCAACGCCGGGGCCCACGCCCTGCGCAAGCAGCGCACACTGGGCTTTGGCGGCGGCGACGACGCCGAGCGCACCTATGAGAACATGAAGGAGAACATCATGGGCGAGGTGCGCAACATCTTCCGGCCCGAGTTCTTGAACCGCGTGGACGAGATCATCGTGTTCCACGCCCTGGAGCAGGCCGAGATCGACGCCATCGCCCGCCTGCTGCTGGGACAGCTGTGCAAGCGGCTGGAGGGACAGGGCATCTCCCTGGAGGTGGACGAGGGCGCGCTGGCCCTCATCGCAAAGGCCGGGTACGATCTCCAGTACGGCGCGCGCCCCCTGCGCCGCGCCATACAGCGCATGGTGGAGGACGCCCTCTCCGAGGAGATCCTCAACGGCGCCATCCGCCTGGGCGACCACGTCCGCGCCCTCGCCGTGGACGACAAGCTGGCCTTCGAGGCCGTCAACGCCATCGACACCGTGGAGACCCCGGAGCCGGAGATGGTAGGAAATTGAATGGTTCTGGTTCGCCGCCGCGCGACATGACTTCAAGCCGTGTCGCGCGGCGGTTTTTTGCGATTTGAGACAGACAGCGTCAGCCGCTGTTCACTTTTTCAGTGCCTCACTCAAACAGCGAGCCTTCCCCCTCGATCTCCACCTCCGTCGTCGTCTCCGGCGCTGCCGGGTCGCCCAGCAGCGCGTTCAGCAGGCCGCCGGGAGTGTAGTGGACGGCGGGGGAGCGGGGGCCGGTGAGGAGGGCGCCCACGCGGTTGAGCAGGGCGTTTCGGGGCAGCAGGGCGTAGTCGGCGGGCTGGGACAGATCGTGGGTGACGTCGGCGACGCGCAGCTCCTCCCCGGGTTGGCCGTCGAGCACCGCCACCTCCACCGTGTCGCCGTTGGAGGTCCGGAGCAGCTGGTATTCGGCCCCGGCCTCGGGAATGACGAAGGAGAGCACCGGGGTCTCGCCGGGGCCCGTCAGTAGGCGAAGCTCCGGGGTCACGGCCGGGGCGGACCAGTGGGTCGTGACTGCCTCGGGCACGTCGTCGGCGTGGAACAGCTCCGTGGCAGTGTATTCGGCGGGGGTGTCCGCTGTGGTCAGCAGCGCCAGGTGCTCCTGCTCCAGCGCCAGCCGGTCCACCAGCGCGGCCTTCACCGCCTTGGGCTTTCGGAAATCCCTCCCGCTGAGCGCAGGCGACGCGGCCTTCAGAAACGCCGCGCACAGCTTTGCCGGGTAGCCGCTGCCACCCTCGGCGGAGGCCATGATGTGGGCCTTGTCAGGCTGATCGAAGCCCATCCACACCGCCGTTGCCAGCTCCGGGGTGTAGGCCACGGTCCAGATGTCCCGGGTGCCGCCCAGCGCGTCGTCGGCCACGGTGCCGGTCTTGCCCGCCACGGGGATGCCCGCGTTGGACAGGGCTTTGGCGCTGCCGGAGCGGGCGGCAGTCTTGAGCATATCCGTGAGCATATAGGCGGTGGAGGCCTCCACAGCGCGCGACTGGGAGACCTCGGCGCGATACAGCACCCGGTCCGAGGCGTCCCGGATCTCCCGGATGAAGTGAGGCCTGACCCGGGTGCCGCCGTTGGCCAGGGCGCAATAGGCCGCGTCCAGCGCCGCAGGTGACACGCCGTCGGTGAGGGAGCCGAGGGCGAGGGACAGGTTCACGTCCTGATCGGACAGGGCGATGCCGAACCGCTGGGCATAGGCCCGCAGCGCGTCGGTGCCGATCAGGTCCGCCAGGTCCACCGTGGCGATGTTCAGCGAGCGGGACAGCGCCTCCCGCAGGGTCACGGTGCCGTAGTGCGCGCCCCCGGCGTTGCGGGGCGTGTAGCCGCCCTCGAAGGACCGGGGCGTGTCCTCCACGGTGGAGGAGGGCACGAAGCCGTAGGCGTCGATGGCGGCGGCGTAGGTGGAGATGGGCTTGAACGCGCTGCCGGGCTGCCGCTTGATCTGGGTGGCGTGGTTGAGCCCCAGCGCCACGTCGTAGCGCCGCCCGCCCACCACCGACCGGACCTCGCCGGTGGTGCTGTCCAGGGCGATGAGTCCCGCCTGGACCGGGGTGCCGTCCGGGGCGGCGGCGGGGAAGCGGGCGTCGTCCTCGAACAGCGCCTCCGCCGACGCCTGCATCGCGGGGTCCAGCCCGGTAACGATGCGGTACCCGCCGGTGAGCACCTCGTCGTTGGACAGCTTGAGCGCGTCCGCGGCCTCGGTGAGCACCGCGTCCATGTACCAGGCGCAGACCCGGGCGTCGCCGCTGTCCTCCGCCAGGCTGAGCGCCTCGCCCTTAGCGGCGTCGGCCTCATCCTGGGTGATGAAGCCCGCCTCGGCCATGGTGGCGAGTATCCCGTCCCGCCGCCGCACCGACTTCTCCGGGTTCAGGTGGGGCGCGTAGGTGGAGGGGGCCTTGATGATGCCCGCCAGCAGCGCGCCCTCGGAGACCGACAGCTCCGAGGCGGTCTTGTCGAAGTACACTCCCGCCGCCGACTCGATGCCGTAGGCGCCGTGGCCGAAGTAGATGGTGTTCAGATAGGCCTCCAAAATCTGCCGCTTGTCCATCACCTTCTCCAGCTGGAGCGCCAGCACCATCTCCTGCGCCTTCCGAGACAGGGATTTCGCGCTGGACAGGTGGGTCAGCTTGATAAGCTGCTGGGTGATGGTGGACGCGCCCTGGGCAAAGCTCATCGTCCGCAGGTCCTGCCAAAGCGCCCCGAACACGCGGTACAGGTCCACGCCGTGGTGACGGTAGAAGCGCAGGTCCTCCGCGGCGATGAAGGCCTCCTGCACCTTCTCGGGCACCGCCTCCAGCGGCACCCACTTGCGCCGGGCCTGCCCCGTCAGCGTGCCCACCGGGTCGCCGTTGCGGTCGAACACCTCCGTGGTCCCCGCCGCGGCGCTGACCCTGTCGAGGTCCAGCCGCTGCCAGTGGGGCAGGTCCAGCGTCCATATCAGCGCCGCCAGCAGCGCCGCCGCGAGACCCAGCGCCGCCCACCTGACGATCCTTCGCATAAAGATCACCCCGTTTTGTGATGATGTCATCTCAATTGAAAAGGGTCAGCCTGAATTAAGAATGGAGAATTGAAAATGGAGAATGGAAAATGGCTGTGGTAATCCTTCGGATTTCTTGGATTCAAGCACGATGTTTGTCAAATTCAGATGACTCTCAATCATACCAATCCGCAAGGATTTGTACCAACATTCTCCATTCTCCATTTTCCATTCTCAATTTCATCACCCCTGGAAGGTTACAGACATCGACGACCCTATTCTTTCCCAACCTCCCCTGAAATAGTCACGCCTGCCAAAAGTTGTGCGTGGACTTTTTGGCGTCAGTCGGTTACAATGCCTGTGACACCGACAAATGGGGTGATGTGTATGAAACGGGGCTACAGGCTGCTGGCGGCGGCGACGGTGATTGCGGCAGTCTGCGGGGTTTTGCTTTCGCTGACGCTAAAGACGGGGACGGGCCCGCGGGAGACGCTCTCGCGGGCGCTGATCGCGGCGGCGCTCGTCGGCTTTATCGGCACGGCGGCGCTGCGACCGCAGTACCAGCGCGCGGCCGCTGGCGTCGTGCCGGGGACGGTGCGGAAGGACGATACGAACCGCTGCACCTTCCGGAATGTGGCGGCCAATGCCGAGGCGCTGGAGAGCCTGAAGGAGCTGGGGGATTACCTGAAGCGCCCGGAGCGCTACGTGCGCTACGGGGCGCGGATGCCCCGGGGCGTGCTGCTCTACGGCCCGCCCGGCACGGGAAAGACCCTGCTGGCCCGGGCGCTGGCGGGGGAGGCCGGGGTGCCGTTCTTCGCGCTGGCCGGGTCGGACTTCGTGGAGAAGTACGTGGGCGTGGGCGCGAGCCGGGTGCGGGAGCTGTTCAGAAAGGCCCGGAAGGCGGGGCGGTGCGTCATATTCATCGACGAGATCGACGCCATGGGCAAGCGCAGGGACGACAACGCCTCCGACGAGCGGGACCAGACCCTGAACGCGCTGCTGAGCGAGATGTCGGGCTTCCACACCGGCGACGGGGTGGTGGTCATCGCCGCCACCAACCGGGCCGAGACGCTGGACCCCGCGCTGCTCAGGCCCGGACGCTTTGACCGGCAGATAGAGGTGGGCCTGCCCGGGAGGGCGGAGCGGCTGAGCATACTGAAGCTCCACGGCCAAAACAAGCCCATGGCCGCGGGCGTGGACTGGGAGGGACTGGCGGCGATGACCGTGGGCTTCTCCGGGGCGTCCCTCGAGAACCTGCTCAACGAGGCTGCGATGCTGGCCGCGCGGCGAAACGGGGACGAGATCGGCATGGACGACGTGGCCCACGCCTTCCGAAAGACCGTGGCCGGGGAGGACCGGCCGAGCCTTGCCGATCCCAGGGAGCGGCGCAGTGTCGCCGTCCACGAGGCGGCCCACGCCCTCGTCAGCCGCCTGCTGCTGCCCGAAAACCGGCTGGCGCGGGTGAGCATCCTCCCCTCCGGCAAGGGCGCGGCGGGCTACAACCTGACCATCCCCGCCGAGCGGGTCATGGCCACCCGGGCGGCGCTGGAGGGGCAGCTGTGCGTGCTGCTGGCGGGCAGGGCCGCGGAGCAGCTGATCTTCGGCGACGACGGCATGACCGCGGGCGCGTCCTCCGATATCGCCCGGGCTACCGAGCTGGCTGCCGCCATGGTGCTGGAGCTGGGCCTGGCCGGGGAGCCCGCGGTGTCCGTTCACGTGCTGGGCCAGAAGTGCGGCGACACCGGCGACGCCGCCGAGCGCTGCAAGCGGCTGCTGGATCAACAGTATCAGCGGACCCTCGCATTGCTCAAGACCCACGTCGCCGCACTCGACGCCCTGGCCCAGGCCCTTCTGGAGCATGAAGCCCTGGACGGCAGGGAGGCGGAAGAGATCCTCGACAGCGCTTTGTCGAACGAAAGACAGGAAACGACGGCATCTGAGGCAGGAGGCGACAGGACGGAGCGAGAAACCTGAATGGGAATGGAGAATGGGGAAGAAATGGAGAGTGGAGAATTGAGAATGAATGGCCGCTGACGCGCGGGTTCGCGGTGCGGCAGCGGGATTCTCCATTCTCCCTTTTCCATTCCCAAAGTTCCAAGGAGGACAATCATGTTTTCATATGATCTGAGAAGGAGCACGCTTACGGTATATCTGTCCGGGGAGCTGGACCACCGCATGGCGGCGGGGGTGCGTCAGGAGCTGGACCGGCTGCTGGACGACATGCGGGTGCGCCGGCTGGTGTTCGACGTGAGCCGCCTGGAGTTCATGGATTCCAGCGGCATCGGCCTGATCATCGGCCGCTACAAGCGGCTGTCCAGGCGTGGCGGCAGCGTGGCGGTGGCGGACCCGGATCGGCGCATCGACAGGCTGTTTCAGATGTCCGGGGTCTACCAGGTGGTGGAAAAGCTGTGCGCGGAGGGGAGGGCATGAGTGTGAGGATATTGAACGAGATGCGCCTGGATTTCCCGGCCATCGCCGAGAACGAGGGGTTTGCGCGGGTGGTGGTCAGCGGCTTCATGCTGCCCCTGAACCCCACGGTGGAGACGCTGGCCGACGTCAAGACCGCCGTGTCCGAGGCCGTGACCAACGCCATCATCCACGGCTACGGCGGCGAGCGCGGCACGGTGCGGCTGCACGGGGTGTACACCACCGAAGGCCTGCTCTACATAGACGTGATCGACAAAGGCCGGGGCATGGCCGACGTGGAGCGTGCGCGGCAGCCCTTCTTCACCACCGCCGAGGGGGAGGACCGCTCCGGCATGGGCTTTACGGTGATGGAGAGCTTCATGGATCAGGTGGAGGTCAAAAGCGCGGTGGGCGAGGGCACCACGGTGCGGCTGATCAAGCGGGTGGAGCTGCGGGACGAGGCCCTCCCGCGCCGCGCCTGAGCGGGGAGCGCTACGAAAGCGCCCGCGACCTGCTCAGGCGGGCGCGGGCGGGGGATTCAGAGGCGCGGGAGGCGCTGGTCAGCCAGAATCTGGCGCTGGTGAAGTACATCGTGAAGCGGTTCCTGGGCAGGGGCGTGGAGTTTGACGACCTGTTCCAGTGGGGCTGCCTGGGGCTGGTGAAGGCCATCGACCGCTTCGACCCGGACTACCCGGTGCAATTCTCCACCTACGCCGTACCGGTGATCATGGGGGAAATTCGCCGCTGCCTGCGGGACGACGGTCCCATCCACGTCTCCCGAACCATCCACGAGCAGGCCAGGCGGATCGACCAGTATGCCCGCGCCTACGAGGCCGAGCACCATTGCGCCCCCGACATCGGCGATATCGCCGAAGCCCTGGACATGGACCGCGAGGCCGTGGTACTGGCAATGAACAGCAAAAAACAGGTCCGCTCGCTGAGCGAACCCGTCCGCGGTGAGACAGGACTTCGGCTGATGGACGTGCTGGGCGCGGATACGATGGGCCGGGTGGACAACCGTCTGACCCTGTCCATGCTGCTGCGGGACCTCACCGACCAGGAGCGCGCCATCATCGTCCGCCGCTACTTCCAGTCCCACACCCAGACCCAGATCGCCCGGGATATGGGCCTGTCCCAGGTCCAGGTGTCAAGGCTGGAGAGCAGGATAATCAAGCGCATGCGGGAAAAGGCGGGAGGTGAGGTGTAAGGAATTAGGAATTTGGAATTGGGAATTGGGAATTAAAGTTAGCAGCTGCCGCGCACACTGTAGGGGCGCGCAACGCCGTCCCTACGCAGCCAGGCCATTTCAATTCCTAATTCCTAATTCCTCATTCCTAATTCAATAAATGCCAGTCTGTCGGGCGATCGAGCAGAGACATCATAAAAAGAACAGACCGAAGTCGAAACGGACTTCGGTCTGTTCTTTATCAGATATTCGCGTCCTTCAGGATGTCGCAGAAGTCGAAGGTGGCGAAGTAGTCGCGGATGGTCTCGGCGCGGCGAATCATGTCGAAGGTGCCGTCGGGGTGGAGCAGTATCTCCGCGGATTTGAGCTTGCCGTTGTAGTTGTAGCCCATGGAGTAGCCGTGGGCGCCGGTGTCGTGAATGACGATCAGGTCGCCGTCGTGGATCTCGGGCAGGGCGCGGTCCACGGCGAACTTGTCGTTGTTCTCACACAGGGAGCCCACCACGTCGTACATGTGGTCGCACAGGGCGTCCTCCTTACCCACCACGGTGATGTGGTGGTAGGCGTCGTACATGGCGGGGCGCATCAGATTGACCGCGCAGGCGTCCAGGCCGATGTACTCCTTGTAGATGTGCTTTTTGTGGATGGCGGTGGCCACCAGGCAGCCGTGAGGGCCGGTCATGAAGCGGCCCAGCTCCGTGGACAGCCGCACATCGCCCAGCCGCGCGGAGGTCATCACGTCGAAGGACTCCTCGATGGAGCGCCCGATCTTCATGATGTCGGGCATCTCCTGCTCCGGCTGATAGGGGATGCCCACGCCGCCGGAGAGGTTGACCATGAAGATCTTCGCGCCCAGCTTCTGATGAAGCTCTATGGCCAGCTCGAACAGGATCATGGCGTTGGCGGGGTAGTAGTTATTGTCCGCGGCGTTGGAGGCCAGCAGCGCGTGCAGGCCGAACTCCTTCACACCCAGCTGCTGCAAATGCTGCACCGCGTGGACGATCTGCTGCTTGGTCATGCCGAATTTGGACCCGGAGGGCTGACCCATGTACACCGACCCGATCAGCAGCTCTCCGCCGGGATTGTAGCGCAGGCAGATGCGCTCCGGGATGCCGCCGTGCTTTTTCAGAAAGTCGATGTGGGTGATGTCGTCCAGGTTGATGATGGCGTCCAGCTTCCGCGCGTATTCAAACTCCTCGCCGGGGGTTTCGTTGGAGGAGAACATGATGTCGTCGCCGCGAAAGCCAAGTGCCTCGGCCATCTTCAGCTCCGCCATGGACGCGCAGTCCACGCCGCAGCCCTCCTCCTTGAGGATTTTGAGGATGAACGGATTGGGGCAGGCCTTCACCGCGAAGTACTCCCGAAAGCCGCTGTTCCATGAGAACGCCTGGTTCAACTGACGGGCGGTCCTGCGGATGCCCGCCTCGTCGTACAGGTGAAAGGGCGTGGGGTAAACCGATGTGATCTCCCGAAGCTTTTCCTCGGAGACAAAGGGCAGCTTTTGCATAATTATTCACTCCTGTCCATCGAAACAATATGATATTCACTTTTGGCACCGGCGTCAAGCGCTTTTCGGTTGCGTTTCGACAAATGACGAATTGTTTAACATTTTGAAGTTGAAGAAACGGCGGTTTCGTGGTAGAGTATTATAGATTAATTGTCGATACTGGAGGTATCTCCCTTGTCTCTGTCCGACCGCATTGAGGCGCTGTTCATGTCCGTGCAGAAGCCGGTGCGCTACATGGGCGGCGAATACAACGCCGTGATGAAGCGCCCCGAGGACGTGGATGTGCGCTACGCCTTTCTGTTTCCCGATACCTACGAGGTGGGCATGTCCCATCTGGGCATGAAGATACTGTATCACGCCATCAACGCCCGCGACGACGCCTGGTGCGAGCGGGTTTTTTCCCCGTGGGTGGACATGGCGGACCTGATGCGCAGAAACGACATCCCGCTGTTCACGCTGGAGTCCCGCACGCCGGTGAAGGAATACGATCTGCTGGGCGTGACGCTCCAGTACGAGATGAGCTTCACCAACATCCTGGAGGCGCTGGACCTGGCGGGGATACCGCTTCGGCGCGAGGACAGGACGGACGGTCCCTTTGTCATCTGCGGCGGCCCCTGCGCCTTCAACCCGGAGCCGCTGGAGCCCTTCGTGGACCTGTTCGCGCTGGGCGACGGCGAGGTGGAGACCCTCCAGACCATCGACGTCTACAAAAAGTGGAAGGCGTCGGGCCTGCCCCGGGAGGCATATCTCAGAATGTGCGCGGACATCCCCGGCATCTACGTCCCCTCCCTGTACGACGTCTCCTACAACGCCGACGGCACGGTCAGGGCCGTGACCCCCAAGCCCGGCAGCGGCGCGCCCGAGGTGGTCTACAAGGCCATGCTGCCGGATCTGAACGAGGTCACCTATCCCGACAAGCTCATCGTGCCCTACGGCGAGATCGTCCACAACCGCATCATGCTGGAGATCTTCCGGGGCTGCACCCGGGGCTGCCGCTTCTGTCAGGCGGGCATGATCTACCGCCCGGTGCGGGAGCGCAGGATGGACAAGCTGATGGACATGGCCGAAAAGCTGGTGTCCTCCACCGGCTACGACGAGGTGTCGCTGATGAGTCTGTCCTCCGGCGACTACTCCTGTCTGCCGGAGCTGGCGCGGGCGATGGTGGAGAAGTTCGCCGCCAAGCGGGTGCGCATCGCGCTGCCGTCCCAGCGCATCGACAACGTCCTGACCGACACCCTCAAGGAGACCCAGAAGGTCAAAAAGACCGCGCTGACCCTGGCCCCCGAGGCGGGCACCCAGCGGCTTCGGGACGTCATCAACAAGGGCGTCACCGAGGAGGACCTGATGCGCTCCGTCACTGACGCCTTTGACCAGGGCTGGTCGGCGGTGAAGCTGTACTTCATGCTGGGCCTGCCCACTGAGACCGACGAGGACGTGCTGGGCATCGCCGACCTGGCGGAGAAGGTGCGGAAATGCTACTTCTCCATCCCCAAGGACCGCCGCGCTCCCGGCCTGCGGATTACGGTGTCCGCGTCGGTGTTCGTGCCGAAGAACGACACCCCCTTCCAGTGGGCGCCCCAGCTGGATCAGGAGACGGTGATCCGCCGTCAGCAGCTTTTGAAGCAGGCGCTTTCGAAGGTCAAGGGCGTGGATTTCAAGTATCACGCGCCGGACCTCTCCTACATCGAGGCCGTGTTTGCCCGGGGGGACCGGAGGCTGGGCGAGGCGCTGGAAAAGGCGTGGCGCATGGGCTGCCGCTTCGACGGCTGGTCCGACCGGTTCCGCTACGACACCTGGCTTGAGGCCTTCAGGGCCTGCGGCATTGATCCCGATTTCTACGCCACCCGGGCGCGGTCCGAGGACGAGGTGTTCCCCTGGGACCACCTGGACTGCGGCGTGACGAAGCAGTATCTGCTGTCCGAGTGGCACAAGGCCCAGCGGGCGGAGTGCACCCGGGACTGCCGCAAGGGCTGTACCGGCTGCGGCATGAAGCGGTATGAGGGAGCGTGCGTATGAGGGCGTTGATACGGTTCGGCAAGCAGCCGCGGCTGCGCTTCATCTCCCACTTGGACCTCCAGCGCTTCTTCCAGCGGGCCGTGAACCGCACGGGCCTGCCCATCGCCTGGTCACAGGGGTTCAATCCCCATCCCGTGATGTCCTTCGGCTCGGCGCTGGCGCTGGGCTGGACGTCGGAGTATGAGGTCATCGACATCAAGCTGGCCGCGCCCATGGGCCGGGGCCGCGTGGAGGCCGCGGTGCGGGCCGCGCTGCCCGAGGACCTGCCGGTGCTGGAGGTCCGCATGATCGACGACAAACACCCCGCGCCCATGGCCCTGGTGCGCATGTCGGACTATCGGATCACTCTGAACGGGGGCGACGCCGTGCTTTCACAGGTGGACGCCTTCCTGAACAGGGACAGCGTCATGGCCGTGCGCAAGACCAAGTCCGGGGAGCGGGAGGTGGACATCCGCCCGCTGTGCGTGGAGCTGCGAAAAACAGACGACGGTCTGTTCTGCCGCCTGATGCTGACGGAGAAGGACACCTTAAAGCCCGATCTGCTGCTCAGGGCCCTGTCTGACATGGCGGGGGTCGAGCCGCCCGAGGCCCGCATCCACAGGCTGGCGCTGCTGGGCATGGACGCCGACGGCGCGGTCAAGCCGCTGATGGCGCTATGAGCCGGACGCTGCTGATGGAGTCCCTGCTGGGCGAGACCCGGCTGGCGGTGATCGAGGACGGGCAGCTGTGCGAGCTGTACGTGGAGCGCCCCGGCGCGGACGACGCGGTGGGTGACATCTACCTGGGTCGGGTGGAGAACGTGGTCAGGGGCATGAACGCCGCCTTTGTGGACATCGGCCGGGAGAAGAACGGCTTCCTCTCGGCAAGCGACATCCGCATCACAGACCGCGGTCTGTCCTCGCAGCTCGACGCGCTGCGCATCGAAAAGCTGGCCCGCCCCGGCGAGGCGCTGCTGGTGCAGGTCACCAAGGCCCAATCCGGGCAGAAGGGCCACCGCCTGTCCTGCCATATCACCCTGCCGGGCCGGCTGCTGGTGGTGCTGACGGATATGCCCTACGCCGGGGTCTCCCGGAAGATCGCCGACAGGGCGGAACGGGACCGGCTGTATGACATCGCCCGCGGGCTGATGCGCGATACCGGCATGGGGGTCATCCTCCGCACGGCCTCGGAGGGCACGTCGGAGGACGAGCTGCGCGCGGAGTGGGACGAGCTCTGTGAGCAGTGGCGCGCCTTACAGACCCGTGCGGCGCACGCCAGCGCCCCGCGGCAGCTCTATTCCAACGCATCGCTTCTGGAGAAATGCGCCCGGGACATGCTGGACGACACGGTGGACGCGGTCTGGGCGGACGGCAAGCCGCTCTACGACGCCCTTGCCGCCCGCGCCGGGGAGAAAACCGACCGGGTCCGGCTTCACGACAGCTCCACGCCGCTGTTCGACCTGTACCGGGTGGACGCCCAGCTGGACAAGGCCCTGCGCAAGTACGTGTGGCTCAAGAGCGGCGGCTCCCTGGTGATCGAGGAGACAGAGGCCATGACGGTGGTGGACGTGAACACCGGCAAATACCTGGGCAGCCGGGACCTGGAGGACACGCTGTTCAAGCTCAACTGCGAGGCCGCGGAGGAGCTGGTGCGGCAGCTGCGGCTTCGGGACATCGGCGGCATCGTCGTGGTGGACTTCATCGACATGAGGTCGAAGGAGAACAACGACGCCCTGCTGGAGCATCTCAAAGCCCTGACAAAAACAGACCGAAACCGGCTGTCCGTGGTGGGCATGACGGGGCTGGGACTCGTGGAGCTGACCCGCAAAAAGGAGCGCCGCCCCCTGTCCAGACAGCTTTTGCACATCTGCTCCAACTGCGGCGGCGACGGCATGACCCCGTCCCACGAGACCACCGCCCGGCGCATCGCCCACGAGCTGTGGCGCCGGCGGCGCGGGGGCATGGACGGTCCGCTGCTCGTCTCCGCCTGTCCCGAGGTGGTCGGCTGGCTTCGGACCCTGGGCAAAACCGACCAGAGTCCGGTTTACTGCCGCGCCGACAAGGACATGAAGCCCGGCGAATACGACATCGCCCCGGCGGACGAAGGCCGTCTGCCAGAGGGCGCGAAACCATTGAAATGAGGTTGCTTCGATGAGAGAGAGGCCCATCGTTCCCGAGAGCGAAATGCTCAGGCAGCGGGAATTTATGAAGTTAGTCAAGGCCATAGAGGTCCGTCCCCAGCGCTACCACATCGTGTCGATGGGCTGCCAGATGAACGAGCGGGACTCCGAGTCCATCGCCGGCATGTTGGAGGCCATGGGCATGACCCGCGCCGACGTCCGGGAGGAGGCCGACCTGATCCTCTACAACACCTGCTGCGTCCGCGAAAATGCCGAGAACAAGGCCCTGGGCAACGTCATCTGGCTCAAGGAGCTCAAGAAGGACAAGCCCGACCTGATGATTTGCGTGGGCGGCTGCATGACCCAGGAAAAGGGCATGGCGGCGATGATGAAGAAGCGCTATCCCTTCATCGACTTAATCTACGGCACCCACAACCTGTACCGCCTGCCGGAATACGTCTGGCGCGTGCTGACGGAGCAAAGGCCCGTGGTGGAGGTCCTGGACATTGACGGCGAGGTGGTGGAGGGCATGCCCGAGGTCCGCAAATCGGACTTCATGGCCTTCGTCAACATCATGTACGGCTGCGACAACTTCTGCACCTACTGCATCGTGCCCCACGTGCGCGGCCGCGAGCGCTCCCGCACCCCCGAGGCGGTGCTGGAGGAGTGCGTCAGGCTCCAGGACAGGGGCGTACAGGAGATCATGCTGCTGGGACAGAACGTCAATTCCTACCGCGGCGGCGGGGCGGAGTTCGCGGAGCTTCTCTACCGGGTGGACAGGCTGGGCATTCCCCGCATACGGTTCATGACCAGCCACCCCAAGGATCTGTCCGATGAGCTGATCCACGCCTTCGGGGAGCTTGAGCACCTGATGCCCCAGCTACACCTGCCGGTGCAGGCGGGCAGCAACGAGATACTGAAGCGCATGAACCGCCGCTACACCCGGGAGCACTACCTGGAGCTGGTTAAGAGGCTGCGCGAGACGTGTCCGGACATCGGTCTGACCAGCGACATCATCGTGGGCTTCCCCGGCGAGACGCTGGAGCAGTTCGAGGAGACCATGTCCCTGGTCCGCGAGGTGCGCTACGACGCCGCCTACACCTTCATCTTCTCCCCCAGGCAGGGCACCCGCGCCGCGGAGATGCCGGACGACACGCCGGAGAGCGTCAAGAGCGAGCGCATACAGCGGCTCATCGATCTGCAGCAGGCCATCACGCTCGAGACCCTGGAGGCCCAGGTGGGAAAGACCGAGCGGGTGCTGGTGGAGGCGCTGTCCACCCGGGACGCCAGACAGGTGGGCGGCAAGACCCCCCGCGGCCACATGGTCAATTTCCCCGGCGACGCTTCTCTCATCGGCAGGTTTGTGGACGTGGAGATCACCTCCGCGGGGCGCAACACCCTGCGGGGCAAAATCATAGGAGGCTGACCGATATGGATCCCGTATTTGAAAAGACCCGCGAGCTGGGCGAGGCCCTCTTGCACAGCGAAGCCTATCTGCGCATGCAGGAGGCCGAGGACAAGGCGATGGCCAACGCCGAGGCCGCGCAGACCATGGCCGCGTTCATCGAGAAGCGCAACGAGCTGCAGACGATGATGCAGTCCGAAAACCCCGACCCCGGCGCGATGAAGCGCGTCTCCGACGAGATGGATTCCCTCCAGGAGCGCATGCGGATGATCGACGACATCATTGCCCTCACCGAGGCCCGCAACGATTTCAACGGCCTGATCGGCCAGATCAACCAGGTCCTCCAGTTCATCGTCACCGGCCGCATGACCGAGGCGAACTGCGAGGGTGACTGCTCCGCCTGCGGAGGATGCCACTGAATCATTAAGGAAATACCGCCACAACACGCCAAAGAGGTGACCGAAATGCCCGTAACGCCGATGATGCAGCAGTATCTGGACATCAAGGCACAGAATCCCGACGCCATACTGTTTTTCCGGCTGGGGGACTTCTACGAGATGTTCTTTGAGGACGCGAAGCTGGTTTCGCGGGAGCTGGAGCTGACGCTGACGGGCAAGGACTGCGGCCTGTCGGAGCGCGCGCCCATGTGCGGGGTGCCGTATCACGCGGTGGAGACCTATCTGCAAAAGCTCATCGAGAAGGGCTACAAGGTGGCCATCTGCGAGCAGATGACGGACCCGGCGACCTCCAAGGGCCTGGTGGAGCGGGAGATCATCCGCATCGTGTCCCCGGGCACGGTGATCGAGACCAACATGCTGGAGGAGGGCCGTCCCAACTACATCATGGCGCTGTGCCTGAGAAGGAATCAGGCGGGCGCCGCCTTTTGCGACGTGTCCACGGGCGAGTTCTATCTCTACCAGATCGACGACCTCCGCGCCCATCTGTCCGATGAGCTGGCGCGGCTGAACCCCAGCGAGATCGTCGTCAACGACAGGGACGCGCTTTTGCAGTACGAGCCCGAGCGCGGCCAGCGCGCCGAGGCCGTGGACGCGGAGCGCTTTTCCTACGCCTTCGCCGCCAAGGTGATGTCCGCCCACTTCGGCAAATCCGTAAAGGACCTGGGCTTCGGGGAGCAGAAGCTGGCGGTGTGCGCGGCGGGCGCGCTGCTGTCCTACCTGACGGACACGCAGAAGAACGCCCTCAAGCACATCGTGGAGCCCAAAGCCTACGAGGCTCAGTCACACCTCGCGCTGGACCGTGTGGCGCTCAAGAACCTGGAGCTTACGGAGACCGTGCGCGGCAAGGGGCGGCGGGGATCGCTTTTATGGATACTGGACAAGACCCGCACCGCCATGGGCAGCCGCCTGATGCGGGCGTGGATCGAGCGTCCGCTTAGGGAGAAATCGGCCATTGAGGCCCGGCTGGACGCGGTGGAGCAGCTGATGCGCGACCCCATCACCGCCGGGGACATGCGCGGCGTGTTCGACGAGGTCTACGACGTGGAGCGCCTGCTGAGCCGGGTGGCCTACGACGCCGTCAACGCCCGGGAGTGCCTGTCGCTGGCCCGGACGCTGCAGTGCGTGCCCCGCCTGAAGGAGCAGGGCGCGGCCTTCGATTCCGCCCTCATCCGGGACACCCTTCGGCGGCTGGACGATCTGCCGGAGCTTCAAAGGGAGCTGTTCGAGGCCATCGACCCGGAGGCCCCGCTGTCCGTGCGGGACGGGGGCATCATCCGCCGGGGCTACAATGCCGAGCTGGACGAGCTCAAGGACATCTCTGAGAACGGCAAGGGCTACATCGCCCAGATCGAGACCCGCGAGCGTGAGCGCACCGGCATCAAGAACCTCAAGGTGGGCTACAACCGGGTGTTCGGCTACTATATCGAGGTCACCAAGTCCTTCTACGACCTGGTGCCCTACGACTACGTGCGCAAGCAGACCCTGGCCAACGCCGAGCGCTACATCACCGAGGAGCTCAAGAACCTGGAGGGCCGCATCCTGGGAGCGCAGGACAACGCCATCAAGCTGGAGTACGCGCTGTTTACGCAGATCCGGGAGAAACTCAAGGCCGCTCTGCCCGCCCTGCAGGAGACCGTCAACGCCCTAAAGACCCTCGACGCGCTGCTGGCGCTGGCGCAGGCGGCCTCGGAGAACGGCTACGTGCGCCCCACCATCAACGACGAGGGCCGCTACGTCATCGCCGACGGTCGGCATCCCGTGGTGGAGGAGTCCATCGGGCGGGAGCGCTTCGTGCCCAACGATACACAGCTGAACGCCGAGGACCGGGTCATGATCATCACCGGCCCCAATATGGCGGGCAAGTCCACCTACATGCGGCAGGTGGCGCTGATCGTGCTGATGGCCCACATGGGGTCGTTTGTGCCCGCGGCCTCCGCCGACATTGCGCTGACGGACCGCATCTTCACCCGCATCGGCGCGTCCGACGACCTCTTCGGCGGCCAGTCCACCTTCATGGTAGAGATGAACGAGCTGGCCACCATATTAAAGTTCGCCACCCCGCGCTCCCTGCTGATCCTGGACGAGGTGGGGCGGGGAACGTCCACCTTCGACGGCCTGTCCATCGCCTGGGCGGCGGTGGAGTACATCGCCTCGGAGAAGTGCGGGGCGCGGACATTGTTCGCCACCCACTATCACGAGCTGTCCGAGCTGGAGGGCCAGCTGCCCGGCGTGGTCAACTTCCGCATCACCGCCCGGGAGCAGGGTGAGGACGTGATCTTTTTGAGAAAGATCGTGCGCGGCGGCGCGGACAAGAGCTTCGGCGTCTCCGTGGCGCGGCTGGCGGGGCTGCCCAAGTCGCTGATTTCCCGCGCCCGCCAGATCATGGCGAAGCTGGAGGTGGACGACCAGCAGCGCGGCAACCTGGGCCAGAACATCTTGAAGGAGCACAAGGCCAGGGACCGCCAGCTGGGATTGATGGACTTTCAGCCCATGGAGTTCGCCCAGGAGGTCGCCGCGCTGGACGTGGTCAGCATGACCCCGCTGGACGCGCTGAACAAGCTGTTTGAGCTGAATGAGAAGGCCAAGAGGATATGAGGCTTAGGGAAAAGGGAACAGGGAAAAGGGAAAAGGGAAAAGGAAGTGCTGCCGCGCACGCTGTCAAGCGCTCATTTCCAACGCGGCTAAGCTGTTTCAATTCCTAATTCCTAATTCCTAATTTCTAATTCTCAACAGGCTGAATGTTGAGTTGAAGCGGGCACATGAGGACCGCCCGCATATACAGGCACAGGAGGGAACGACATGCCCATTCGCATACTGGACGCCGCCACCGTGGGCCGCATTGCGGCGGGCGAGGTGGTGGAGCGCCCCAGCTCCGTGGTGAAGGAGCTGCTGGAGAACGCCATCGACGCCGGGGCCACGGCCATCACCGTGGAGATCAAGGGCGGGGGCATCGACTACCTCCGGGTGACGGACAACGGCTGCGGCATCGAGCCGAACCAGGTGCGGCTGGCCTTTGAGAACCACGCCACCTCCAAGCTGCAATCCGCCGACCAGCTGGACGACATCCGCACCCTGGGCTTTCGCGGAGAGGCCCTGCCCTCCATCGCGTCGGTGAGCCATGTTGAGATGACCACCCGGGCCAGGGGGCAGGAGACAGGCGTCCGGCTGAACGTGGACGGCGGCGAGAACATGCGCGTGGCGGAGGCCGGCTGCCCCGAGGGCACCACCTTCGTGATGCGGGATCTGTTCTATAACCTGCCCGTGCGCCGGGCGTTTCTGAAAAAGCCCGCCTATGAGGGCGGACTGGTGGCGGACACGGTGGCGAGGCTGATGATGGGCAATCCCGGCGTGGCCGTGCGCTTCATCAACAACGGCCAGACGGTCTACCACAGCTTCGGCGACAACAGCCTGCGCAACGCGGTGTTCGCCGTCTACGGCAAGGCCGCCGCGGAGCAGATGGTGCCGGTGGACGCCGCCGAGGGCGGCACCCGCATCCACGGGCTCATCGGGGTGGGTGAGCTGGCCAAGTCCACCCGCGCCCACCAGGCGTTCTTCATCAACGGGCGGGCCGTGCGCTGTACGACCCTCACCCGGGCGCTGGAGGAGGTCTGCCGCACGCGGGTGACCATCGGACTCTATCCCATGTGCGCCCTGAACGTGACGCTGCCCCCGTCCGCCGTCAACGTCAACGTCCACCCCAACAAGCTGGAGGTGCGCTTCAAGGACGAGGCGCTGATGCGCCAGGTGGCCGAGCACCTGCTGGCTACGGCGTTCGAGGGGGAAAGGGTGCTTCAGCTGGACGAGGAGCGCCTTGCGAAGCCCGCCGTGGCGCGGGCGGTGGAGGTGCGCCCGGTCAGGCCGCCCGAGGCCCCCGGCGTGAGCCAGTCCGAATACACCGCCGCCGTGGACCGGGAGCTGGAGAAGCTCAAGGGCGTGGGCGGCGGCGCGCTGAGGGAGAATCCCGCCTGGTCCCCGGTGACCGCGTCGCCCCGGACCGTCGTCCCGCCGAGGCCCGTTCCGCCCATTGCGCCGGTCGCGCGTCCCGTTGCCGCGCCGGTAGAGCCCGTTGCCCGCCCCGCCGTGCCGCCGCAGCCCGTCCCGGTGCCGACCTTCGCGCGCCCTGTGCGCCCGGAGGCCAGCCAGGTGACCCTGGGCGAGGCCCTGCCGGAGGCCAACGCCGCTAAGTACCGCGTCATCGGCGTGCTGATGAAGACCTACATACTGGCCGAGGCCGGGGACGCTCTTGTGCTCATCGACCAGCACGCCGCTCATGAGCGCCTGAACTACGAGCGCTTCATGGCTCAGGTGGAGGCGGGGCAGGCGTCCCAACAGCTGCTGACGCCCCTGATCCTCCGCCTGTCGGCCCGGGAGCTGGCGCTGGTCAACGACAACCTTGACGTGCTCAAGGAGGCGGGCTACGACGTGGAGCCCTTCGGCGACCAGGACATCCAGGTCCGCGCCGTGCCGATGATCCTGGGCAAGGCCGAGCTGAAGCCCGCCTTCATGGATGCCCTGGGGGCGCTGGACAAGGTGCGCACCGCCGCGGTGGACCTGCGCCGCGCCGAGATCATGCAGATGTCCTGCAAGTCCGCCGTCAAGGGCGGCGATCCGCTGACCGACTCGGAGGTGGAGAGCCTCATCACCCAAATGCTTAAGACCGGCGCCCCGCCCACCTGCCCCCACGGCAGGCCCGTGATGAAGTCCATCACCCGGCGCGAGCTGGAGAAGATGTTTAAGCGGATACAGTGAACGGCTCCAGGAAAACGGATGGCGCTCCAGCGCCGGGGGCAATCTCTCTGTGCCGACTGCGCCGGAGACCGTAATAATAACCGGAAAGGATACATTCCCATGAACGACAAGCCCCTTCTCCCGGTGATCGCCGGGCCAACGGCCACGGGCAAGACGGCCTGCGCGGTGGCGCTGTGCCGGCTGACGGGCGGCGAGGTGGTATCGGCGGACTCGATGCAGGTGTACCGGGGGATGGAGCTGCTCTCTGCGGTGCCGACTCCGGAGGAGCGCGGCGGGGTGCCCCATCACCTGATGAGCTTCGTGGACCCGGCGCGGCGCTACACCGCTGACGCCTACCGCGAGGATGCGAAGCGCTGCATATCGGAGATCATCGCGCGGGGCAGGCTGCCGGTGCTGTGCGGGGGGACGGGCCTCTATATTAACGCCGTCACCCGCCCCATGAGCTTCTCGGAGCAGTCCGACGAGGCCATGCACGCCGAGCTGATGGCGATGGGCCGGACCCCGGAGGGGCGACGTCGGCTGCACGGCATGCTCGAGGCCATAGACCCGGACAGCGCCGCGCGGCTGCACGAGAACGACGTGCGCCGGGTGGCACGGGCCATCGAGATCTACCGGCTGACCGGACTGACTCAGACCGAGCAGATCCGGCGTGACAGGGCCTGCCCCGGCGACTACCGGGAGGTCATCTTCGGCCTGGACTGGCCCCGGGAGGCGCTCTACCGCCGATGCGATCAGCGGGTGGACGAGATGCTCGCGCACGGGCTGGTGGACGAGGTCAGCCGCCTGATGGTCGACGAACAGGGCCACCCCACCGCCATGCAGGCCATCGGCTACAAGGAGATCGCCGCCGCCCTGCGGGGGGAGGTCCCCCTGGAAAAGGCCGTCCACTGGATGAAGCAGGCCACACGGAACTTCGCCAAGCGCCAGCTGACCTGGTTCAGGCACGACGACCGGGTGATTTGGGTGGCCGCGGAGGGCAGGTGCGCGGAGGAGATCGCTGGAGAAATTGCTAAAAAGCTGCAAACAGAATGAGATCGGGATGATTCCCGATCTCATTCTATTGCGGCGACCAACGCCTGTTGCAGCACCGAGGAGAAGTTGATGTGCTGCTTCTCAGCTGCGGCATTGAGCCATTCAGGGATGGTCAGTGTTTTTTTGACGGAGCGTGTACTCTTCATGTAGTTCAGAGGCTCCGTGACGACGATGGAGGTAAACCCATCCTCGGCCTGTATGGCCTGAATATCAGAGGGGGTGGGGATGGGCTGCTGTCGCTCGATCAGGGAGCAAAGAAAAGCCCCCAGAGCTTCCTCGGCATTTGAGGCGGCTTCAGCCAACGTATCCCCGTCGGAAAAGCAGCCATCGAGGTCCGGGAACTCCACCCAATAGCGTCCATCCTCCGGATGAATGATGGCGGGATAAGCGGTTTTCATGGTAATCCCTCCTGCGTCTGTCATTTGAGACCGGCTTGCTTCATGAGCTTGTTCAGCAGGCCTGTGGGCAATGGTTTTCCCGCGTGAACGGGAACGGAGAGCGTGACATCTGCCCTTTTCAGGATGTAATGGCTGGACGCGATGCGGTCGATCTCGAAGCCATTCTCAAGCGCCAGCTTCACGAACTGCTTTCCTGTCATGGTCATATCCTGTCACGCTCCCGTTGAATACAAGGCTATTCTAACACGTATAATACGTATTGTCAAGAGAGATATCTCGGCTGCAAATCATTACGCCTGCTCCGGCAGGTCGATTTTGATCTTGAGGGTCTCCAGCTGGTCGGGGCGCACGTCGGCGGGGGTCTCCATCATCAGGCAGTTGGCGGAGGTGGCCTTGGGGAAGGCGATGACGTCGCGGAGGCTGTCGGAGTCGGTCAGCAGCATGACCAGTCGGTCGATGCCGAAGGCCAGGCCGCCGTGCGGCGGCGCGCCGTACTTGAAGGCGTCCAGCAGGAAGCCGAAGCGGTGGTGGGCCTCCTCGTGACTCAGGCCGATCATGTCGAACATCTGGGCCTGCATATCGCTTCTGTGGATGCGGATGGAGCCGCTGGCCAGCTCGATGCCGTTCATGACCAGGTCGTAGGCGCGGGAGCGCACCTGCTCCTTGTCGGTGTCGAGATACTTGTTGTCCTCGGCGTACCAGCTGGTGAAGGGATGGTGCGCGGCGACCCAGCGGTTTTCCTCCTCGGAGAACTCGAACAGCGGGAACTCGGTGACCCAGAACAGGTTGTACTTGCTGTGGTCGATCATGTCGTGGCGGCGGGCGATCTCGCACCTGAGCGCGCCCAGCGCCTGCCAGACCACGTTCTTCTTGTCCGCGCCGAAGAAGATGATGTCGCCGGGCTCGGCGTTCATCTCGAGGCGCACGGTCTCGATCAGCTCGTCGGACATGAACTTGTTGAAGCTGGACTTCACGTTGCCGTCGGCGGTGAAGGTCATGTAGGGCAGGCCCTTGGCGCGGTAGGTCTTGACGTACTCGGCCAGGCTGTCGATCTGCTTGCGGGTCATGGTGGCCAGGCCCTTGGCGTTGATGGCCTCCACGCGGCCGCCGGCCTCGATGGCGGAATCGAACACCACGAACCCGGTCTTGCCCAGCTTGTCGGTGAGGTTCACCAGCTCCATGCCGAAGCGGGTGTCGGGCTTGTCGGAGCCGTAGCGCTCCATGGCCTCGCGCCAGGGCATGCGGGGCAGGGGCAGCTTCAGGTCGATGCCTTTGACCTCCTTGAAGATGCGGGCGAACACCTTTTCGACGGTGGCGTAGATGTCCTCCTCGTCGATGAAGCTCATCTCGATGTCGCACTGGGTGAACTCGGGCTGGCGGTCGGCGCGGTTGTCCTCGTCGCGGAAGCAGCGGGCGATCTGGTAGTACTTGTCAAAGCCCGCCAGCATCAGAAGCTGCTTGTAGATCTGGGGCGACTGGGGCAGGGCGTAGAATGTGCCGGGATGCAGGCGGGAGGGCACCAGGAAGTCCCGCGCGCC
The DNA here is from genome assembly GCA_902799465.1 of uncultured Eubacteriales bacterium. Lineage (GTDB taxonomy): Bacteria > Bacillota > Clostridia > Christensenellales > Aristaeellaceae > UBA2862. The sequence goes on from CADCAS010000007.1 coordinate 34,977, forward strand.
CTCGGGGGTGGACTTGGAGAGTATGGGGGTCTCCACCTCGGTAAAGCCCGCGTCGTCCAGCGCGTAGCGGATGCAGTTGACCACCCGGCTGCGCAGCCGCAGCTTCTCCTGCATGGATGGGCGGCGCAGATCCAGGTAGCGGTACTTGAGGCGCACCAGCTCGTTCTCGTCGGCCTTGTCGTCGATGTAGATGGGCGGGGTCTCGGACTTGTTCAAAAGCACCGCGTCCTTCACGAACACCTCGATGGTGCCGGTGGACAGGTCCTTGTTGATGGCGTTTTCGTCGCGCAGCTTGACCTCGCCGGACACGGTGACCACGTATTCCGAGCGCAGGGAGCGGCCCAGCTCAAATATCTCCTGGGAGCACACCGCGTTGTCAAACACCAGCTGCACCAGACCCTCGCGGTCCCGCAGCCACACGAACACCACGCCGCCCAGGTCGCGGGTGCGCTGCACCCAGCCCGACAGGTGGACGGTCTCGTTCACATTGGACTCGTTCAAAAGCCCGCAATAGTGATCCCTCTTGTGCGAAAGCATATCCTTATCCTCCTGAGTGATACTGTGATTCTCTCTATCCCCGGGTGAAGCGCTCCACGATCTGACCCATGGGCACCGTCTCCTCGGTGCTCTCGGTCATGTTGCGCAGCTTCACCGCGCTCAGCTTCAGCTCGTCGTCGGCGATGACGACGACGTTCTTCACGCCCAGCTTGTTGGCGTACTTGAACTGGGCCTTCATGGAGCGGGCGGCGTGGTCCAGATCGGCCTTGACGCCCTGGGCGCGCAGGTCGTTGACCAGCTTCATCCCGGCCATGCGGGCGTCGTCGCCCAGCGTGACCACGAAGGCGTCCAGGTAATCCGGCGCGGCGGGGGCGGAGCCGCGCATGTCCTGCACCATCAGCATCCGCTCGATGCCCATGCCCCAGCCGATGCCGGGGGTGGCGGGGCCGCCCAGCTCCTCGATGAGGCCGTCGTAGCGCCCGCCGCCGCAGACGGTCAGCTCGCCGCCGTCGGGGGTGTCGGTGATGATCTCGAACACGGTCTTGGTGTAGTAGTCCAGGCCGCGGACGATGCGGGGGTCGATGGCGTAGCCGATGTCCATGGCCGCAAGGTAGCGCTTGAGCTTGTCAAAGTGGTCGGCGCACTCCTCGCACAGGTTGTCCAGCATGGCGGGGGCGTCGGTCAGCTTCGGCGCGTCCTCCTTGCAGTCCAGGATGCGCATGGGATTTCTCTCGAAGCGCTCCTGGCAGGTCTTGCACAGCGTGGGCAGCTTGGGCCGCAGGTATTCCTTCAGCTTCTCCAGGTATTCCTTGCGGCACTTGGGGCAGCCGATGGAGTTGATGTTCAGCCTGAGCCCGTCGATGCCGCAGGCCTTCAGCACGTCCATGGCCAGCTTGATGATCTCCGCGTCCACGCTGGCGTCCTTCGCGCCGAACACCTCCACGCCGTTCTGGTGAAACTGCCTCAGCCGCCCGGACTGGGGCTTCTCGTAGCGGAAGCAGGGGCAGGCGGAGTAGTACAGCTTGGCGGGCAGGGCGTCGGCGTACATGTGGCTCTCGATGAAGGCCCGGACCGCGCCGGCGGTGCCCTCGGGCTTCAGGGTGATGGAGCGGTTGCCCTTGTCCTCGAAGGTGTACATCTCCTTCTGTACCACGTCGGTGGTGTCGCCCACGCCGCGCTGGAACAGCTCCGTGTGCTCGAAGACGGGGGTGCGGATCTCCCGATACCCCGCCAGCGCGCAGGCGCGGCGCATGGCGCGCTCGATGGACTGCCAGCGGTGCGCGTCCCGCGGCAGCATGTCAAGGGTGCCCTTGGGGGCCTGTGTCAGCATACTTTGTCTCCCTTCGGTCAGAATAAAAAAACGCCTCCGTCCCACTCGTAGGGGCGAAGGTTTCGCGGTGCCACCCTGCTTTGCGGCATACAGCCGCGTCTCGGTTTCCGTTATCGCCGGAATTGCGCCGCAGGGCGGATGCTCCGGGGTGTCGTTCGCCGTCTGGATCGCGGGACGCTTTCAGCCGGGACGTCCCTCTCTTTGGCGCCTTGAACGGTTACTCTTTCCCATCAACGCACTTGTTGTTTACCCTTGGATTATAGCCCAACGGCCAGGGAAAGTCAATTTAATTTGGGTTAATGTTCACGGCTCACGCATGAATGCGTGAGCCTGTCGCGCAAAATCTGCGGATTTTGCGCGAGGGAAGAAGGGACGCGGAAATTCGCGCCTGACGACACGAA
>CADCAS010000007.1:37231-55395 GCA_902799465.1 uncultured Eubacteriales bacterium
ATGCACCGGCACAGCCGGTACATGTGATTGAAACAGGTACGATTCGTAACCTTTCTGTAAGATTTCAATCCGTCTTGTCATTCATGCGTGGGCCGTGGGTTAATTTTCTATATGCCTTGCGGAATTCACAGGGGTGGGGTATGATAGTAGGCGGAGTGTGATACATATGACGGAACGTCTCTATTACGATGACGCCTACCTGACGGAGTTTGACGCTGTGGTGACCGACTGTGTTGAGGCGGACGGACGCTGGCACGTCCGGCTGGACCGGTCCGCGTTCTATCCCACCTCGGGCGGCCAGCCCTACGACACGGGCACACTGAATGACGCCGGCATACTGGACGTGTATGTGGGGGAGGATCACGACGTCTATCACGTGCTCGACCGGCCGCTCGATGTGGGCAGCGCCGTTCACGGGCATATCGACTGGCCCCGCCGCTTCGACCATATGCAGCAGCACGCCGGGGATCACATGATCGCCTCGGCGCTGTGGCGGCTGATGGGAGGCGTGACCATCGGGCTGCACATCAGCCACGACGTGTCCACCATCGACGTGGCCATGCCCGAGGGGGTCACCCGCATCTCTCCCGAGGACATCCGACGGGTAGAGGCGGACGTGAACGCCCGCATCCAGCGGGACGTGCCGGTGCGTTGCTGGTTTCCGGACGAGAACGAACTGAAGTCGCTTCCGCTGCGCAAAAAACCGACCGTCGCCGACCACGTTCGGGTCGTGGCCATTGGCGAGGACGAGATGGTGGCCTGCGGCGGCACGCATCCCTCCTCTGCGGGCCAGATCGGGCTGGTGAAGATCCTGAACGCGGCCCCCGCCCGGGGCAAGATGCGCGTCAGCTTCCTGGCGGGAAGGCGGGCGCTCAGCGATTATCAAAGCCTCTATGCCATCGCCCATGAAACGGCGGGCCTGATGTCCACCAGCGTGGAAAACCTGCCCGCCCACGTGTCGGCCATGCAGGAGGCGCTCAAGCAGACGGAATACGAGCTGAACCGGCTGCGCAGGGAGTCCGCCGTGGCCGAGCTGACCGGCGGCGAGCTGCCCGTCCTGCCAAACGGCGCGCGGCTGGCGGCGCGCATATTAAAAGGCGACCTCAGTCTGATCAAGGACGCGGCCTCCCAGGTCATCAAGCGACCCGGCACCGTCGCGCTGCTGGGCTGCGAGACCGAGCCCGGCAAGGCGGCCTTTGTGTTCGCGCGATCACAGGATGTGGACCTCCACATGGGACAGCTGCTCGCGCAGGCCGCGAAGCCCCTGGGCGGCAAGGGCGGGGGAAGGCCCGACTTCGCCCAGGGCGGGGGCCCCGCCGCGGTCCTGGAGGAAGCGGTCCGACTACTGACGACAAAGGAAGAAAGAGGATGAATGAGAACTTTACCGCCGCCATCTTCGACATGGACGGCACCCTGCTCGACACCATGCCCTACTGGCGCTACACCAGCGTCGAATACCTGCTGGCCCACCGGCTGCCGCTTTTGAAGGACATCGTGGCGCAGGCCTTCGACGTCTCCTCCCGCAAGCTCATCATGGACAACGCGGACCGGCTGGGCATCGCCCCGGATTTTATGGACATGGTGCACGAGATGGAGGGGTTCATGAACCGCCACTACATCTACGACGCCCAGCTCAAGGACCCGCTGGTGCCGCAATTCCTTGAAAAGCTGAAGGGCGACGGCGTGAAGCTGTGCGTGGCCACCGGGTCCCCGCGGCAGTACGCGCGCAACGGCCTGCGCCGGCTGGGCATTTTGCCGTACTTCGAGTTCGTCACCGACAACTATGAGGGCAAGTATGCCAAGCACCAGCCCGAGTACTTCCTGGACCTGGCCAAACGCCTGGACGCGGAGCCGGGGGCGTGCTGGGTGTTCGAGGACGCGCTCTACGCCATGAAGGCCGCCAAGGCCGCGGGCATGCGGGTGTGCGCCATCGAGGACGCCACCCAGCGCACCGACCGCGAAGCCATCAGGGCGCTGGCGGACAGATATATACTCAGCTATGCCGATTTGCTTGGAACTGTAGGATAGTGGAGCGATGGGAGCGGGGAGTTAAACAGCGACGCAGCAGTCGCCGTTCAACTCCCCGCTTTCAACTTCTCCATATCTTTCTATTCTTTATTGGCTTACGACACTTAATCATAATCTCCCGCCATCACAAAGCCCCACTTTTTTCAAGGGTTATTCACCGGGACGTGATAATGGGTGTGTATAATAACAGTATACTGCGCGATGATGGGCTGGCATGGCCTGTGTTTTACAGAAGGGACATGCAACAAAAGCCCGTGGATATACGTCATATATGCGCACCCTTACAGGATGGGAGGTCCATGATGAAGAGGTTCAAGCGAATGCTGCTGACGGCGCTGGCACTGGCGCTGCCCGCGGCGGGTTACGCGAGCATAGAGGATGGAGGCGCGTGGCGGGCGGATCTGACGGCGCTGTTGAGCGCGGAGCAGATCCCGGCCACCACCACCATCGATTACGATTTGAAGCTGCCCGAGGGCGCGGACATCCAGGAGAAGCGGCACGCCGTGGAGCTGGTGTCCAGCAAGGGCGATGTGCTGAACGTGGAGGTCACCTTCGAGCTGGTGAACCTGCCCCTCACCGACGGCCAGTGGGGCGAGGTGCAGGATTGGCTCAAGGGCGTGGTCACCCGGGCGGTTCAGTCGGTGAAGGCCGATTCCGCGTCCCTGGCCAACGTGGTGGCGGGCGGCATCGCCGAATCACGGCGCAGCGCCGCCGACGACGGCAACGCCGCGGCGGTGTGGGCCAACGGCAATCTGATGGTCAAAACCGTCAGCGCCAGCGTGCCCTACTTCCCGACGCTCCGAAAGGGCGACAGCGGCGCGGCCACCCAGCGGCTGCAGCGGCGGCTCATCGAGCTGGGCTTTCTCAATGACAACGCCGATGGCCACTACGGCGGCAACACCGAGAGCGCGGTCAAGGCGCTGGAGAACTACGTGCGGACCATCGAGCAGGGCCTGATCGACGACATGCCCGACCCCACCCCGACCCCCGCGCCCACGCCGACGCCCACCCCGGCGCCCTACGTGGTGCCGCTGGCCATCTCAGCGCCCACGCCGATGCCCGTGCCGCCCACGGCGGTGCCCCTGCCCACCCCCGCCACGGCGGTGGACGGCGTGGCAGATCCCCTGCTGCAGGCGTATCTGTATTCCGACAGCTTCCGGATCACCCTGGGCAGCCTGTCCGGCTCCGCCAGCGGCGAGGCCGTGACGCGGGTGCAGCGCAGGCTCCAGAACCTGGGCTACCTGGCCGAGGTCCCCGACGGACACATGGGCAGCGCCACCGCCCGCGCGCTGGGCATCTTCCAGCACTACAATGAACTGCCCCTGACCGGCGCGGCGGACGAGGCCACACAGCGGGCGCTGTTCTCCGGCGAGGCCGTGCGTCCCGACAACGCCATGCTCATCCAGGGCAGCACCGGCGAGGCGGTGAAGCGGCTGCAAAAGCGGCTGAGGACCCTGGGCTTTGCGGCCATCACCCCCGACGGCAGCTACGGTCCCTCCACCAAGCTGGGCGTGGAGAACCTGCAAAAGTATATGAAGGCCTTAAATGGCGGCGACTCCAACGGCCTGGCTCTGGTGGTCAACGGCGTGGCGGACCCGCTGCTGCTGGAGGACTTCTACTCGGATAACTTCCCGGCCATCCCCGACGCCATGCAGAGCGGCGACAAGGGCTCCGACGTGGTCCGCGTCCAGCGGCGGCTGAACATGCTGGAGTACTACGAGGGCGTGCTGGACGGCGAGTTCGGCGCGGGCACCATGAAGGCGCTCAAGTACTTCCAGCGCCAGCACAAGCTCAACCAGACCGGCGCGGCGGACAGGCAGACCCTGGAGATGCTGTTCAGCGAGAACGCGCAGAAGGCCATGAAGCCCTACGTGGTGAAGGTCTCCGTGTCGGACCAGCGGGTCTACGTCTACGGCCTGGATGACAACAACAACTACACCGACCTGGTGCGCACCATGACCTGCTCCACCGGCCGCTCGGGCACACCCACCCCCAAGGGCACCTACTCCAGCGGCACCGGCCCCGGCGCGCGGTGGCACTTCTTCAAGAAGTTCAACTGCTGGGCCCAGTACGCCTTCTATATCGAGGGCGACATCATGTTCCACTCCGTGCTCTACGGCTCCAAGGAGGGTTCGGCCACCCGGTCCAGCATCAACAACCTGGGCAGCCGGGCCTCTCACGGCTGCGTCCGCCTGAGCGTGGAGGACGCAAAGTGGATCTGGACCAACTGCCCGAAGAACACCACGGTGGTGGTGTACTGAAGAAAAGGATCGTCCGGCGAAAAGCCGGGCGATCATTTTCTTGAATGGAGAATTGAGAATGGATAATGGAGAATGAAGGAGCAAATCCTTGCGGATTTGTTTGATTGAAGTTATCTCTTCAGTACAGATATGATGCACTTGATATTTCAGGATGACGGGGGACGACCTCTTTCACCAGGCCAAAGGGCGGAAGAGGTCGTCCCCATATTCCTGCAATTATCTGTCTATCGCCAGAAGTGAATCCCTGTTAAATCAATACAAATCCGAAGGATTTGCACCATCATTTTCCATTCTCCATTTTCCATTATCAATTGGCGCGTAAACGCGCAGATAGTGCTCAGTCAAACACCACAACCGCTTCCAGCGTCCCGACCACCGCCTCCAGCGCGGCCTGGTCGGCCTCGGTGAAGCGATTGGGGAGGGGGCTGTCGATGTCCAGCACGGCGCAGACGCGGCCGTCCCTGTGGATGGGGACGACGATCTCGGAGCGGGAGGCGGCGTCGCAGGCGATGTGGCCGGGGAAGGCGTGCACGTCGGGCACGCGCTGCGTCTGATCCAGCCGCGCCGCCGCGCCGCAGACGCCGCGGTTCAAGTCGATGTGGACGCAGGCCAGCCTGCCCTGGAAGGGCCCCAGCACCAGCCGCCCGTCCCGCATCAGGTAGAAGCCCACCCAGTTGACATCGTCCAGGGCGTCGTTCAGCAGGGCGCTGGCGTTGGCGAGCAGGGGGATGTAATGGGCGTCCTCGTCGGCCAGGGACCGAAGCTGGGCGCACAGCAGCGCGTGATCCATGCGGATACCTCCGTCACTTCTTCTTGTCTGTCTCCTTCAGCTGCACGGAGCTGATCATGTACTGCATGACGCTCTCCATGGCGACGTAGTCGCCGTAGGTGGCGCAGAAGTGAAGGATGTAGAGGGTGCGGTCGATGGCCACGCCGATGACGTAGCCCTTGACCTCCACATTGCCCCAGAAGGCCATGTAGGTGTTGGCCAGCGCCGGGTGGCCCATGAAGCGGACCTCCTTGTCCGGGGTGGAGGTCTGGAAGGTGGCGGAGTCGTAGCGCTCGGACACCATCTTCATGTAGCTGGTGAGCTGCTCCATCATGGCGATGTCATCGGGAGTGTGGACCAGCTTCTTGCGGCAGATGGAGATGCGGGCGGGGAAGTCGCCCTTCTCCACGCGCTCGCGATAGCACACCGTGTAGATGCCCGGCACGTTCTCCCAGTGGGAGGGATAGTTGAAGGTGTAGTCCAGGGTGTCGTCCATTACCGCGGAATACTGGTAGGCCGCGGGGTTCAAAACGGAGGTCGCGGTGACCCCGGAGTCCTGCTGGACGGGCTCGGCGGTGGGGGCGGGGTCCTGGTATTCGATCTGGATGGGGGCGAACAGTTCGTCCCCGCCGCTCTGGGCCGCGTCGCCGCCGGGGGGCGCCAGCTCGCCCTCGGCCTGGGCGTCGGCCTGGCCCTCGGCCATGTCCGCCTGCATGGCGGCCATCTGCTGGGGGGTCAGCGTGGCCAGGGGATCGGGCACGGAGTTCTCCGTCTGCTGCACGGTGGCGTCGGTGGCGGTGTAGCCGGGACCTTCGGAGGCGGTCTCCTCCGCAGCCTCCTCGGCCCTCTTTCGGCAGCCCGTCAGGCTCAGCGTGATCAGCGCCAGGATCAGCGTCAGACAAATCAGCCGCTTCAACGGTCCTCGCCTCCCGCCTTGTGGGTGTCGCCGTGGAGGGCGATCTGTTCGTTCAGCAGGTCAATGTCGCCGCAGCCGTGGCTGACCATGATGTCTCCAGGCTGCCAGTGGGCGCGGAGATAGGCCTCGGTGTCGTCGAAGCTGGGCGTCCATTCCGCCTCGACGCCCCGGGCGCGGATGGGTTCAAGCAGCATTCCGGAGTTGATGTCGCCGGGATCGGGCTCCCGCGCGCCCATGATGTCGGTGATCAGCAGCCTGTCCGCCAGATCAAAGGTGGTCACGAACTGATCGAACAGCGTCTTGGTGCGGGAATAGGTGTGGGGCTGCCACACGGACCAGAGGGTCTTGTGGGGCTGCATGGAGGCGATCTTCAGGGCGTTCATGATCTCGGCGGGGTTGTGGCCGTAGTCGGTGTAGCAGCGCACCCCGTCGGTGATGCTGGTCAGCTCGAAGCGCCGGTGCGCCCCGATGAAGCCGGAGAGCGCCTCGGCCACCTTTGCCATGTCCAGCCCGCGGATGTGGCACACGCCGATCACTGCCAGGGCGTCCAGCATGTTGGCCTCGGAGGCCACGCCCACGTGGAAGTCGCCCAGCGTTTCGCCGTTCAGCACGGCGGTGAAGGACGCGCAGCCGCGCGCGTCATAGGCGACGTTCACGGCCCTGAGCATGTTGTCCGCGCCAAGGCCGTAGGTGAGGTGGTTGCACCGGGCGTTGAGGCAGACCCGCCTGGCCCGGAAATCGTCGCCCCAGGCCACGCACCAGCCGTTCTCCGGCACGATGTCCACGTATTTGACGAACGCCGACTCGATGTGGTCGATGTCCCGGTAATAGTCCAGGTGATCCTCGTCGATGTTGGTGATGATGGCCACAGTGGGCTTGAATTGCAGGAAGCTCTCCCGGTACTCGCAGGCCTCCACGATGAAGTCCCGGCCGTCACCCGCGCGGGTGGAGCCGCCGATGAAGTCCAGCTCGCCGCCGATGTGGATGGTGGGATCGGCTCCCGCCTGCATGAAGGCCTGGGCCAGCATGGAGGTGGTGGTGGTCTTGCCGTGGGTGCCGCTGACGCCCACCGCGAAGGGGTGACCGGCCATCAGCTCGCCGATGAGGTCGCAGCGCTCCATCTGGGGAATGCCCAGCCGCGCGGCCTCGGCGCGCTCGGGGTTGTCCTCGGAGATGGCGGCGGAGTAGATCACGATGTCCGCGCCCCGCACGTTTTCCGCGGCGTGGCCGATGAAGACCCGTATGCCCTTCTCCTCCAGATGCTCGGTCTTATGGGAGGCGGTGCGGTCGGAGCCGGTGACCTCGTAGCCCAGCTCCTTCAGATACCCCGCCAGTCCCGACATCGACGACCCGCCGATGCCGATGAAATGGGCGCGACGGCCCTTGTAGTCAAAAATGTTCGCGGCCATGTGGACCTCCTAACGCTGAAAAGACATTATAGCATCATTATAATTCAATTCCGCGCATTCCGCAAGCGTCCAGGGGAAAAGCAGGTTAAATCTTATCGGGCGGGGCGTGTTTTATCACAATTCCAAGGTAAAGCTAACAAAGGCGAATTATAATGGGGAAAACGACATGAATATTCGGAATTGAGGCCGCAAGATGGACAAGATCAAACGCAATGAGCGCCTGGGCGCGATGACCAAGATACTCACCGACACCCCCAACCGCATCCACACCCTGGGTGAGTTCTGCGCCCTGTTCGGCGCGGCGAAGTCCACCATCTCCGAGGACATCGACCTGATCGGCCAGTCCTTCGAGCGCTTCGACCTGGGCCGGGTGGAGACCGTGGCGGGGGCCGCGGGAGGGGTGCGGTTCCGTGCCGTCCCCAGCGAGGCGAAGGTTCGGCGCGTGCTGAACGATCTGTCCCAGCGGCTGTCCGAGCCGGGGCGCATGCTGCCGGGCGGCTTCCTCTACACCTCCGATATCGTCTCCGACAGCGCTACCGCCCGGGACATGGGCGAGATCCTGGCGGCGAAATACTATGACCGCAAGCCCCACTTTGTGCTGACGATGGAGACCAAGGGCATCCCCGTGGCGCTGATGACGGCGCGAATGCTGGACGTGCCGCTGGTCATCGCCCGCCGTGACAGCCGCGCCTACGAGGGCAGCGCCGTGAAGATCAACTACATCGCCGGCGGCAGCGGCGAGCGCATCGAGACCATGGCCCTGGCCCGCCGCGCCGTGGAGGTCGGACAGCGGGCGCTGATCATCGACGACTTCATGAAGGGCGGCGGCACCCTCCAGGGCATGGTGGACCTGATGCGGGAGTTCCTGGCCGAGGTGGTGGGCGTGGGTGTGATGATCGCCACCGCCAAGCCCGAGCGCAAGCGGGTGGAGGGCGCCAAGGCGCTGTTGATCCTCGAGGGCTTCGAGCCGGAGACGGGCCGCGCCATCATCCATCCCGCTGCGGAATATATGTAAAGCCGCGGTTAATTACGAAAACTGATAAAAATCAATGGTTGAGTTTATACATCAAGTGCGCTATAATAATGGATGATAATAATGAGGGAGGTTGTTTGGATGAGCAAAGTCACCGTTGTTGATCATCCCCTGGTACAGCACAAGCTCACGCTGATGCGCGACATCAATTGCGGCACAAAGGATTTCCGCCAGCTGCTGGAGGAGATCGCGATGCTGATGGCCTACGAGGTCACCCGCGAGCTGCCCCTTGAGGAGATCGAGATCGAGACCCCCATCACCAAGTGCAAGTCCAAGATCATCGCCGGCAAGAAGCTGGGCATCGTGCCCATCCTGCGCGCGGGCCTGGGCATGGTGGACGGCGTGCTGGCGCTGGTGCCCACGGCCAAGGTGGGGCACATCGGCCTGTACCGCGACCCGGAGACCCATCTGCCGGTGGAATACTACTGCAAGCTGCCCATGGACGTGGCGGAGCGCGACCTGATCGTGGTGGACCCCATGCTGGCTACCGGCGGCTCCTCCATCGCCGCCATCGAGTTCATCAAGAGGCGCGGCTATAAGTCCATCACCCTGATGTGCCTGGTGGGCTGCCCCGAGGGCATCGAAGCCGTGCAGAAGGCCCATCCCGACGTGAACATCTACATCGCCGCCATCGACGAGAAGCTCAACGAGAACAAATACATCGTTCCCGGCCTGGGCGACGCCGGCGACCGACTGTTCGGCACAAAATAATGGGGTAAAAAAGAACCGGGCAAAGACCGGTTCTTTTTTAAGCTGCCAAATCCGCTATTGTCCGGACACGACAAGGAGCATCCTATGACACAATTCACGAATCCATCCCCGGAGCTGCGGGCGCGGGTGGCGCTGGAAAAGCACGGGTTTCACACCAGCCATTCCCTGGGGCAGAACTTCCTGCTGGACGGGGCCTTTTTGAGCGCGCTGCTGGACGCGGCGGACGTTGGGCCCGATGACCGGGTGCTGGAGATCGGGCCCGGGCCGGGGCTGATGACGGCGCTGCTGGCGGCGCGGTGTCAGCGCGTGCTCGCCGTGGAGGTGGACCGGGGTCTGGAGCCGGTGCTTCACGACGTGCTCCAGGGGATGGAGAACGCGGAGGTGCGGTTTGAGGACATCCTCAAGTCCGATTTGAAGGCGCTGATGGGGGAGGAGCCCTATCGCGTGGTGGCGAATCTGCCCTACTACATCACCGCCGACGTGCTGCTCAGGCTGACCACGGCCCCCAACCCGCCCGAGAGCATTGCCATCATGGTGCAGAAGGAGGCCGCGGACCGGATCACGTCCAGTCCCGGCGGAAAGTCCTGGTGCGCCCTTGCGGCCACGGTGCAGTCCTACGGCGCGGCGGAAGCGCTGGCCGACGTGCCACCCGAGTATTTCAGCCCGCCGCCCCACGTGATGAGCCGGTTTCTGCTGATACGCCGCCACCCCGACCCGGTGGTGACCCCCGCGGACTACGCGCTCTATCTCAGGGTGATAAACGCCGCCTTCGCCATGCGACGAAAGACCCTTTTGAACAACATAAAGGCCGCCTTCCACATGGACGCGGAGACGGCAGGACAGGTACTGGAGGCCGCGGGCATCGACCCGAGGGTGCGGGGCGAGGCGCTGCCGCTGGAAGCGCTGGCGCGGCTGTCGGATGTGATCGGAGAGAGAATTTAACGGGAGAGGCTTGCCTCTCCCGTTCGCTTATATCTTGACCACCTTGTTGGTGCTGGTGCGCTGTCGCAGCTCGCGCTGGCGGGAGCGCATGACCACGTTTAGCACCAGGCCGATGCCCATCATGTTGGTGAGCATGTTGGAGCCGCCGTAGCTGACGAAGGGCAGGGGGATGCCCGTGACGGGGAGCAGGCCGATAACCATACCCACGTTCTCCACCACGTGGAAGATCATCATGGCGGTGACGCCGACGATCAGGTAGGAGCCGTAGGGGTCCTCCACCTGGATGGACAGCCAGATCATCCGGGCCAGCATCAGCGCGTAGGCAAGCACCAGCGCGCAGCCGCCCACCAGGCCAAAGGATTCGCAGACGATGGCGAAGATGAAGTCGGTGTGGTCGTCGGAGATGTAGCCCAGCGAGGCGAAGCTGCCGGGGGAGACGATGCCCTTGCCCCACAGCCCGCCCGAGCCGATGGCGATCTGGCCGTTGATGACCTGTCGCGCCTCGTCGGGATAGGCCTCGGGGTCCAGCCAGATAAGGATGCGGGTGAAGCGGAAGTTGTCCGAGGCGGAGTTGTTCATGAAGTACCAAAGCGGCACCAGCAGCACCACAAAGGCGATGATGACGCCCCAGATGAGCTTGGCATTCGTGCCCGACACCAGCACCATCACCGCGAACACCGCCAGGTACACCAGCGCCGTGCCCACGTCCGGCTGTGCCACGATCAGCACCAGCGGGATGCCGGTGTAGATGGCCAGGGGGATGACGTCTGAGAACTTCATGATGGGCTTGGTGCGCACAGAGAACGCCTTGGCCAGGGCCATGATGATGGCGATCTTGCCCACCTCCGAGGTCTGGAAGCCGCGGTCGCCGCCGCCCCAGGCCAGGAAGGCGGTCATGCCGCCGCGGCCCGCGCGGGCCACCAGCAGCGTGAACACCAGCAGGCCGATGTTGGCGGTGTAGATCACATTGGCGTACTGGCCGTACAGCTCATAGGGGAAGAATATGATCACTGCCATAGCCACCAGCCCCGCGCCGATCCACATCAGCTGGAGGCGCGGATACAGTATCGACTGGGTCTGGAGCATCTCAACCACGTTGGCCGGGTATTCCGTCACCTGGCTGGAGGTAGCCGAGAAGATGCACACCACGCCGAACAGCGATATGGCGATGACGATCAGAAACAGCGGCCAGTCGAAGTACTTCATCAGGCTGCGGTCGAACTGGTTGTCCCGAATGTACTTGAAGAACGCTCGGATTCTTGAAAACATCGTTTACTCCTTCGGAGGGATCAGGGGTCCGTCATTCCGCCCAGGTGAAGTCGTTGGCGGCGGTGGTGCTTTCGGTGTATTGCAGGCTGTCCAGATAGTACTCAATGGTGCGGATGACCGCGGGAGAGGAGTACGCGCCGGAATAGCCGTTCTGGATGTAGCAGATGACCACGATCTTGGGATCGTCGGCGGGGGCGTAGGCCACCATCCAGCTGTTGTTTTCCACGTCCAGCTGGGTCCTCTGGGAGGTGCCGGTCTTGGCGGCGATCTTGTAGCGGGCCTCGCGGAAGTACTTGGACGCGGTGCCGCCGGCGACCTCGTCGGTAACCTCCTCCATGCCCTTGTGGATGGCGTCGAAGTATTCCTGCTGACTGTCGATCTGGTTGGCCACCACGGGCTGCTTTTCGATGACGATCTGCCCGTCAGGGGCGATGATCTTGTCCACGATCTGGGCGTCGTACACGGTGCCGCCATTGACGATGGCGCTGACGTAGCGGGCGACGGCCACGGGGGTCACCTGCGTGACGGACTGGCCGATGCCGCACATGATGGTTTCGTTGGGGGTCCAGAACAGGTCCTGGAGGTAGGTGACGTAGGTGTTGACCATGTAGTGGCTGGTGATGTAGTCCGCGGGCAGGCCCAGGTCGTACTGGAGGATCTCGCGGATGGGGCGGTACCAGTCGGTCTTCTGCTGATAGCTGACGGCGATGCGCATCAGGTCGGAGATGGCCTTCTCCAGGGTCTCGTCGGAGATGTTCATCTGCCGCTCGGAGATGGTCTTCTCCAGCGACCCCTTGATGGCCTCGTAGGTCAAAAGCGGCTTGGCGGTGTTCTGCCAGGTGGGGGAGTTGTCCGGATCGTAGAGCATGTGCTGGTTGCCCACGATGGAGGTGGCCTCGCCGGGCAGCTCGATGTTGGTCTTGGAGGTCAGGCCCAGGGCCGCGGCCCACTGGTACAGCTTGTCGATGCCCAGCCGGTAGCTCACCTCATAGAAGAAGTAGTTGCAGGAGTTCTTCAGGCCCTCCACGATGGTCTGGTTCTGGTGCAGGGAGGGGTCGGTGGTCCAGCACTTTGCGGGGTTGGTCTGGTTGGTCTTGTAGAAGCCGCCCAGGTCGCTGATGCGCTCGTCCAGCGTGATGGCGCCCTCGGTCAGTCCTGCCAGGGAGGTGACCAGCTTGAATATGGAGCCGGGCGCGTCCTTGGTGGAGATGGCGCGGTTGTAGAGGGGATCGTTGCCCTTCATGGCGTCGGACCACAGGCTCTCGTCCACCTTGCCGTCGTTGAAGATGGACAGGTCGTAGTCGGGATAGGAGATCATGCCCAGCACCCGCCCGGTGTAGGGGTCCATGGCCACCATGGCGCCGGACTCGGCCAGGTCGATGTCCCAGTCGTTCTCCTCGTACTGCTTGAGCACGTCCTCGTACTTGTCCTGCCAGTATTCGCGGCGCATGGTCTTTTCCTGCTCCTCGCGAATGGTAGCGATGGTGGAGGCCAGCGCTGAGGACATCACCTGCTCCAGGTCCACGTCGATGGTCAGCACCACGGAGTTGCCGTCGGTAGGCGCGGTGTAGGACAGCTCGCGCACAGCCTTGCCGCGGGTGTCCACCTCCACCACGCGCTTGCCCTGGCGGTATTCGATGTAGGGGGACAGCTGGTCCTCCAGGGATCGCTCGATGCCGTCGGAACCGATGTATGCGTCGTTGGGGTAGCCCTGGCTCTGATAGGTCTCCAGGGCGTTCTGGCTGATCTTGCTGATGTAGCCGGTGACGTGGCAGGCGGTGCGGCCCTGCGGGTAGATGCGGGAGGAGCTCTCCGTCACGTCCACGCCCAGCAGATCCAGCGCCCTGACCTCGATCTCGGAGACGGTCTCGTAGCCCACGTCGTAGGCGATGGTGACGGGGGTGGAGTTGAAGGCGTTCATGCGGCTCTCCTGCCACAGCGCCAGCACCTTCACGATCAGCTCCTCATCGCGCTCCAGGTCCAGCTCGCCCAGAGCCGCCAGCTGGTTGATGCAGTATTTTTCCAGCAGGGAGGGGTAGAGGTCCTTTTCCTCTGCCCTGCTCAGATAGAAGTTGGAGCGCCACTGGCGTTCGCGGGTGGCCTCCACGGTGGCGGAGTCGGACCCGGTATCGAAGCGCCAGGTGCCGTCGTCGTTTTTCTTGAGCCAAAAATCGTTGACACAGGTCTTGCCGTTGGACTCCACCAGCCGGATGACCTCGATCAGCGTCCGGGTGTAGGCCAGGCGGTCCTCGTCGCTGTTGCGGGTGGGGTCGCGGTAGAAGGTGACGTTGTAGCTGCGGCGGTCATAGGCCAGCGGGACCATGTTGGTATCGAATATGGTTCCGCGGTTGCCGTAGAGGGTGATGGTCTTGGTGGAACGGCTTGAGGCGCGGTTGGAATAGTTGTCCCCGCCCACGCGGATCATGTAGTTCAGCCGCACAAAGAAGGCGACGAATACCGCCACCAGCAGGCCGGACAGCACCAGCATGCGCTTGAAATAGGGCTTCAAAAGCTCTTCACCTCCCGTTTGCGGGATTTGCCGCGCCGCAGGACGGACTTGCCGGTGAGCAGCCGCACGAACAGCGGACGCAGCAGGGTACACAGCGCCGTGCAGAGTGCGGCGCGGATGAGTATGTTCAGCAGGTAGATCCACTGGAATTCAGCGGTGTTGAAGTACTGTATCACGAACAGCGCCACCTCGCCGAAGGTGTCCAGCGCGAACACCCAGGCGGCCCGCCAGGCCAGCCTGCGCTGCTGCTTGCGGCGGGAGGGCAGTATGCGCTCGCCAGGCACGTAGACGATCAGGCCGATCATGAAGCCCACGAACATGAAGTAGTAGGTCATCATGCCCAGCGAGCCGGTGGTGATGTCCATCAAAAGCCCGCCCAGCGTGCCGTACAGAAGTCCCCGCATGCGCCCCAGCACCATGCCGATGCAGAACACCGCCACCAGCGTCAGCGGCACGGCGTACACGCCCGTGTAGACCACGGGCATCACGGTGGTGTCCAGCAGAAAGCAGATGAGCACCAGCAGGGCGGGGAGAAAGCGTCTGAACAAGGTGGAACCTCCGGTTCAGGGAACGGGCGCGGCGCGGTCGGCGCGCAGCCCGTTTCCCATGCTCTTTATCAGGAATTTCGGACCCACTCGTCCTCGGGCAGGACCTCGATGACGGCCACGGGGGCGCTGGCGCTGGGATAGCTCCAGTTGGCCTCGGCGGGCGTCGGGGACGGGGTGGGGGTGATGTCGGGATTGGGGGTGGGGGTGGTGTCCTCGAGGGGACGGACGGTGGCGGCGGTGTTGGGCAGGCTGCGGTCCGAGTCGGTCTCGATGACCTCGCGCAGCACGAACACCTCCTCCAGGTGCTGGAAATCCACCGAGGGGGTCACCACGGCGTAGCTGCCCTCGCTGCCGGCGTCCATGGACACGGCGGTGACGGTGCCGATGTGCAGCCCCTTGGGGAACAGCGAATCGGTGCCCGAGGTGATGACCGCGTCGCCGGGCACCACGTTGTTTAAGCTGGGCAGGTAGTAGACGAAGCACTCCGCCCGGGCCGAGGACTGGGTCACCTCGCCGCGCATGATGCCGTTGTCGCGGGTGGACTGGACCATCACCGCCACGGCGGAGCGGCTGTCGATGAGGCAGATGACCTTGGCGTAGTTCATGCCCGCCTCGTAGACGCGGCCCACCAGGCCGTCGCCGTTGGCCACGGCCATGCCCGCGGACACGCCGTCGTTGGTGCCGCGGTTGATGGAGAAGGTCTCGAACCACTGGCCCGGCGCCCGGGCGATGACCCTGGCGTAGATGGGGTCCAGGGCCTCGTACAGGCTCTTGGCCTCCAACAGCTCCTTCAGCCGCGCGTTTTCGTTGACGGCCTCCTGGGCGGCGTTCAATTGCAGCGCCGTCTGCTGGTATTCCTGGTTCAGCGCTTCATACTCCTGCTCCAGCGTGTCATAGTTGTGCCAGCGGGTGACGAAGTTGCGGATGCCGCTGGTGGCGGAGGTGAAGCCGGACTGTACCCGGGAAAACAGCGAGCCGATGCCGTTCTCGGCCAGCGAGATATCGTTGGAATTGCGCAAAATCAGGAAGAACACCACCGCGGCCACCGCGATGATGACCAGGATGGAGAAGATGATGTTCCTTCGCCGGATGCGCCGAAGCCGTATCTCCTCCGGGCTGCGCTTCTTCACATAGCGCTTGTTGGTCTTGCGTTTCTTTTTAGATGGCATATCTGGATCGCTCCTGTTGAAAGTGCGGAGTGTTTATCTGTAGAAGGAAGCGCGCATTTCCGCCGCCGGTTACACGTCGATCAGGCAACCGCTTGCCGAGAGCTTCTGGGCCAGGCGGTCGTTGGCGGCGGCGATGCACGCGCCCAGGGCCACGTCGTCCTGGGGATTGTCGTGGACCAGCACGTTCAAGTGGAGCATCTCGCCCAGCCGGGTGGACAGACCCTCCAGCTGCGCCCCGCCGCCGGAGAGGTACATGCCGTTGGGCAGGATGTCCTCGGCCAGCTCCGGGGGGATGTTTTCAAAGGCGTCGCGGATGTCCTCCGCCAGCGTCTCCAGCGGGGGCAGCAGCGCCTTGTGGATGTCCTCGGCGGTGATGTCCACGGTGGAGGGCTTCCCGGACAGCGCGTCGCGGCCGCGCAGGGCCACCTTCTCCTTGGACAGCGCGGGGTTCAGCACGGCGGTGCCCAGGTCGATCTTCAGATCCTCGGCGGTGCGCTGGCCGATGATGAGCTGCTTCTCCCTTCGGATGTAGCGCACGATGGCCTCGTCCAGCGCCAGCGAGCCGGTGCGCATGCTGCGCGCGGCCACGACGCCGTTCATGGACATGACGCACACCTCGGTGGTGGAGCCGCCGATGGTCACCAGCAGAAACCCGCGGGGCTCCTCTATGGGAATGCCCGCGCCCAGCGCCGCCGCCACGGAGGTGCGGATCAGCGCCGCCCTGCGCGCGCCCGCGGCGTGCACGGCCTCCTCCAGCGCGGTGCGCTCCACGCGTGTCGCGCCCTGGGACATGGAGACCACCAGCCGGTTCTTTTCAAGCGCCCGACGCTTGCCCAGCGCCTTTTCGGACAGCTTGCGCAGCATGGCCGTGGTCAGCTCCACGTTGGCCACCGCGCCGTCCATCACCGGGCTGATGAGGGTGCAGTCCTTTGGGGTACGGCCCAGCATCTGCCGGGCGTCGCGGCCCACGGCGAGGATCTCGTCGATGTCGTCCCGCAGGGTCAGCACAAAGCTGGGCTCCCGCAGCACCACGCCCTCGTTTTCCAAACAGATCGTCACATTGGCGGAACCCAGGTCGATGCCCACGCCGCCTGTGGAAAATACGCCCATATTGCCTCCTGTATCGCGCGGAGCGTCAAACCGTCCGCCGCCGCGCCGAATTCATCAAAGCCCGAAAAGCGCGAGCATCTCCCTGACCTCGTCCACCGGGAAACCCATGACGTTCTCAAACGAGCCGTCCAGCCCGGTGACGAACGCGCCCGCGCCGCCCTGAATGGCGTAGGCCCCGGCCTTGTCCATCGGCTCGCCGGTGGCGATGTAGGCCTCAATCTCCTGATCGGAGAGGTCGCGGAAGGTGACGCCGGTGCGCACGGCGCGGGTCTCCTGCCGCCCGGTGCGCACGTCCATGACGCACACCCCGGAGAACACCTCGTGCTCCCGCCCGGAGAGCGCCCGGAGCATCCGTTTGGCGTCGGCGGCGTCCTCGGGCTTGCCGAGGGGAACGCCGTCCAGGGATACCAGCGTGTCCGAGGCGATGATCACGCCGTCGTCGTAGTGGGACGCCCCTGCCCGGGCCTTGCGCAGGGCCAGGGTGCTGACGATGTCCCGGGCGTGGCCCTGGACGTGCTCGTCCACGTCGGGCGTGCAGATTTCAAAATGATACCCCATTTTGGTCAGTAATTCCCGCCGCCGGGGGGAGCCGGAGGCCAGGATCAGGCGTCTTTCGCCGTTCATTTCGATCATCCCAAATCGTTAAACATACTTGCGGGCATGGTTACCCTCATAATAAATCACCTTACATTATAGCACATAGGCGGAATAAAACAAAGTAAAATGTGCCGCATACCGTCAAATGTCACATACATATTACAATTCTTTGACATTCAACGATTAAAAAACGGGGACTGGACGGATTTGCATTTGCATTTTATAGTGGTTTGTGCTATCATAGTCACGTTCACCGGGAAAAAAGCTCCGACGTGGCGGTCCTCCGCCGTGGTGGAAAGGGAAGGTGATTGTATGCCGGGAGCAATTCGCAGCTGCGCAGGGGGCGTCGTTTTCTGCGACGATCAGGTATTCCTGCTGATGAGCGATCGCGGGGAGTGGGTGATGCCCAAGGGGGTCATCCGCAGCGAGAACCGTTCCAACGACGTGGCCCTGTGGCGCGTCGAGGACGAGGCCGGGATCCACGCCGAGATCATCGGCATCGCCGGGAATACGCGCTATGACTTCTTCTCCGAGAGCCGCGGGCGGGAGATCAGCAACCGCATCCAGTGGTTCGCCATGCGGGCCGAGGACAGGTCGTTCCACGTGGCCTACGAGCAGGGCTTCCTCAACGGCGGCTACTACCCCGTGGAAAAGGCGCGCACCATGCTCACCTACGACGGCGACCGGGAGATCCTCGACAACGCCTACCGCATCTACCGCGAGACCCAGGACAAGCCCCTGTGATACGAACCCGCGCCGAGAGGCGCGGCGTTTTATCTATAGATAATGAGGAATTATAGCAATCTTCAAAAATCTCACCAACACGAGCAAGAGTGAAACCAATGCAGACAATCAGAAGGAGTGACCATCCCAAGGGCCTTGGAAACGGAATC
>CADCAS010000008.1 GCA_902799465.1 uncultured Eubacteriales bacterium
CTCTCTGTGTCTCTGTCCCCGTCCCTTCTTCTTATCCCTTCTCCAGCTTGCTCTTGCTGTCATTTCCCGCTCCCGCGTCGACTTTTACAATTGCCTATTGTCGATTCAGGGAACAGGCGGCGGCGCCTGTTCCCTGTGGTTGATTTACAGATTTTCCTTCACGGTCTTCGCGATGCCCTCGGCGTTCAGGCCGTAGTGGTCGAAGACCTCCTTGGACGTGCCGGTGATCACGGGCGCGTCGGGCAGGGCGAGGTTGATGACCTTCTTCGGGTCGTTGGCCCCGATGACCTGGCTGACCATGCTGCCCAGGCCGCCGAAGGGGGAGTGCTCCTCCACGGTGACCACGACCTTCTTGCCCGCGGCGGCCTTCAAAAGGCCCTCCGCGTCCAGAGGCTTGACGCAGTACATGTCCAGCACCGTCGCGCCGATGCCCTCCGCCTTCAAAAGGGCGGCGGCGTCCTTGGCGGGCTTGACCATCTCGCCGCAGGCCACGATCAGCGCGTCCGCGCCCTCGGCGACCACGGTGGCCCTGTCCATCTCAAAGGGGCAGTTGCCCTCCTCGTAGGTGTCCTCCACGGCGTTGCGGCCGATGCGGATGTAGGCGGGGTCCTGGTCCTTCAAAAGCGCCTCGAACAGGCAGCGGGTCTGGAAGCGGTCGGAGGGCAGGTACACGCGCATGCCCGGGATGGCCGCGAAGCCCGCGATGTCCTGGGCGGAGTGGTGGCTCATGCCCAGCGCGCCATAGCTGACGCCGCCGGAGATGCCGATGAGCTTGACGTTGGTGTGGGAGTAGGCGCAGTCCACCTTCGCCTGCTCGTAGGAGCGGGTGGAGAGGAAGGAGGCGGGGGAGGCGCAGTAGGCCTTCTTGCCCATCTTCGCCAGGCCCGCGGAGATGCCCACCAGGTCCTGCTCGGCGATGCCGACCTCGACGAACTGCTCCGGGAAATCCTTGGCGAACGGCGCGAGGGAAGCGCTGCCGCGGCTGTCAGAGCACAGCACCACGATGTCCTTGTCGGTCTTTGCATGCTCGGAAAGCACCTCGCAGATGATCTGACGATTCGTTATTTTGTTCATCTTACAGTGCCTCCTTCTCGTGGGCTTTCAGGTCGGCCATGATCTGCTCAATTTCCTCGGTACTGGGCACATGGTGGTGCCAGCTCGCCTTGTTCTCCATGACGGAGGAGCCCTTGCCCTTGGTGGTGTTGGCCACGATCAGGGTGGGCTTGCCCTTGACGGTCTTTGCCTCGTCAAAGGCCGCGCACATGGCGTCGATGTCGTTGCCGTCCACGCTGAGCACATTCCAGCCGAAGGCCGTGAAGCGCTCCTCCACGGAGTCCTGATGCATGACCTCCTCGGTGGTGCCGGAAATCTGCAAGCGGTTGCGGTCCACCACGGCGCACAGGTTGTCCAGCCTGTACTGGGTGGCGCTCATCGCGCCCTCCCAGACGGAGCCCTCGGCCAGCTCGCCGTCGCCCATCACCACGTAGGTGCGGCTGGGGCGGCCGTCCATCTTTTGCGCCAGCGCCATGCCCACCGCCACCGGCAGGCCGTGGCCCAGCGAGCCGGAGTTCATCTCGATGCCCGGCAGCTTGTTGTTGGGATGTCCGATGAATTTGCTGCCGAACTGGCTGTACTCCTTGATGACCGTTTCAATGGGGAAGAAGCCCTTCTCCGCCAGCACCGCGTAGAGCGTCTCCACGCAGTGGCCCTTGGACATGACGAACATGTCGCGGTCGGGGTCGTTCTGGTTTTCCGGGGAGATGTTCATGGCGTGGAAGTACAGCGCCACCATGGTCTCCATGACGCTCATGTCCCCGCCGATGTGCCCCGCCTTGCCCGCCATGATCATCTCGACCACGTCGCGGCGGAGCTTGTAGCTCAGTGCCTTCAGGTTTTCCATAATTTACACCTCATCAAATACGACGTCCTCGCCGTGCAGATACGCCTTGACCTTGTCCTCGATGGGATCGTACAGGTCGGGCTTGACGCCGATGTACTTACAGGCCTCGTACACCACCGGCACCACATCGCCGTGGATGGCGGCCACGTGGTGGATGTAGGGCCCTTCGACCACCTTGGCCTCGAGGCGCTTGAGGTTGTTGACCTCGACCCACACGTAGGTGCCGCGGGTCCAGGGGCCGTCGATGCCGCGGGCGTGGCCAAGCAGAATCGAATACTCGCCGTCGTCGCCGTCGAAGCGCACCAGGCTCATGGGGCCGTGCTTGGCCTCGGCGGACACCGCGCCGTTCTGGGGGAAGGCCACGGGCACGCAGATGCTGGGCTTCTCCTTTGCCACGGAAATGGGCCAGGGGCCGCAGTGCTGCAGCAGCTCGCCGTTGTCGTTGTCGGGGTGCCTGACGGTCCAGTCGGAGAACATGACCCGGCGCTCGCCCATAGCGGCGGCCTCGGCGATGAGCTGGGAGATCGCGCCGTGGATGTCGGTCTCGCAGACCACCGGGATGCCTTCCTCATTCAGCAGCGCGTTGGCAGCACAGGGCATGATGTGGATCTCGTCCTGCAGCGCGTTCCAGCACTGGATGGCGATGGCGTTGCAGCCGTACTTCGCGGCCAGGCTCTTCATGGCGACCTTGAGGGCGGCGACCTCGGTGAGGCCCTCCTCGTCGATGGAGCAGGTCATGTTCTCGTGACAGTAGTCGATGACCTTCTGGACCTCGGTTTTTTCAGCCTTCCACTTGCGCATCTCGGCGTACAGCTCCGGCAGCGGGATGGGAGCCAGCTGGATGTTGAACTTCTCCAGCAGCTCGCCCTCGTTGCACATGGTGGACCAGAAGTCGAAGGGACGCGGGCCGATCTGGAGGATGCGGGTGGACCTGAACACCTTGACCACGTTGCACACGGCCAGGAAGTCCTTGATGCCGCGCTCAAACTCGGGGTCCTCCAGGTTGCAGTTGTTCATGTAGGTGAAGGGCACCTTGAAGCGGCGAAGCACCTTGCCGGTGGCGAACAGGCCGCACTGGCTGTCTCTTAAGCGCATGCCCTTCTCGTCGGGGCGCTCGTCCCGGGGGCCCCACAGCAGCACCGGCACGCCCAGGGCCTTGGCCAGGCGGGCGCACTCGTACTCGGTGCCGAAGTTGGCGTGGGGGATGAACAGGCCGTCCACCTTTTCGGCCTTGAACTTCGCGATGATCTTCTCCAGACCCGCATCGTCAAACAGCAGGCCCTCGTCGTTCACGTCGTCGATGTCCACGAAGTCAATGTCCAGCTCTTTCAGGCGGTTTGCGGTCAACTTGCGGTATTCCAGCGCGGCGGGCGCGGAGAATATGGCGCGCCGCGTGGGCGCGTAGCCGATTTTGATGTGCGCTTTCATGGGTTCTCTCCTTTATTGATGTGGGGGAGGCGGGAGCAGGGAACGGCGGCTGTCAGGTATTCTTTCACAGCATTGGTATAGAAAGCGCGGCAGCGGCACTTCCTGTTCCCTGTTGCCTGTTCCCTGTTCCCTTCCGTTGATTACTTGGCCTCGTTGCGCGCCTGCAGCGCCATCTTCGCCTGCAAATTGCGCTGGGTCTGGTCGATGACGACGGCGAGGATGATGACGACGCCGCGGATGATCTTCTGCCAGAACTCGGAGACGCCGCACATGGTCATGCCGTCGTTGATGACGCCGATGACGAATGCGCCGACGATGGTGCCCACGATGGTGCCAGAGCCGCCGGCCATGGAGGTGCCGCCCAGGACGGTGGCGGCGATGGCGTTCATCTCCCAGCCGTCGCCGGAGGCGGGATGCGCGGCGGAGAGCTGCGCGGTGTTGATCAGGCCGATCCACGCGGCGCAGAAGCCGGAGATGATGTACACCAGGATCTTCACCCGGTCGGCCTTGATGCCGGACAGGCGGGCAGACTTCTCATTGCCGCCCACGGCCAGGATGTGCCAGCCGGTGGAGGTGCGCTTTAGGAGGATCGCGGCCAGGACGGCCAGCACCGCGAACACGTAGACGCCCGCGGGGATGCCCAGCCAGTTGGTGCCCAGCGCCTTAAGTCCCATGTTGCCCAGACCCTCGAAGCCGCCCAGCTTGGAGAAGGTCGCGCCGTTGGAGCGGAGGTTCGCAAGGCCGCGGCACACGTACATGGTGCCCAGGGTGGCGATGAAGGCGGCCACGTTCAGCTTGGTCACGATCAGGCCGTTGACAAGGCCGATGAGACATCCCACCAGCAGCATCAGCACGATGATGGCGGGCACGGAGAAGTAGATGGTCTTGCTGCCGACGGTCAGGCCCTCCTGTATCAGGCCGCCCGCCAGCATGCCCACCAGGCCCACCACGGAGCCCACGGACAGGTCGATGCCGCCGGTGATGATGACGAAGGTCATGCCCAGGGCGAGTATGCCGTACAGCGCCACGTGCTTGGCCACCATGGTCAGCGTGCTGGGCTGGAGGAACGAGGAGGACGCGAAGCTGAAGAAGATGACCAGTATGATCAGTACGATGAAGGTGCGGCCCTTCAGCAGCGTCATCAGCAGTTGATTGTTGTTCTTTTTCATATTTAATAACACTCCTGTACTTACGCGCTCTTGCCAGTGCCCAGGCCCGCGTAGGAGGCGCGAACCAGGTTGTCCTCGGTGATTTCGTCGCCCTGCAGCTCCGCGGTACACTTGCCGTTGGACAGCACATAGATGCGGTCGGCGATGGCCATGATCTCCTTCAGCTCCGAGGAGATGACGATGATCGACAGCCCGCGCTCGGAAAACTCGTGGATGATCTCAAAGACCTCGGTCTTGGCGCCGATGTCGATGCCGCGGGAGGGCTCGTCCATCAGCAGCACGGTGGGCTTGGTCATCAGGCCCTTGGCGATGACCACCTTCTGCTGGTTGCCGCCGGAGAGGGACAGTATCGGCAGGTGCTTGTCGGCCACCTTGATGTGCAGATCCCGGATCTGTGCGTCCACGGCCTTTTCCTCGGCGGGATAGTTCATTAAAAAGCCCGTGCGGAATTCGTTCAGAGAGGCCAGCGAGGCGTTCTTGCAGATGTCCAGGCTCTGCACCAGGCCCTGCCGCTGCCTGTCCTCCGGCACCAGCGCGAAGCCCGCGTTCAGCTGGTCCGCGATGTCGCCGATCTTCATGCGCTTGCCCTGATAGATCACCTCGCCGGTGTGCTCCGGCCGCATGCCCATCAGACACTCAAAGAACTCGCTGCGCCCCGCGCCCAGCAGGCCGTAGATGCCCAGCACCTCGCCCTTTTTGAGGTACATGCTCACGTCCTCCAGCAGCCAGCCGCCGCCGGTCTTGGGCAGGTTGATGTGGTTGACCTCCAGCACCTTCTCGGCCCTGTTCAGATCGATGGAGCGCTCGAAGCGGTGATACTGGGTGTTTTTGCCCACCATGTTTTCCACGATCCAGGGGAGGGTGATGTCCTTGATGTCGGCGTCGGCCACGTACTTGCCGTCCCGCAGGATGGTGACGTGGTCGCCGATCTCCATGATCTCCTCCAGGCGGTGGGAGATGTAGACGATGGAGATGCCCTGCTCCAGCAGCTCGCGCATGATCTTGAACAGCACCTTCACCTCCGCCGCCGAAAGCGACGAGGTGGGCTCGTCCATAATCAGCACCCGCAGGTCGTTTTCCACGAGGTTGCGCGCGATCTCCACCATCTGCTGCTGGCCCACGCGCAGGTCGCCCACCAGCGTATCCGGGGGAATTTCATGCTCCAGGCGCTTCAGGATGGCCTTCGCGCCCTCGATGTGCTTCTTGTCGTCCAGAAAGAGGCCCTTCTTCTTTTCGTGGCACATGAAGATGTTTTGGTATACCGTCAGGTTCTGGAACAGGCTCAGCTCCTGATGGATGATGCCGATGCCCTTGGCCCGGGCGGCGTTGGTGTCCTTGAAGTAGACCTCCTCGCCGTCCATGTACATCTTGCCGGCGGAGGGCTGCTCGATGCCGGCGATCATCTTCATCAGCGTGGACTTGCCCGCGCCGTTTTCGCCGATCAGCACGTTGACCTTGCCCTTCAGCAGATCGAAGGACACCTGGTCCAGCGCCTTGGTGCCGGGATAGATCTTGTCGATTTTTTCACAGTGGAGCACTACATTGGGATCGTCAAACATTGCGCGCCCTCCTGTCATTCAATGGTCATCGATATCGGGGTGATGGTCACCTCGTCGCCGGAGGCCGTGGCCGCGCCGATGACGGATACCGTCTTGCCCTGGATGCTCTCGTCGATGGCCAGCGGGGCCACCACCAGCTCGTCCAGCTGGCTGTTGAGGGCCTTGGCGTACTGGCTCCATTCGGTCTGATTGGTGAAGTCCGCGAAGGCCTTCACGGTCTGCGCGTCGCGCACGGCGGTGCCGGAATAGATGCTGCCCAGCTGCACGCTGAACACCGCGCTGCCGGAATAGCCCTCGGGCGCCACGGTGATGGAATTCTTCTTGCCGCTGGCCTTGGAGACATACGCGCTCACCGTGCCCTTCAGGCTCACGGCCTTGCCGTCGCCCAACGCGGCAAGATCCATCGTGGCGATGTCCTGGGCGTTTTGGGTGATCTCCGAAACGACGCTGTCCCAGTCGCCGCTGGAGGAGGCGCTGGCGTCGAACGCCACCTCGCCGGTGTACTGGCCCTCAGTGCCCTTGTCGATCACCTTGGCGGACATCGCCAGGAACGCCACCAACGCCACACACACGACGATCAATGCGATTTTCGTTTTCATGCTGTTCCCTCTTCTCGGTTTATGGGTTGCAAAAGCGGGGGACCACCATTATCAGCGGTCCCCCGCTTTGAAACTACGGGTTCGTATTATTCGCCGGTGTACACGAAGGCGGACAGCTTGTCCACGTTCTCAGCGGTGATGGCCACGCAGGGCACCAGCTGCTTCTCGGACTCGGGCTTGGTGCCGTCCTTGATGTAGGCGTCAGCCTGCTCGATGGCCAGCTCGGTGATCGCGGCGATCTGCTGCAGGGCGGTGCCGACCATCTTGCCGTCCTTGATGTAGGCGGCAGCCTCGTCAGAGCCGTCCAGACCGATGATCTTGATGTCCTCGCGGCCGGCGTCGATGCAAGCCTGGGTCGCGCCGCAGGCCATGGTGTCGTTGCCGCAGATGATGCCGGTGATTTCCGGATGCTCCTGCAGGATGGCTTCGGTCTTCTCATAGGCCAGGGTCTGATCCCAGTTGGCGGACTGCTGAGAGACCATCTCCAGGGTGTCGTACTGGTCGATCACGGCGTGATAGTTTTCAGAACGCACGTGGCAGTTGGTGTCGGACTCCAGACCCAGCAGCTCGGCGTACTTGCCCTCGTAGTTCATGGCCTCGACCCACTTCTCGGCGATGGCGGCAGCGCCCTGGGCGTTGTCGGCGACGATCTGGGCGATGGCCAGGCCGGACTCGTTGATCTCGCGGTCGATCAGGAAGGTGGGGATGCCCGCCTCGGAGGCCTTGCGAACGGCCTCGATGGAGGCGTCGGCGCCGGCGTTGTCACAGATGATGGCCACGGCCTTGTCGTTGATGGCGGCCTCGAACATCTCCAGCTGCTTGGCGGCGTCGTCGTCATGGGACATGCACTTCACTTCGTAGCCCAGGGACTCGGCCTTCGGAGCGCCGACGTCCTGCTCGGTCTTGAAGAAGGGGTTGGAGGTGGAGGGCGTGATGATATAGATGATGCCTTCGGCGGAAGCCGCCACACACAGTACCATCATGAGGGCCAGGACCAGAGTCAGAAGCTTTTTCATGGGATATACCTCCTTATATTTCCAGTTCCCTTTCCGGGAACCAGTGTGCGCGATGGGGGATAAACCTCGACCATTTGCCGGTATTGTTGCCGTCCGGTTATCCTGCTGAGATTATTATAGAGGGTCAATAACTAAAAGTCAATAAATAATTGAGCAATTCTTGACTAAATTCACTCAATTATTTATAATAGGGATTGGGAATTGGGAATTGGGAATTGGGAATTGGGGGAACGGCAGATCGTTTACATATATTGATATGTACGCGGCAGCCTGAGAGGTCGTTCCCCGTCGCTCCGGCTAACTGTCATTCCCCATTCCCCATTCCCCATTGCGCGACTGAAAGGAGCGCTTCACATGTCCATCACGGCCAAGGAGCTTGCGAAGAGGCTGGGTCTGTCGGAATCGGCGGTATCGCTGGCGCTGAACGACAAGCCGGGGGTCTCCAGCGCCACGCGGAAGCGGGTATTTGAGGCGGCGAACCAATGCGGCTACGACTTTGCCCGCAGGGGGATGGTCCCGGCGGGGAAGCGGGGGACGGTGTGCTTTCTGATCTATCGCCGCAGCGGCGCGGTGGTGGACGACACGCCCTTCTTCTCCATGCTGATCGACGGCATCCAGGCGGGCTGCCGCCGGGAGCACTACGACTGCGTCATACGCTACCTCTATGAGGACGACGACCTGCCGGGGCAGCTGGCCAGCCTGAGCCCGTCCCGGTTCTCGGGCGTCATCCTGCTGGCGACGGAGATCGACGAGGCCGCGCTGAAGCGCTTCGAGGACGTCAAGACCCCGCTGGTGATCCTGGACGCCTACTTCGAGAAGCTGGACTTCAACTACGTGCTCATCAACAACATCCGCGGCGCGTATATGGCCACCGACCACCTGATCCGCAAGCGCCGCGCCCAGCCGGGCTATCTGCGCTCGGCCTACTGGATCAGCAACTTCGAGCAGCGCGCCGACGGCTTCTACAAGGCGGTCCGGGCCAACGGCATGTCCACCGCCAACTCCCCGGTGGTGCGCCTCACCCCCTCCCAGGAGGGCACCTACGCCGACATGAAGCAGCTGCTGGACAACGGCGAAAAGCCCGCCGACTGCTACTTCGCCGACAACGACCTCATCGCCATCGGGGCCATGCAGGCCATCCGCGAGGCCGGCTACCGGGTGCCCGAAGACGTGGCCATCGTGGGCTTCGACGATCTCCCCGCCTGCGAGTACATGACCCCGCCCCTCTCCACCGTCATGGTCCCCAAGCTCTTCATGGGCGAGACCGCCGCCACCCGCGTTATTCAGCTCATCGAGGGCCGCGCCGAACAGCCCCTCAAGATCGAGGTGGGGACGAGGCTGATCCGGAGGAAGAGCGTGTGACGGGGGGATAAGGGAAAAGGCAACAGGGAACAGGCAACAGGCAACAGGGTAAAGTACTCCCCATGTCAAGGACAATTTTGATTAAGCAAGGGGAAGTGGAGGACAAAGTGTGATATACTCTCCCTGCTCGGACGGAGGATAGGGCAACGCTGAGGAGCGACCCGAGCGCCGATCCGAGTCACGGGAGGGCGGCACAGCAGTGTCGCTCTTTTTCCCGTCGGGCGAAGCCAGCCGCCCTTTCGTGCGCAAGGCGATAAACCTCGGGGGTCCGGGGGCAGAGCCCCCGGGGGTCCTGCGGTTTAAGGCTTGGAGTAGACGGGCAGGGGGTAGACGCCGGTGAGGAGGTACTGGTGATACTCCTTCGGAGTCAGCTTCATGAGGTCCCACTGTCCGCGGTCGTTGTTGTAGTAGTCCATCCAGTCATCGACCCGTGCGAGGACAGCCTCAAAGGTATCGCACTCGGCGATGAGACCGGCGATCTCGTCCTTCATGTGGCCGAAGAAGCTCTCCTGCGGAGCGTTGTCCCAGCAGTTGCCGCGGCGGGACATGGACTGGACGAAATCGGCATTTTTCAGCTTCTGGATGAAGGCGTAGCTGGTGTAATGGCAGCCCTGGTCGGAGTGGATGACGGTCTCGTTGTCCAGAGCGCAGCCGTGCATCTGGATGAGCTGGTTGACGGTGTCGAGAACGAAGTCCACCTTGAGGCTGAGGCTGACCTGGTAGGCCAGGATTTCGTGGGTGAAGGCATCGAGGATGGTGGAGAGATAACACTTGCCGTTCTTGAAGAACAGATAGGTGATGTCTGTCAGCAGCACCTTGCGGGGTGCCTGTCTGAACTGGCGATTCACCACATTGTCAGCGACGTTGCTGGTGGCGAGGGCCTTGGCCATGCGGCGGTAGGGGTTGGGCTTGCGGATCTGGCAGTGGAGGTCGTACTTGCGCATCAGGCGGCGGATCTTCTTGATGTTCATGATGATGCCGGGACTGTGCAGCAGCCGCATGTGAATGCCCTTGGCGCCCTTGTCGTAGCCGCGATAGCGGTAGGCTTCGAGGATGGTGTCGAAGTCCCTGCGATCCGCGTCCTCCCGGGCCAGACGGATGGCTTCGGAGGCGCACCAGTTGTAATAGCCCGACCTGGAGACCCCGGCGATCCGGCACATGGTGCTGATCTTGAGGAGGTTGCCGTCCTGGCGCGTGGCCTCGCGGATGATGGCGAATTTTACTTCCGGAGCAGCCTGGATTCCCATGATTTCCGCGCCTCCAAATCTGCCGTGTGAATTTTTTTAGAAACTCCACCTCCTGCCGGGTATAGGCCAGCTCGTGCTCCAGCTGCTCGACCCGCGCAGCAAGGGCCTGCTCAGAGGTCTCTTTGGCTGGTTTGCGGCTGTTGTTCTTGCAAAGGTCTGTAAAGCCTTCATCGCGGTCCGCGTTGATCCTGAGCTTGTGGGCAAAGCTCCAGATTCTCTTGTCGCCGAGGATCTCAGGGGCGATGCCGTGCTCCTCGAAGATGGAGCGCATGGATCTGCCCTCCATGAGCAGCCGGTAGGCTTCCCGCTTGAATTCAGGCGTGAAGTTGATCCTCCCGGCGATGATACTGGCGACATACGGGCTGTCGCGCAGCTCGGCGAGTTCTTCCGTGTTGAGTTCTTTCCTGGCCATAGTGATCATCCTTTCGGTCCCGACAGGTTTGAGCACTATTATACCAGAAACAGGCCGACACGAAAATGTCCACGGCAAGGGGTTTCACGGAAATCCGGCGCTGAAAGAGTGTGTCCAGCGTTCGGGGTTTCGTTGAAACTTGCCTGCCGAACAAGGAATGTCCACCGCTTGGGGTTTGGCTCTCTTCTCATCCTTCCGCATCTGACAATTGTGTCCTCTCTGCGGGGATAGGGCGTCTGGCCTTGCCAAAGCGTGTGTCCATTCTCTGGGGTACAGTTTAGGGAACAGGGAGCAGGGAACAGGGAACAGGCAACAGGCAACAGGAATGGCCTGGGCTGCGGCGGGATGGCAGAGCGACACCTGGTCGGCAGCAGGTTTTGTTTTGTTGAAGAGTTGAGAGTGGAGAGCTAAATAGCGGCTGACCCCTAACCCCGTAGGGGCGGCGATGCGCCGCCCGCCCAATACCGACGCGATAAGTACAACCCGGCAGGCGGCACATTGCCGCCCCGCCGTAACCCAGGCCATTCCTGTTCCCTGTTCCCTCGTCCCCCTTTTCCCTGTTCCCTTTTCCCTGGAATCCTCACGGAAAATCTATAGCTTCAATCAATAACCATTGACGTTTCGGCGCGAATCATGTATAATATTCATATGATGATGTGGGAAAGCGGAGGGTATAGATTATGTTTTCATCCCGACTAAAGAGCGAGCAGGCGGATAACCTGGCTCGGGCAATTCTGGCGCTCAATTCCGAGGAGGACTGCTACAAGCTGTTTGAGGACCTGTTTACCATCCGGGAGATCCAGGACCTGGGGCAGCGGCTGGAGGTGGCGCGGCTTTTGCAGGCCAATTCCACCTATACCGAGATCGTGGAAAAGACCGGCGTGTCCACCGCCACCATCGGCCGGGTGAACCGCGCGCTGAACTATGGCGCGGGCGGCTACCAGCTGGTGCTGTCCAAGATGACGGAGCAGCCGGAGGAGTGATCCTCCTCCGGCTCCGAGAAAAGGAAATACAACATGATCGATCTCACGAAACTGAATCCTGAACAGCGGGCCGCCGTGGAGCAAACGGAGGGACCGCTGTTGGTTTTGGCGGGCGCGGGCAGCGGCAAGACCCGCGTGCTGACCTATCGCGTGGCGCACCTGATGGAGAAGGGCGTGGCCCCCTGGCACATCCTGGCCATCACCTTCACCAACAAGGCCGCCCGGGAGATGGCGGACCGCGTGCACGCGCTGGCGGGCGAGGCGTCCGAGGATGCGTGGATTTCCACGTTCCATTCCTGCTGCGCCCGCATCCTGCGGCGGGACATCGAGAAGCTGGGCTACAAGCGCCAGTTCGCCATCTACGACGAGGACGACCGCATGACGGTGATCCGCTCGGTGGCCAAGGCGCTGGACCTGTCGGACAAGGAATACCCGCCCAAGGTCATCAAGGCCATGATCTCCGACGCCAAGAACAGGCTGCTGACGCCCATCGAGTGGCTCAGGGAGTCCGGGGGCGACTT
Organism: uncultured Eubacteriales bacterium; assembly: GCA_902799465.1. GTDB lineage: Bacteria > Bacillota > Clostridia > Christensenellales > Aristaeellaceae > UBA2862. The sequence goes on from CADCAS010000008.1 coordinate 12,197, forward strand.
CCGATCCAAGAAGCTCTACGAGGCCTACCGGGACTACGAGACGGCGCTGAAGGGCAACAACGCCCTGGACTTCGACGATCTGCTCATCAAGACCCTGGAGCTGCTGACGGAGCAGCCGCCGGTGCTGGAATACTATCGTGACAAGTTCCGCTACATATTGGTGGACGAGTACCAGGACACCAACGCCGCCCAGTATGAGCTGGTGCGGCTGCTGGCGGGGGAGCGGCACAACCTGTGCGTGGTGGGCGACGACGACCAGTCCATCTACGGCTGGCGCGGCGCGGACCTGAACAACATCCTGAACTTCGAAAAGGACTTTCCCGAGTGCGTCACCATCAAGCTGGAGCAGAACTACCGCTCCACCGGCAACATCCTCGACGCCGCCAACCAGGTCATCGCCCACAACGCGGGCCGCAAGGAGAAGGCGCTGTGGACCGAGGCCGACGCCGGGGACCGCATCGCCCTGTACAACGCCATGGACGAGCGGGACGAGGCCACCTTCATCTGCCAGATGGCGGGCAAGCTGATGCGCCAGGGCAGCGCGGCGGGCAGCATCGCGGTGCTGTACCGGGCCAACGCCCAGTCGCGCGTGCTTGAGGAGGCCTTCGTGCGCGCCGGCACGCCCTACCGGGTCTACGGCGGGCAGCGGTTCTACGAGCGCAAGGAGGTCAAGGATCTGATCGCCTACCTGCGGGCGCTGGTGAATCCCGACGACGACGTGTCCGTGCGCCGGGTTATCAACGAGCCCAAGCGCGGCATCGGCGACGCCACCGTGGACAAGCTGGCCGAGTACGCCGCCGAGAACGACATGCCGCTGCTGTCCGCGGTGCTGGACTGGGAGAATGTCCAGCTGTCCACCCGCCCGAGGAAGCTCATCGCGGCCTTCGCGGAGCTGATGATCGACCTCACCGAGCAGATGTACGCCATGCGGCCCGCCGAGTTCGTGCAGGCGCTCATCGACAGGACCGGCTACGTCAAGGCGCTGGAGGAATCCAAGAGCGAGGAGAACGAGTCCCGGATCGAGAACATCAAGGAGTTCCAGGGCGCGGTCCAGGAATACCAGGACCACAACCCGGAGGCCGGCCTGTCCGACTTCCTGGAGAACGTGGCGCTGGTGTCCGACCTGGACGCCATGAACGAGAACGGCGGCGCGGTGACCCTGATGACCCTTCACTCCGCCAAGGGCCTGGAGTTCGACAACGTGTTCCTGGCCGGCATGGAGGAGGGCATCTTTCCCATCACGCGGGCGCTGTTCGACGACAAGCAGCTCGAGGAGGAGCGCCGCCTGTGCTATGTGGGCATCACCCGCGCCAAGAAGCGGCTGTTCCTGTCCCACGCCTATACCCGCGCCCTCTACAACACCCGAAACAACAACCCGCTGTCCCGGTTCGTGGACGAGATCCCCCGCCGCCTGATCGTGGAGGGCGCGGGCAGGGTGGACACCCGCCGGGTCATGCCGCCCACCCAGGCCCGCTGGCAGCAGCCCACGCGCTCCCCCTATAACAGCCAGTACCGCCACACCCCCGGCGAGGGCGGCATCCGCGGCGCGGGGGACGTCGCAACCCGCACCCCCGCGCCCCGGCCCGCCGGGACCAGCCCCAACGGCGTCCGGCTCAACATTCCGGGCGTCACCAAGGGCTTCGGCGGCGCGGCCCCGGACCGCGGCATCTCCGTGTTCCATCAGGGCGATTCCGTCCGCCACCGCACCTTCGGTCTCGGCACCGTCCAGGCGGTCACCGGCACCGGCGGCAAGCAGAAGGTCACCATCCGCTTCGACGACGGCGCCGAGCGCACCTTCTCCGCCTCCGCCGCCCCGATCATGCGGGTGGAACGGTGAAGATTGAATTGGGAATTGGGAATTGGGAATTAAGAACGGCCTGGCTGCGTAGGGACGGCGATGTGCTGCCTGCCAGGTCGTACTCATTGCGACGGTACAGAGCGCGCGGCAGCTGCTATCTTTAATTCCCAATTCCCAATTCCCAATTTCTAATTCCCCCTCACCGTCCATTGTTAAACTTTCCTCCTACCCTTGACACCCATCCCCGCGCACGGTATAATCATATATGGCTTTGAAAGGCCCTGTGCCATAGACAGCGAGCGCGTGAGCTTAATTTCTCGCCGAGGCGCAACGGATGGAGTAGATACACCGCCCTTGCGTCACGCGCAAGGGTTTTTTAATAGCCGTCATTTTCGGACGGAATGCGAGGTGTTAGAATATGTCCAAGAATATCGAGATCAAGAAGGGTATCGTGGCCGAGATCAAAGAGAAGTTTGAGAAGGCCCAGACTGCCGTTCTGGTGGATTACCGCGGTCTGAACGTGGCGGAGGTCACCGAGCTGCGCAACCAGCTGCGCAAGGCTGGCGTGGAGTACGCGGTTTTGAAGAACACCATGATCAACCTGGCGACCAAGGATATGGGCTTCGACGGGATCGAGAAGCATCTGGAGGGCCCCACGGCCGTGGCCTTCGGCTATGAGGATGCCATCGCCCCCGCAAAGATCCTGACCGACTTCGCCAAGAAGAACAAGAACCTGACCGTCAAGTGCGGCGTCTGCGACGGCGCGTACCTCGACGAGGCTGGCGTCACCGCTCTGGCCGCCACGCCCAGCAGGGAGGTCCTCATCGCGCGGATCATGGGCAGCATGATGAGCTCTGTTTCCAAGTTCGTCTACGCTCTGGAAGCGATCCGCAAGAAGCAGGCCGGCGAGGAATGATCGCCGCCTGAACCACTACCTACAAATATAATCTAATGGAGGATATAATCATGGCTAACAATGCTGAGATCATCGCTGCGATTGAGAAGATGACCATCCTTGAGCTGGCCGACCTGGTCAAGGAGATGGAAGAGAAGTTTGGCGTGTCCGCCGCGGCTCCCGTGGTGGTTGGCGCTGTCGCCGGCGGCGAGGCTGCTCCCGCTGAGGAAGAGAAGACCGAGTTCGACGTGATCCTGAAGGCCGCTGGCGCTCAGAAGCTGAAGGTCATCAAGGTCGTCCGCGAAGTCAAGCCCGGCCTGGGCCTGAAGGAAGCCAAGGAGCTGGTGGACGGCGCGCCCTCCACTCTGGCCGAAGGCGTTTCCAAGGAAGCTGCCGAGGAGCTCAAGAAGAAGATGGAAGAAGTCGGCGCCGAGATCGAGATCAAGTAATAAGCGCTGCCTGAAATGTATGAGACCATGTGCTCAGCGCATGGTCTCATTTGGAAACAGCGCCGTCGCCGCGGCCTGAGCGCCGCGGGCTGATATGGATTGTAAAAACTGGGTCAAGGTTTTGCGGGCTCTATTGCAATTCCACGCCTGCTATTTTATAATGTATCAGTGACCCCTTCGAGGGGTTTAAGTGCTGTTGACCAATAAACGGCTGACCACGGCCGGAAAAATGACATGGGAGGTGTCATAAATGGCATCGGATAAGCGTATTAAGGTTACGCTGGCGTGCAGCGAGTGCAAGCAGCGCAATTACAATACCATGAAGAACAAGAAGAACGACCCCGACCGTCTTGAGATGAACAAGTATTGCCGCTTCTGCAAGAAGCACACCAGCCACAAGGAGACGAAGTAATACCGCCTGACGGTTTGCGCGTTTTCCTGTCCAGAACGATACAAGCGGACGGCCCCGAGGGGCTGTCGCGCGTGACCCGCGGTCTGGCGCGTGCGCTTTAACGCGGGGTGTAAAAAGACAAGGATGTGAAAACATGGCAAAGACAGCGGAGAATACTCCCAAGAACGCAAAGCCCGGCTTCGTCGAGCGCTGCAAGAATTTCTTCCTGGGCATCGGCAAGAGCTTCAAGAACATGTATCATGAGCTCAAGAAGGTCACTTGGCCCACCAAGAAGGAATTGATCAATTACTCCGTGGTCGTGTTTGTATTCATGATCGTCATGGGCGTCATCATCGGCGTGATCGACTTCGCCGCGGGCGAGCTGGTCAACCTGATCGTCAAGCTCTAAGACGGAGAGTACGGATATGGCTGAAAATCCAGAGATCAAATGGTATGTCGTCCATACCTATTCCGGCTACGAAAACAAGGTGCGCGACAGCCTGCTCAAGGCCGTTGAGAACAACGGCATGCAGGACAAGATCGTCGACGTCCGCATCCCTGTGGAAGAAGCCGTGGAGATCAAAAACAACAAGCGCCGCACGGTGCAGCGCAAGCTGCTGCCCAGCTACGTCATCGTCAAGATGGAGATGACCAACGAGACGTGGTACGTGGTTCGCAATACCCGCGGCGTGACCGGGTTCGTGGGATCGGGCAACAAGCCCACCCCCCTGTCCGAGACCGACTTCGCCTCCATCTTCGACGCCATCCCGCAGACGCGGCTGGACATCGCGGTGGGGGACGAGGTGCGCATACTGACGGGCCTGTTCGAGAACTTCACCGGCAAGGTGGTGTCCATCGACTCCATCACCCATCAGCTCTCCGTCGTGGTACCCATGCTCAAGCGGGAGACCACGGTGGAGCTGGCCTACGACGAGGTCGTGCGCGCGGACGGATAACCCTGTGCGATCGGGTGCGCCTGACCCGTTCGCGTGATGCGCTGACTGCGGCCCCTCCGGGGGCTTCAGTGCGTGGGAGGGAATCGGCCCTGTGCCGCGTCCCGCTTACACCACATACATGTTAAGGAGGATACCCCTATGGCAAAGAAAGTTACCGCGCTGATCAAGCTGCAGGTGCCTGCCGGCAAGGCGACGCCCGCGCCGCCCATCGGTCCCGCGCTGGGCCAGCATGGCGTGAACATCCCCGGCTTCTGCAAGGAATTCAACGACCGCACCTCCAAGCAGGCGGGCCTGATCATTCCTGTAGTCATCACCGTGTACCAGGATCGTTCCTTCACCTTCATCACCAAGACGCCTCCCGCCGCCGTGCTGATCAAGAAGGCCTGCGGCATCGAGCACGCCTCCGGCCGTCCCAACAAGGAGAAGGTCGCCAACATCACAAAGGCGCAGGTGAAGGAGATCGCCGAGCTGAAGATGCCCGATCTGAACGCGGCTTCCGTCGAGGCGGCCATGAGCATGATCGCCGGCACCGCGCGCTCCATGGGCGTTGTGGTGGTAGACTGACCCTGACACAAACGTGGGAGGACGCAAAGTCCGCTTGACCACAAGGAGGATGTATTCATGAAAAAGGGCAAGAAATATTCCGACAGCTTGAAGCTGATCGATCGCAGCAAGCAGTACGATCCCGAAGAGGCGGTCGCGCTGGTGAAGCAGACGGCCAAGGCCAAGTTCGATGAGACCGTGGAGATCTCCGTCCGCCTGGGCGTCGATCCCCGTCACGCCGACCAGCAGGTCCGCGGCGCGGTGGTGCTGCCTCACGGCACCGGCAAGACCGTGCGCGTGCTCGTCATCTGCAAGGCCGACAAGGCCGCCGAGGCTGAGGCCGCGGGCGCGGATTTCGTGGGCGCCGAGGACATGGTCGCCAAGATCCAGGGCGGCTGGTTCGATTTCGACGTGGTCGTCGCCACCCCCGACATGATGGGTCAGGTCGGCCGTCTGGGCCGCGTCCTGGGCCCCAAGGGCTTGATGCCTTCCCCCAAGGCCGGCACCGTGACCATGAACGTCACCCAGGCCGTGCACGACATCAAAGCCGGTAAGGTCGAGTACCGCGTGGACAAGACCGCCATCATCCACTGCCCCGTGGGCAAGGCTTCCTTTGACCAGCAGAAGCTGACCGAGAACCTCCGCACCCTGATGGAGGCCATCATCAAGGCCAAGCCCGCCGCTGCCAAGGGCACCTATATCCGCTCCGCCGTGCTCTCCAGCACCATGGGCCCCGGCATCAAGCTGAACAGCCTGAAGTTCTGAGCCTGAGCGGTTCATTGACCGCCCTCACCTTTGGTGAGGGCGGTTTTTAATGGTCAACATAAGTCCAACATACAACAAGGCCGTCAGGCACTTACTGCCTGACGGCCTTGTCAATAGCGGTTTCAGACCGTCGCCTCGCCGGTGACGATGAACCTGAGGTCCTCCTCGCGCATGTAACCCTGGTGGTCCTGGTAGCTGATGAGGCTCCAGCCGTTTATGGTCTCCAGCACGTCGAGGCGCGTGCCGTTCTTGAGGGTGCCCAGCACCTTGGCGTCGGCGGAATCCTCGTCGTATACGGAGGCCTTGGAGGCGGTGTCGCAGGCGACCTCGGCGTGCTCCACCTGGCCGGGGAGGTCCTCCTCGGGCACATAGGCCGCGTCCGTGTCGTCCTCGTTCAGGGCGGCGCGCTGTTCGTCGGTCATCACGGGGCCGGTGCGGAACTCCAGGTACTCGTTCATCAGATAGCCCTGCTGGCCGTTGACGGACACCAGCGTCCAGTCGCCGGAGCGCTGGCTGACGGTGGCCTCGGTGCCGTTGGGCAGCACGGCCAGCACGGCGCTGTCGGTGGTGGGGGATTCCCGGAGGTTCAGCGTCACGTCGTCAGAGGGGGTGGTGACGGTGGCGTACTCCACGATGTTGTCGTAGCTGTCCAGAGATCCGCCGGAGGCTATGTAGTCGGAGAACTTGTCCGCGGGACGGTCCGCGCCGGAATAGTAGTCCGCGGCGGTGTAGCCGATGGTGTAGGCGTCGCTGGAGCTGTCGGAGACATACATCAGGGAGGAGATGGTCTGGGGGTAGAAGTCCACGTACTGGTTCTTTACGTACCCGGCGTTCTTGCCCTTCTGGACCCGGCTCCACTCGTCGCCCTTCTCCAGCACGACCACCACGTCGCCCTGCTTCAGCAGGGCCAGCTTCTTGGTCTCGATGGACTTGCCTTCGCGCAGCCGCACGCCCAGCTCGCAGTTGATGGTGCCCATCGTGATCTCCTCGTCCACCGTGCGGAGGGTGCAGCCGCTCTGATCGCCGAACATGGCCTCGAGGCGGCCCGCCTCATAGGCGATGGCCTGCTGAACCTCGGTGGAGGCGACGCCGTCAATGGTGTAGCCGTAGGCGCCCTGGAACACCTTCACGGCCTCCACCACATCCAGGTCGTACACGCCGTCCAGCGCGCCGTCATAGAGCTGCAGCGCCGTCAGGTTGTTCTGGAGCGTGCGCACCGCGGGGCCGCTGTTGCCCTCCTTGAGCTTCACGTTCATGGCGGAGGGCGCGTCGGGCGCGTAGATGGCCTGCTGGAATTCCACGGTGGCCACCCCGGTGGGCTCCATCCCCATCAGGGTCTGGGCCTGGCGCACGGCGGTGACGGTCGGCACCTGGTAGACGCCGGTGACGGCGTCGGTGTAGATGCCCAGGTCGCGCAGCCGAACCTGGAGATCCCGCACATCCTCGCCCTCGGAGTAGCGCCCCATGACGCCCTCCTCGTCGGGGATGCCCAGGAATTCCTTGTAGGACATGCCGCTCTCGCTGGTGTAGCTGTTTTGCAGAAGCAGCGTCCGCAGGTCCTCGTCCACCTCGCCGGACTTGTAGATCTTCACCTTCGTGCCCTTGAGGCAGTTCTTGGCGATGAACTCCGCGTCCTGCCAGCGCATGCGGATGCAGCCGTGGGACACCGGCTTGCCGTAGTCCAGCACCGACTGCTTGTTCAGCGAGGACATGTCGGGCTTGTTGTAGAGCAGCGAGTGGAACATCACGTCGTAGTAGATGCGGCTGGCGTATCGGGCGTAGCCGCCGAAGGCGTTGAAATGGAACCACTCCGTGCGCTCGGAATCCCGCTCCTTCTCCGGCATGGTGAAGGTGCCGCAGGGGGTGGCGTCTTTCGCGCCAGAGGAGCACAGCATCTGCCGCACCACCTCGTCCGTTTCATTGGAGTAGATGGTTACGATCTGGTTGGTGATGTCCACGGTGATGCGATAGGGCATGCTCGCCGCCAGCGCGGAAGGCCCCGGCAGCGCGGCCATCGCCAGTATCAGCGCCACCAGGACGCTTAACAGTTTCTTCGTGCGCATGGGATGTAACCTCATATTATTATTCTGTCTGAATTATAACATGATAATGTTGTCATTTCAACGCAAACAGCCCTGCAATTGTGGCGGAAATATGAACAATTGGGATGCAGGGAGTAGGGAGTAGGCAGTAGGGAGTAGGGGGGTACGGCAGAGGGACGGCGGTCTAATGGAATGATGAATCTTAAGCATCGTTGGGATGTCTCGCACGGATTACACAGAACAATGTAGGGAAGCTACGAGTCCGTAGGGGCTGCGATTTCAAGAGAAGCAAGAACATATGCCGCAGCTCCCCCTGCTCCCTACTGCCTACTCCCTAACAAAAAAGCCCGCCCGGAAGCGGGCGGGTTTTTGTCCTTACGCCATGGACTGGATGAGGTCCCAGTCCTCGATGAGGGGCTGGATGTAGGGGATGGTGGCTTCGCGGATGGTGTCATCGGGAGTGATGATCTCGCAGCCATACTCGCTGGCAAGCTTGTCGGCCAGGGTCTTCTCGGCCTCGATGATCTGCTCATCCTGCCAGGCCACGGCGGCGTCGATGGCCTCCTGAACGACCTGCTGGTCGTGCTCGGAGAGGCTGTTCCACACATCGGCGTTCATGAAGATCATGTTGGGGCAGATGATGTGGTTGGTGAGCACCACGTTCTTGACGACCTCGTAGAACTTGTAGCTCTCGAAGGTGGTCAGGGGGTTCTCCTGGCCGTCCACGGTGCCGGTCTGCAGGGCCATGTACAGCTCATTGATGTTCATGGGGGTGGCGGCGGCACCCCAGGACTCCACCATCTTGACGTACAGCTCGGCCTGCGGCACGCGAATCTTCATGCCCTTGAGGTCGGCCAGGGTGTGGATGGGCTTGTTGGTGGTCAACTGGCGGGTGCCATAGTAGAAGGTGCCCAGGATGCGGACGTTCACGCTGGCGAACAGCTCGTTCAGCACGTCCTTGTAATCGCCGTTCAGGGCCTTCTGCATGTGCTCGACGGACTGCCACAGGAAGGGCGCCTCGACCTGCGCGGCCTTGGGGATCCAGGTGGCAAACTGCGCGGGGCCCTCGGTGATGATCTCGACCATGCCCTCCTGCACGGCCTCGACCACGTCGGAGGAGCCGCCCAGCACGCCGTTGGGATAGCCGGTGATGTGGATGCCTTCGGCCTTCTCGTTGATCTCGTCGATGGCGCGCATCATCATCTGGGTGACCACCTGCTCCGGCGGATGCACCGACGCCCACTTCAGCTCGGTGGCGGCGCTGGCCGTCGCCAGCATGCTGATGGCCATTACCAGGGCCAGAACCATAACCAGGATCTTTTTCATGTACTCTTCCTCCTTAAATATGGTGTATCGTTTGAACGGCTTACGCCGTTTCAACCGCTATGGCGCTCCATAGACCAGGTTCGGCAGGAAATTGGTGACTGCCGGGACGAAGGTGATGATCAGGAGCACGATGAACAGGGGTATGAGGAACGGGACGGTGGCCTTGATGACCCGGTTGGCCGAGACCTTGGCCACGTTGGAGGTGACGTAGAGCACCACGCCCACGGGCGGGGTGATGACGCCGATCATCAGGTTGACGATCATGATGAGGCAGGCCTGGGTCTCGGAGACGCCCATCTGCATCATGGCGGGCACCAGGATGGGGCCCAGGATCAGTATGGCGGCGGTGCCCTCCATGAAGCAGCCCACGAACAGCAGGAACAGGTTGATGACGATCAGGAAGATGAACTTGGACTGTATGCCCGTCAGCACCGCGGTGATGGCCTGGGGGATCTGGGCGATGGTGAGGATATAGCCGAAGATGTTGGCCGCCATGACGATGGACAGCACCACGCCGGTGGTTTCACAGGTGGCCAGCATGACCTTGGGGATGTCCCGGATCTTCAGGTCCTTGTAGGCCAGCACGCCGATGATGAGGGAGTAGAAGGCCGCGATCAGGGCCGCCTCGGTGGTGGTGACGATGCCGGTGTAGATGGCCGCGAACAGTATCACGGGGGAGAGCAGCGCCAGCGCGGCGTCCTTGAAGGCCGCCCACAGGGTTTTGAGGGTGGGCTTGGCGTTGCGGGGATAGCAGCGCTTCTTGGCGTAGTAGGCCACCAGCATGCACAGCGCCACGGCGATCAGGATGCCGGGTATGACGCCGCCCACGAAGCAGCGGCCCACAGACGCGCCCACCGTAACCGCCATGATGACCATGGGCAGCGACGGGGGAATGATGGGACCCAGCACCGAGGAGGCGGCGGTGACGGCGCAGGAGAAGTCGTCGTCGTAGCCGATCTCGCGCATGGCCTCGATTTCGATGTTGCCCAGGCCGCCGGCGTCGGCCACGGCCGTGCCGCTCATGCCCGCGAACAGCGCCGAGCACAGCACGTTGGCGTGGCCCATGCCGCCGGGCACATTGCCCACGATCTCATTGGCGAAGCGGAACATCTTGCGGGTGACGCCGCCGGTGTTCATCAGGTTGCCCATGAGGATGAAGAAGGGCGCGGCGATCATGGTGAAGGAGTTGGAGGCCTGGGTGATGCGCTGCACCACCATCATGGGGTTGGACCCGGTCAGGAACATGTACAGGAAGGAGGTCAGCCCCAGGTTCACGTACAGCGGAAGCCCCGTGAACAGCAATACCAGGAATACGATCAGCGCTATCGTCATTGCTCGTCGCCCCCCTTGTCACGATAATCCCTCGGACCCACGGTCAGGCACTCGATGAGGCCCGCGATCTCATAGAAGATGATGATGAGGTTGCAGATCGGCCCCATGACGTACACCAGGCCGTAGTTCAGCGCGATGGACACCGCCGTGCGCTTCATGCCCACGCCCACCAGCTTGATACCGTAGACCACCATCAGCACCGAGAAGACGATGCACAGCACGTGGCAGAAGGCCTGCAGCCACTTCTGCGCCGATTTGGGCAGCATGTTCAGTATGGCCGTGATGCGGATGTGGGAGTCCTTGCGCTCTGCGATGGTCCAGCCGAGATAGCATATCCACACATAGGTCAGCTGGATCAGCTCCTCCGACCAGATGATGGGGTCCCGCAGCACCCAGCGCCAGAATACCTGGCACAGGCCCAGGACGAAGATGCCCGTCAGCAGGAAGACCGAGAGTCCGTCGATCAGCTTCTCCGTCACCCGCTTGACGTTGGCGATGAGGGGATGGGTCGTCTCCATGATCGTGTTGCCTCCTTCTGGTTATAGCGGTTAACCCCGAGCCGCGGCGCGCATGTCCTTTACCATCGCCACGCTCAGCTCGCGGAAGTAGTCCTGGGGCGTGCCCATGGACAGGAAGCTGGCCCCGCGCTCGGCCCAGAAGCGGATCAGGTCGCGGTCCATGCCGATGGAGAGGCCGTAGGGCTTGTGATGGGCCCTGCATTTGGCGATGATGGTCTCGAACAGGTCGATCATCACGGGATCCCTGAACTGCCCGATGCGGTTAGCGGAGGCGGACAGGTCCATGGGCCCGCAGATGATGGCGTCCACGCCCTCGACCTCCAGGATCTCGTCCAAGTTGTTCACCGCCTCCACCGTCTCGCACTGCATCAGCAGAAGCGTGCGCCGGTTGACCACCCGCAGGTACTCGTCGAAGTCCATGGTGTTGTAGTCCACCGCCCGCAGCGGCCCGAAGCCCCGGGTGCCCTTGGGCGGGTAGGTGCAGACGGACACGATCTGCCGCGCCTGCTCGGCGGTGTTCACCATCGGGAAGATGAGGCCGTCCGGGCCCACCTCCAGCACCGGCTTGATGTTGCACATCTGGTGGTCCGGCACCCGCACGAACGCGCAGCAGCCGCCCGCGTTGGTGGCGATGATCGCGTTTTTGATCATCGGCTGGGTCATGCCGGCGTGCTCGTTGTCGATCCATATGTAGTCGTAGCCCAGCAGACCGCACATCTCATAAAAATCCAGGTCCGTGGTGGAGCAGTGCGTGCCGCAGCACAATTCCCCCCGCGCCAGCTTCTCCCGGACCCTCTCCAGTCTGTTCAATGGAAATCCCCCTCGGCGCTTTTATTGTGTTTGTTAGGAAAAACAGCATCCAACACGATCAATTATAACAAATGTTAATTGGATTTTCAATGGGTTTGCATAATAATGTTTGATTTTTGCTTGATAAGCTGGAGATTAGGCAACAGGCAACAGGCATCAGGCAACAGGCATTAGGCAACAGGGGTGACGACCTCAGTCACCGACTGCGTCGGTGCCAGCTTTCCTCAAAGGGGAGCCAAGAAGGGGGAACGGACTCTGCGTCAGCCTTGGCTCCCCTCCCAGGGGAGCTGTCAGCCGGCAGGCTGACTGAGAGGTCGTCCCCCCTTATACCTGATGCCTGTTGCCTAAAGCAAAACCCCTCCAATTTGGAGGGGTTTTGCGCACATTCTTACGCCATCGGCTCGGCCTTGACCTTGGCCAGGTGGACGAAGCGGGGGAGGCCGTTCTCCTTGGCCTGCTTGGTCTCGCCCTGGATGAGGGGCAGCGCGTAGTCGATGAAGTCCTGGGTCAGGCCGTCGCCTTCGGGGGTGATCCACTCCAGCGGGACCTTCTTCTCGGTGTTGGCGACGTCGGTGAGGTTGAACAGCTTGATGTTGCAGACGTACTTGCCGTCCTTGTCATAGCTGCGCTCGAAGCCCACCATCTTGTCGGTGATGCCGTTGACGGCGTTCTCGACGGCGGCCTTGCCGGAGGCGAAGGACTCGTCGATGTCGGTCTGGGACGCGGCGTGGGAGGCGCAGCGCTGCAGCAGGCTCAGCTCGATGCCGCGCACCTTGGCGCCGGTGGCGGCCTTCAGGTGGTTGGCCAGGAAGGAGGCCAGGCCGCCCAGCTGGGTGTGGCCGAAGGCGTCCTTGGCGGCGTTGGCGGAGCCGTACTCGGAGATGAACTTGCCGTCCTTGTCGTGGATGCCCTCGGACACCACCACCAGGCACTTCTTCTGCTTGGCGTACACGGCCTTGACCTTCTCGGTGAAGGCGTCCAGGTCGAAGTCGCGCTCGGGCAGGAAGATCATGTCCGCGCCGTCGCCGGCATAGTTGGCCAGCGCCGCGGCGGCGGTCAGCCAGCCCGCGTGACGGCCCATGCACTCGATGACGGTGATCATGCCGGTGTCGTACACGGTGGAATCGCGGTGCACTTCCATGACGGAGGTGGCGATGTACTTGGCCGCGGAGGCGAAGCCGGGGCAGTGGTCGGTGCCGTACAGGTCGTTGTCGATGGTCTTGGGAATGCCCATCACGCGGCACTCATAGCCGTTCTTGAGCATGAACTTGGAGATCTTGTTGCAGGTGTCCATGGAGTCGTTGCCGCCATTGTAGAAGAAATAGCGGACATTGTACTTCTTGAAGATCTCGAGAATGCGCTTGTAGTCGGTGTCGTCCACATCGGGGTCGGCCAGCTTGTAGCGGCAGGAGCCCAGCGCGGAGGAGGGGGTGTAGGGCATGTGCGCAAGCTCCGCCGGGTCCTCCTTGCCCATGTCGATGAGGTCGTCGTTCAGAACGCCCTTGATGCCGTGCTGCGCTCCCAGCACCTGGGTGATGGCGTCGGACTCCAGCGCGGTCTTGATCGCGCCGTAGGCGGAGGCATTGATGACGGCGCTGGGGCCGCCGGACTGACCGATGATACAAGCGCCCTTCAACTGGCTCATATTCATTCATTCCTTTCAATTTGCAATTGATATGGTTTTACCCATTCATACCTCATAAATTTAACACATACGAGCGGCCTTGTCAAACCCGTATGCGTTAATTTCGTATGTAATTCGGGGTTAGATGTGTGGGTGTGCTGCTTGCCCGAATTCTTTAATTAGGAATTAGGAATTAAATAGCTTGGCTTTGTAGGGGCGGCAGCTGCTGTTTTTAATTCCTAATTCCTCATTCCTAATTCCTCATTCTACAGCGTCCTCAGCGCGTCGATCAGGGCGGTCTTGGCAGCGGTCTTTTCGTCCTTCATCTTGATGACCTTGGCGGGGACGCCGGCGACCACGGCGTTGTCGGGGACGTCGGAGATGACCACGGAGCCGGCGGCGACCACGGCGTTTTTGCCGATGTGGACGCCCTCGATGACCACGGCGTTGGCTCCCACCAGCACGTCGTCCTCGAGGATGACGGGGGTGGCGCTGGCGGGCTCCACCACGCCGGCGAGCACCGCGCCCGCGCCCACGTGGCAGCGCGCGCCCACGGTGGCCCGGCCGCCCAGCACCGCGCCCATGTCGATCATGGTGTCGGGTCCCACCACCGCGCCGATGTTGATGACCGCGCCCATCATGATCACGGCGCGGTCGCCGATCTCCACCCGGTCGCGGATGATGGCGCCGGGCTCGATGCGGGCGTTGACGGGCTTCAGGTCCAGCAGCGGCACCGCGCTGTTGCGGCGGTCGGACTCCACCACGCAGTCGATGATGTCCGCGGCATTGGCCTTCAGCACCGGCTCGATGTCGGCCCACTCGCCGAACACCACGCAGTCCTTCTCGCCGAACACCTTGCAGTTTTTGAATTCGATGGGCCTGGCAGCCTTCACATACACCTTCACAGGCGTCTTTTTCTCCGCGTCGTGTATAAAGCGGATGATCTCCTCAGCGTTCATAATGCCTCCCGTTGAAATGGATAATGGAGAATGGAAAATGGAGAATTCAGGTGGAAGTCCTTGAGGATTTCTTCGATAAAACACCGTGCCGCAGGATCTCCGCCAGTATTATCCGTTCTCCATTTTCAATTATCAATGTAACTGTTCAGTCCTTCGGCGAATTGGGATTTGTCGAATGAGAAATTAGGAATGAGGAATTAGGAATTATAAATGGTTTGGCTGCGTAGGGGCGGCGATGCGCCGCCCGTCAGGCAGTACGTACTGTTTCGGTATATAGTGGGCGGCACATAGGCCGCCCCTACAGCGTGCGCGGCAGCCACTATTCATTCCTAATTCCTAATTTCTAATTCCTAATTCTTCCAGACAAACCTCCATCTATCACAGCAGGACTGAATAGATACTTATCAATTATAGACCAGGTTTCAGCCCAGCACGTCGTCCATATTATAGAGTCCCGCGCCCTGGCCCACGACGTAGCGTGCGGCGCGTAGGGCTCCGGCGGCGAAGATGCGGCGGCTGGCGGCGGTGTGCTTGAACTCCAGCGTCTCGTCCTGACCAAAGAAAAACACGCTGTGCTCCCCGGCCACGGTGCCTCCCCGCAGGGCGTGGATGCCGATCTCGTGCCCCCTGACCCCGGGCACGCCCTCGCGCCCGTAGACATGGTCGAAGCTGTCGTCGGGGTCCACGGCTTTAAGCAGCATCCTTGCGGTGCCGCTGGGGGCGTCCACCTTCTGATTGTGGTGGGTCTCCACGATCTCGATGTCGAAGGAATCCTTCAGCGCCGGGGCTACCATGGCCACCGCCTTGCGCAGGATCGCCACGCCCACGGAGTAGTTGGAGGTCCACATGATCCGCAGCTCGCGGGACGCCTCCTTAATCAGCGCCGCCTGGGCCTCGTTGTAGCCCGTGGTGCCGATGACCACCGCCGCGCCGTCCCGGCGCGCCCGCTCCAGGATGGCCTCCAGGTTGCCGGGATAGGAGAAGTCCACGATCACGTCCGCCTTCCCCGGCACGTCCAGCGCGCTGTCGTACAGCCCCGGATGCACCACGCCGATGATCTGCATGTCCTCCGACTGCAACACCAGCTGCTCGATCATCAGCCCCATCCGGCCGTAGCCGCAAAGTATAATGTTCATAGTACGCAACTCCCGTTATTATTAATGGAGAATGGATAAGGGAGAATGGAGAATGGAGGTGGAAATCCTTGCGGATTTCTTTTTATTGGACCAGGGGTTTATTGAATTAGGAATGAGGAATTAAATGGCGGCTGACGCGAATCCCATAGGGGCTGCTGAGCTGTTTATTCCTGATTCAACCTGCCATCGCACCGCCATTCTGCATTCTCCATTATCCATTTTCCATTCTCAATTATCCCTCAGTCCAGTACCTTCATCGCCTCGGTGAGCTTGGCGCGGTTGGCGGGGTCCATCTCGCACAGGGGCAGGCGGTAGCCGCCCACGTCCATGCCGCGGAGGTTCATGGCCTCCTTGATGGGGATGGGGTTGACCTCGATGAACAGGGCGTTGATGAGGTCCAGGTACTTCAGCTGCATCTGACGGGCCTTCTCCACGTCGCCCGCGAACCAGCTCGCGCACAGGTCGTGGACCTCCCTCGGGCAGATGTTGGCCCACACGCTGACCACGCCGCTGCCGCCCAGGGACAGGATGGGCACGATCATGTCGTCGTTGCCGGACATCATGCAGAAGTCGTCGTTGCAGATGTTGGCCACCTTGGCGGCGAAGGAGATGTTGCCGCTGGCCTCCTTGATGCCCTTGATGTTGTCGATCTTCGACAGCGCCTCGATGCAGTCCAGGCTCAGGCTGCAGCCGGTGCGGGAGGGCACGTTGTAGAGCAGTATGGGCAGCTTCACCTGCTCCGCCACGGTGGCGAAGTGGCGGTACATGCCCTTCTGGTTGGCCTTGTTATAGTAGGGCGTGATCAGCAGAAGGCCGTCCACGCCGCAGTCGCGGAAGGTGCGGCTCTTCATCAGAGAGGTCTCCGTGGAGTTGGAGCCGCCGCCCGCGATCACCGGGATCTGACCGCCCACGCAGTCCACCACGCAGCGCACGATGGCCGCGTCCTCGGCGTGCTCGGTGGTGCTGGATTCGCCCGTGGTCCCCAGGATCACCAGGCCGTCGGTGCCGTTCTCCACATGCCACCGGCACAGCTCCTTCAGCTTCTCAAAATTGACCGTGCCGTCCGGATGGAACGGCGTCACCAGCGCGACATAGCTTCCCTTGAACATGGTCAGTCCTCCGATTATCATTGAATTGGGCAAACCGGACAGATGGCTTAAGGGTGAATGGGGCGTTCATGCCTCTGTACACAGCCCCGGGCTTCCTTTGCCCCAGCCTGTCCGGCCTTCATACGTTCTTATGGTAACAGACGAATATTGAATTTGCAAGGGCGTGTGGCGCGGATTATGTAATACTGTACATGAGTAATACTGATGGATAGTGGGGTGATGGACAAGAAAATTGGATGATGTCGGAAATGGAGGAGATGCTCCGAACGCGCAGCCCGCCCGTCCAATTATTGCCTCAATCGGCGAAAAGATGCGGGTAAATATTGCAAAAGTTTTTCAATTCACGGCTGTTTGTGTCATATATGCGGGGATTTAACCTTTGTGGCGGGCGCTGACGGGGCTCTAAACGGGAAGATATGAAAAAAGTTTTAATTTATTTTACAATATCAAGGGGGTTTGATACTTAAAAAAACGTCGAATCTGTGCTATAATATTGACTGGAATGAGGCGGGGAATTCGCGTTCCCGCCTGATCCGCATCAAATTTGGGAGCGGATGATCCTTGACCAGCGAACGCTATTCTGATTATTACCGCGGCGGAGGCTATGCCGTCCAGCCGCGCTACGGCATGTCTCGGAGGGCGCAGATGTACGCCATGGATTCGGGACGGTCCGCGCCTGCCCGCAGGCCCGCGCAGGGCACGGGCCGGCAGGGGGCCCGCCCGTCGGGCGGCGCCCGCACAAACACCAACCCCCGTCCCCGGAGCGACGCGCGCGCCAACGGCGGCGTCCGCCGCAATCCCGGGCCGAGCCGTCGGCCCGCGCCGCGCCGGGGCGGTCTTCCCATGGGGGTCAGGCTGGGCCTGGCCGCGATGGCGCTGTTGATCGTGGCGCTGTTGATCGTCGGCGGCGTGAAGCTGCTGGGCCGGGCCCAAGAGGCCTCCGTGGATCGCTATGTGGACAACGTGTTCATCAACGGCGTGTGCATGACCGGCTACACCCAGGAGGAGGGCGAGCAGCTGATCCACGATCTGCGGGACCAGTGGCTGAACGCCACCTACCCGCTGACCTTCCAGGGTCGCACCTGGGAGTTCAGCCCCGCCGACGTCAACGCCGGGCTGGACTTCGAGGACGCCCTCTACAAGGCCTGGAACCTGGGCCACGTGGGGGACAGGGCCACCCGCCGGGAGATCGTGGAGGGCCTGAAGCAGGTGCCCGCCCAGTTCAACTGCGAGCCCACCTACGACGAGGCCGCGCTGGACGCCTATGTGTCCAAAGTCGCCCAGGAGGTCTACGTGGAACCGGTGGACGCCGAGGTCACGCTGACCGAGGTCAAGCCCGTGATCACCCGGGCCAGCCAGAACGGCTGGGCGCTGGACGAGGCGGCGCTGAAGGAGACCCTGGTGGGCTTCATCATGACCGGCAAGGGCGACACCCAGCTGCCCGTCAACGAGATCCTGCCCGCCATCGCCTCGGACGACATGGAGATGGACGTGATCTCCGAGTTCAAGACCGACGTCACCTTCCGCGGCTTCGACAGCCGCTCCAACGTGCGCACGGCGCTGAACCACTTCAACCTGTTCACCGTCTATCCCGGCGACACCGTCAGCTTCAACGAGGTGGTGGGTCCCCGCACGGAGGCCATGGGCTTCCGCGAGGCGCCGGAGTACGCCGGCTCCAAGGAGGAGATGGGCGTGGGCGGCGGCGTCTGCCAGGCGTCCACCACCCTGTACAACGCCATGATCCAGTCCGGCATGACCATCATCGAGCGCCACAACCACACCATGACCGTGGTCTACGTGGAGCCCAGCCAGGACGCGGCGGTGAACTACGGCAAGAAGGACTTCGTGTTCCGCAACGACACCGGCCACCCCATCTACATCTACACCAACGTGTCCAAGGAGGAGGCCAAGGTCACCGTCTACGGCACGCGGCCCGAGTACAAGTACCGGCTGGAGAGCGTCATCGAGCAGGAGCGCAAGAGCGACGTCATCGGCTATCAGGACGACCTGTCCGGCAAGCACGTCTACTACACCACCGACGAGCCTGTGCTGTACCGCGAGGGCCACGGCAGCTGCCGCAGCCAGGGCTGGCTGGTGTCCTACGACTGGGACACCGACCAGGAGGTCAACCGGGTCCAGATCAACTACGACGTCTATTCCGCCGGTGTCAACGTCTACTGGCGCGGCATCCACAATCCCGACGGCACCACCACCACCGCCACCGAGGCCCCGTCCCAGTGGTGACCCAGACCCGGCGCAAACCCAGGCTTGCGCCGGGTTTGCAATGGGGGACGGAGAATGGGAATTGAGAATGGAAAATGGATAATGGAGAATGGGGGACGACTGCCAGGGATGACGGCGGCGCGACAGCCTTGGCTCCCCTTTCAGGGGAGCTGTCACGCGGAGCGTGACTGAGAGGTCGTTCCCCGCAGCCTGTCCATTCTCCCTTATCCATTCAAATAATAACTGTATTTTCATGCCGAAAGGCACGCCATTTAACAACGGTGGGGTATACTATTTGCAGGTGCTTCAAGGTGGGCGCGGGTGGGTGCCTGGTCCACGAAAGATAAAGGAGTGTTTGGGGATATGTTTGAAACCGCGAACGTCTCAATATTTGCGGGCAGCGGCGGGCGGATCTTTGCCGAGCGCATGTGCAGCTACATGGGCAAGCCGCTGGGCTCCTGCGAAGTGATCACATTTTCCGAGGGCAACACCTTTGTGCGCGTCAACGAATCGGTGCGCGACCGCGATGTCATACTGGTCCAGCCCATCGGCATGCGGTCCAACGATGAATTCGTGGAGATCCTCTTTTGGATGGACGCCTTCAAGCGCGCCAACGCCAATACCGTCACCCTGGTGATGCCCTACTTCGGCTACGGCAAGGGCGACAAGAAGGACGAGCCCCGCGTGTCCATCCGGGCCCGGGTGTGCGCCGAGTGCATGGAGCTGGCGGGCGCGGACCGCTTCGCCACCATGGACCTTCACGCGCAGCAGCTCCAGGGCTTCTTCAAGCGCCCCATGGACCACCTCTACGCCATGCCGATGCTCACCGAGGTCATCAAGCGCCACGTGGGCACCGAGAACACGGTGATCGTCTCCCCGGACGCGGGCTTCGCCAAGACCGCCCGCAAGTTCGCCGACGTGCTGCATCTGCCCATCGCCATCGGCGACAAGACCCGCGCGGACCACACCGAGAACGCCTCCGTGCTGGAGGTCATCGGCGACGTGAAGGGCAAAAACTGTCTTATCGTGGATGACTTCACCATCTCCGGCGGCACTCTGGTGAACCTGGCCCAGGCCCTCAAGGCCCGCGGCGCGCAGGACATCACCGCCATGCTCAGCCACAACATCATCTCCCGCCGGGGCATCGAGAAGATCAACAACAGCCCCATCAAGATGGTCTACTCCACCGACACCGTCTATAACCCCAACATCATCGGCGAGCCCAAGTTCCGCACCGTCTCCGTGGCCCCCATGTTCGCCGAGACCATCATGCGCTACTACAACTACGAATCCATCAACGCCATGTTCACCAAGCTCCCCGAAAAGGTCGTCGAGGCCGGCTTCCGCTTCACGGGACTGGAATACTGACAGGCTGTTACATACAACGATCCCCTCTCCGCGCGGAGAGGGGATCGTTGTATTCAGACAATCGCAGGGCGTCAGTGGTCAAAGTGCGCCGAGACGTCCTTCAGCCTTTCGATGATGGGCAGGTGCTGGGGACAGACGCCCTCGCACTGGCCGCAGGCGACGCAGTCGGCGGCCTTGCCGAACTTTTTGGTGAGGTTTTCGTAGTTGGTGAAGTTGATGGTCCAGCCCTTCTGCGCCAGGTCCTCGCGCATGTCCTCGTTGTAGAGGGAGAAGTACTGGGGGATGGCGATCTGCATGGGACAGCCCGCGGTGCAGTAGGAGCACCCGGTGCAGGGCACCGCGATCTGGCCGTTGATGATGTCGGCCACCTTGCGGGTGAGGGCGACCTCGTCCTCAGTCAGGGGCTTGAAGTCCGCCATGTAAGCGGTGTTGTCCTCCATCTGCGCCAGTGTGGACATGCCCGACAGCACCACCATGACCCCCGGCAGCGACGCCGCGAAGCGGATGGCCCAGGAGGGCACGGACAGCCCGGGCTCGCGGGCCTTCAAAAGCGCCTCGGCCTCGGCGGGGACCTTCGCCAGGGTGCCGCCCTTGACCGGCTCCATGACCACGATGGGCTTGCCGTGCCGCACCGCCGTCTCGTAGACCTGCCGGGACTTGACCCATTCGCTCTCCCAGTCCAGATAGTTGATCTGGAGCTGTACGAACTCCATCTCCGGGTGCCGGGTCAGGATGCCGTCCAGCAGTTCCGGGCTGTCGTGGAAGGAGAAGCCGACGTGCTTCACCAGACCCTGGGCCTTCTTCTCCAGCAGCCAGCCGAAGCAGTCGAACTGCTCGTACTTGGGCAGGCTCCCGGCCTCGATGCCGTGGAGCAGGTAGTAGTCGAAGTACCCCGCCCCGGTCTGTTCCAGCTGTTCGGCGAATATCCGCTCCATGTCCTCCCGGGAGTTGAAGAAGCCGTTGTGCAGCTTTGTGGCCAGGGTGAATCTGTCGCGGGGATAGCGCTTCACCAGCGCCTCGCCCGCCACCCGCTGGCTGGCAAAGCCGTTGTACATGATGGCGGTGTCGAAGTAGGTGAAGCCCCGCTCCATGAACAGGTCCACCATCCGCTTCACCTGCTCAATATCCACCTTTGAAGCGTCCGTAGGGTCCAGCTGCGGCATGCGCATCAGGCCAAAGCCAAGCTTTTTCATGTTGTAACCTCCTTGTCATAAAAGTAAAAAGGGATGTGACTGTTCGATTCTGCGACAAATAGTTGTTTGGAAGAATTGGGAATTGGGAATGGGGAATTGGGAATGGATGTGGAAATCCTTCGGATTTCGTAACTGTTCAGTCGTTGACTCCTTCCGACCCGCTTCGCGGGCCACCTCCCTCAAAGAGGGAGGCTTTTGGGGCCCCGTCCAGGCTCCCTCTCCGAGAATAGTCACCGGATTTCTTTTGAATGAAGGCTGCGGATCATCGTAATGCTGTCGATTATTCGGTTTAATCAAAACAAATCCCGCAGGGATTTGCTCCACCATTCCCAATTCCCAATTCCCAATTCAAGTGAATACCTGATTATCGACAGGACTGAATCATCTGGACTCCGCCCGCCGCATATCACCGTTTCCCCTCGATGCTGCTCAAAAACGCCCTTGTGCGCGCCTGGCGGGGGTTTTTGAAGAATTCGGCGGAGGTGTTTTCCTCCACGATGGCGCCGTGCTCCATGAAGACGACGCGGCTGGAGACGTCCCGGGCGAAGCGCATCTCGTGGGTGACCACCAGCATGGTCATGCCGGTGGTCGCCAAATCGCGCATGACGGAGAGCACCTCGCCGATGAGCTCCGGGTCCAGGGCGGAGGTGGGCTCGTCGAAGTAGATGATCCTCGGGTCGGTGGCCACGGCCCGGGCGATGGCCACGCGCTGCTGCTGGCCGCCGGAGAGCTGGCTGGGGTAGTGGTCGGCGCGGTCCTCCAGGCCCACCCGCCTGAGCGCGTCCATGGCGATGTCGCGGGCCTGCTCCCGGTTCATCCTCCGGGCGATCACCAGTCCCTCGGTGACGTTTTGCAGCGCGGTCCTGTTGGCGAACAGGTTGAAGCTCTGGAACACGAAGCCGGTCTGCATCCGTATGGCGGCGATGTCCCGGCGGGCCATGCGGCTCAGATCGTAGCGCCTGTCCCCGAAGGTCAGCGTGCCGCTGTCGGCGGTCTCCAGGAAGTTCAGGCACCGCAGCAAAGTGGTCTTGCCGGAGCCGCTTGGGCCGATGACGGCCGTGACGTCGCCCTTCTCCACCCGCAGGGACACGTCCCTGAGCACCTCGAGGCTGTCGAAGCGCTTGCAAAGTCCCGCGACCTCAAGCATGGGCGACGCCCCCCTTCGCGGCCAGCTTCCGTTCACCCCAGCGCTGGAGCCATGTCAGCACCGTGGAAAACATCAGATAGATCAGCGCCACCTCCAGGTACAGCGCCAGCGGCTCGTAGGTCCGGGCCACGATGCGCTGCGTGGCCATGAACATCTCCATGACGGTGATGTTCGCCGCCAGCGAGGTGTCCTTCACCATTGAGATCAGTGAATTGGACAGCGGCGGGAACGCGGCCCGCAGCGCCTGGGGCAGCACGATGCGCCGCATCACCTGGGCGTAGCTCATGCCCACGCAGTAGCCCGCCTCCAGCTGGCCCGCCGGGACCGATTCCAGCGCCCCGCGCATCGTCTCCGCGCAGTAGGCGCCCTCGTTGATGGAAAACACGATCACCGCCGCCGGGAAGGCGTCCAGATAGACGCCCAGCTTCGGCAGCCCGTAGAACACCACGAACAGCTGCACCAACAGCGGCGTCCCCCGCACCACCCAGATGTAAAACCGCGCCAGCGGCGTCAGCAGCTTCACATGGGCAAACTGGATCAGCGCCACTACCGTGGCGATCACCATCGCCAGCGCGAACGCGATCACCGTCAGCGGCAGCGTCATCCGAAGCCCCGGCAGCAGGATCCTCGGGAATGAGTCGATCAGTATGTTCCAAAGCCTTTCCGTCATGCGCACGCTCCCTTTCTCCTCTTATCCTACCATTTTGGAAAGAGATTTGCAAATGCTTCGCAGGAATATTGTGTTATGCTTTTTGGGTATGGGAGACGGGGAACAGGGAACAGGGAACAGGGAACAGGGAACAGGGGACAGGAATAGCCTGGTCACGTAGGGGCGGCGATGCGCCGCCCGCCGGGTTGTGCATATCGCGTCAGGTTCAGGCGGGCGGCATTGCCGCCCCTACAGAGCGCGCGGCAGCCGTTATCCCCTTTTCCCTTTTCCCTGTTGCCTTTTCCCTTGGTTAAACTTTTTATTGCAACTAACTCCCATCCGTGTTACAATATCCGCAGGGGCTTTGGCGCTTCGGCGTACTTCAACCGGCCCTGAAAGAGGAGGAGAAAACATGAAGCATCGCATTTGGGCACTGCTGCTGGTCGCGGCCATGCTGCTGACGCTGGTTCCCGCCGCGCTGGCGGAGACGGGCACGGGCACCGCGAAGGGCTACGGCGGCGACGTCACCGTCACCGTGACCCTTGAGGACGGCGTGATTACCGACGTTCAGGCCACGGGCGACGCCGAGACCGACGGCATCGGCAAGAACATCATCAACGAGTGGCCCCAGGCTTTCGTGGACGCCAACGGCATCGTGGACACCTACACCGGCGCGACCTTCGCGGGCATCACCCGTCCCGCCTTCATCGAGGCTGCCCGCGCCGCGCTCACCGAGGCCGGCGTCAATCCCGACGACTACATGCGCGAGTACCAGGAGGAGGCCGCCGAGGACGTCGAGCTGACCGCCGACGTGGTCATCGTGGGCGCGGGCGGCGCGGGCATGACCGCCGCCATCGTGGCCGCCGACGCGGGCATGAGCGTGGTGCTGCTGGAGCGCGAGCCCGCCGTGGGCGGCAACTCCGTCAAGTCCACCGGCGGCATGAACGCCGCCAAGACCGCCGACCAGGACGAGAACGAGTTCGGCGAGGCCGCGGGCGTGGAGAAGACCCTGAAGGCCGCCGCCGACAACTGGGCCGACAACGAGGCCATCACCGCCCTGGCCGCCACCGTGCAGGCCCAGTGGGACGCCTATCAGGCCGATCCCCAGGGCTACTTCGACTCCACCGAGCTGTTCGCCCTGGACACCCTCATCGGCGGCAAGGGCATCAATGACCCGGCGCTGGTGGACACCCTGGTGAACAACACCGCCGACGCCATCGAGTGGCTGCGCACCCAGAAGATCGACCTGACCGACGTCGCCTCCTTCGGCGGCGCGTCCGTCAAGCGCATCCATCGCCCCCTGAACGACGAGGGCAAGGTGGTCTCCGTGGGCGCGTACACCGTGCCGCTGCTGGAGGAGGCCGTGGCGGCCCGCGAGAGCATCACCCTGATGACCGACACCATGGCCGATACCCTGCTGACCGCGGACGGCGTGGTCTGCGGCGTCGAGGCCACCGGCAAGACCGGCAACAGCGTGCGCGTGCTGTCCAACGCCGTGGTGCTGACCACCGGCGGCTTCGGCGCGAACCTGGACATGGTCGTGCGGTACAAGCCCGAGCTGGCCGGCTTCATGACCACCAACGCCTCCGGCTGCCAGGGCCAGGGCATCGCCATGGCGCAGGCCATCGGCGCGGACACCGTGGACATGGAGCAGATCCAGATCCATCCCACCGTGCAGTATGACACCGCCAGCCTCATCACCGAGGGCCTGCGCGGCGACGGCGCCATCCTGGTCAACGCCAACGGCGAGCGCTTCATCGACGAGGTCGGCACCCGCGACGTGGTCTCCGCCGCCGAGATCGCCCAGCCCGAATCCTTCAGCTGGCTGATCGTGGATCAGAAGATGGTGGACGCCTCCTCCGTCATCCAGGGCTACATCAAGCGCGACCTGATGCTCTCCGGCGAGTCCTATGAGGCGCTGGCCGAGGCGCTGGGCATCCCCGCGGACGCCTTTGCCGCGACGATGAACACCTGGAACGGCTACGTGGCCGAGAAGAACGACCCCGACTTCGGCCGCACCTCCTTCGCTGAGCCGCTGGACACCGCGCCCTTCTACGCCGTGAAGGTCACCGCCGGCATCCACCACACCATGGGCGGACTGAAGATCGACCCCGAGACCCACGTCATCGACACCGACGGCAACGTCATCCCCGGCCTCTACGCCGCGGGCGAGGTCACCGGCGGCGTCCACGGCGGCAACCGCCTGGGCGGCAATGCCGTGGCTGACTTCGTGGTCTTCGGACGCATCGCCGGCGCGGAGGCCGCTGCCTTCGCCGCCGAGGTCGCCGACGCCATGAACGCGGCCGCGTAAGGTTTTTAGCCCAAAAAAGGCGCTCATCCGAGCGCCTTTTTTGGCGGCATCAGGCATTGGTCGGGGGACGGCAAGCCTCTGGCTTTCTATTTGAGGCTGTCGGATAGAGAGAGGGCTAAGGAGCCGTGCAGAAATTATTCATACATTATGCTTGTCTGAATCCGCCATTGCGGCGTTGTCGTCGGTCAACGTGCCCCGGCACGCCTCCCTCCTGTATGAATAATTTCTGCACGGCTCCTAAGGGAGACGATCTCTCAGTCACGCTGCGCGTGACAGCTCCCCTGAAAGGGGAGCCAAGGCTGACGCACCGTCATCTCCCGCTTGGCTCCCCTTTCAGGGGAGCTGTCAGCCGGCAGGCTGACTGAGAGGTCGTTCCCTGACTGATGCCTGAACTCCCCGACTGATGCCTGTTGCCTGTTGCCTGATGCCTGGAATATGTCGGGCAATGCCCGACAAATTCCCTCCCCCGTTAACATCCCATGAACATGTGATTAGGTACCTTGACATCTATATTTCGGTATGCTAACATTTAGGTACCAAAATGATGAGAGGAAGTGACGCAATGCCGAGGTATTGCGATCCGAAGGATAAACACATGTCATTGGATAAGGCCCAGCGCGGGCGCGGACGCCAGCCACAGAGCGCGGAGGAGAATGAACAGAAGGAAAACCACCGCCGCCGCGGGCGGGGAAGAAAGCCGAACAAGCCTGAGCGGGCCGTGATCGCTGTGGAGCCCCGGCAGGAGGAGCGCAAGCCCCGACAGTCCAAGGCCGAGCGCCGCGCCGACCTCCAGGCCGTTCGCGCCGCCGCGCCGGAGCCCATGCGCAATGAGTGCCGCGCGGAGGCCGAGCCCGCCGCCAAGCCCACCCGCCGCCGGAACCACAAGCCCGGCCACCGCACGGAGAATGCCCGCCGTCCCGAGCCCGAGCGCCGAGCCGAGAATGTCCGCCGCCCCGAGCCTGAGCGCCGTTCCGAGCCCGAACGCCGTCCTGAGGGTGTGCGCCGTCCCGAGTTCGATCATGTGCGCCGTCCCGAGCCCGAGCGCCGCTCCGAGTTCGACCACGGCCACCGTCCCGAGAGTCGCGCCGTCCGCGAGCGTCGTCCGGAGTTTGACCGCGGCCGCCGCCCCGTGGACGAGCGTGAACGGGAGGAGGACAGCTACAACCTTCGCCCCCACGGCCAGCCCACCGTCCCGGACGGAGCGCTGCTTCGGCAGCGGGTGGCCGACGCCGGGCTGGGCGAGCTGCTGCGGCTGAGCGGACGCCTGATGCCCCGGGACCACGGCGGACCCGCCCGCGGCCAGGCGTTGATCCTGTCCATACTCGCGGGGCGCGAGGCCCTGTCCCAGCGGGCGCTCCAGCAGATGCTGGGGGTCCAGCCCGGGTCCATGAGCGAGATCGTCACCAAGCTGGAGCGCAAGGGCTATCTGAGCCGGGAGAAGGGCGGCGACCGCCGGGGCAATATGCTCCGCATCACCGACGCCGGACGCCAGGCTATCCCCCGGGACGGCGACGGCGACGAGGCCTACTTCGTCACCCTCACCAGCCGCCAGCGCCAGCAGCTCGCCAACACCCTGCGCCAGCTGCTCAACGACTGGATCGACAAGATGCCGTGAGGCGGGAATCTGTTGAATCGGGAATCAGAAACGGCCGCTGCCGCCGTTTCCTTTGAATCCATCGCTCCTCGATACTTCCCTATCGATATGCTGCAACAGGCAGGCAAGGAGGTCGTCCACGTGTCCAACATCTCCGACCTGGCCCGGCGGGCGCTGGGGCTGGCGCGGAACCACATCGTCATGCACCTGCGGTTTCTGGACGTGGCGGTGTTTCGGCTGACGCCCATGCCCGCGGACACCTCCTACGCCACCGAGGGCGCCCGGCTGTACTACGGCGAGAAGCACGTGCTGCGGCGGTATCTGCGGGCGGACCAGCAGGGGCTGTCCCGGGATTACCTGCACGTGCTGCTGCACTGCGTGTTCCGCCATCCCTTCATCGACACGCTGGTGGAGCCGTCCCACTGGGACCTGGCCTGCGATTTGGCCGTAGAGGACGTGATCCTGTCCCTGGACGACGAACGCTTTGCCCTGCCCGGCGACGACGCCCGGCGGGCAGTGCTAAAGGGCCTGCGCGCGCAGGTGCGGCCCCTGACCGCGGAGAAGCTGTATCGCTTCTTCCAGCAGACCCCGCCCCAGCCCGGATGGACTGAGCTGTTCAGGGTGGACGACCACGTGCTGTGGCACAAGCCGAAAAAGGCCCGGGAGCTGGAGCCGGGGGACGGCGACGGGGAGGGGGAGGACAACCCGTCCAACGGCGGCGCGTCCCAATCCCAGAGTCGCGGACAGAAGCCCGAGGGCGACCCGCCCGAGCCGTCCGCCAATGCGCCGTTCCCCTCCGAGCCGGGCGAGAGCCAGCCCCAGCCCGAGGGCGGCGGGGCTTCTGACGCAGGGGAGGAGGGCGACGCCACCGCCGCCACGGCCAGTGCCTCAGACGACGGCGAGGCGGAAGCGCGCGAGGCCCGACGGATGCGGGCCGACCCCTCGGACAGCCCCACCCGCCGGTCCGTGGGCCGCTACGACGAGCGCCACGACTCCGACCAGCGCAACGTCGGCAAGGGCATGGACACCGAGGGCACGGAGGGCTCCCCCGCGGGCTCCCAGAGCCGCAGCGCCCGCACCGACGGCGGCCTGGACGCGCCCAACTCCCTGGGCAGCGCGGGCGACGCCGCCGACGCCGCGTCCCAGTCGGACCGCTCCGATTCGGGCGGCAGCGGCAGCGGCCTGAACGACGCCTTTGCCGAGTGGGACGCCCCCGCCGAGGCCCCCGATTTCCGGGAGGATGACCGCAATGACCGGGACCGCCGCCAGCTGGAAAAGGAGTGGCGGGACGTGGGCGAGCGCATCCAGGCCGACCTGGACACCTTCTCCCGCCGCCGCGGCGACAGCGCCGGGGACCTGCTGGAGCGACTCAACGAGCTGAACCGGGAGAGGATCGACTACGCCGCCTTCCTGCGCAAGTTCACCGTGCTGGGCGAAGCGGCGGAGCTGAACCCGGACGAGTTCGACCAGATCTTCTACACCTACGGGCTGAAGCTGTACAAAAACCTGCCCCTCATCGAGCCGCTGGAGACCCGGGAGGTACAGCGGGTGCGGGACTTCGTGCTGGCCATCGACACCTCAGGTTCTACCCGGGGCGAGCCGGTGAAGCGCTTCATCGAAAAGACCTGGGGCATCCTCAAGGGGGAGGAGAACTTCTTCCACAAGTTCAACCTCCACATCGTCCAGTGCGACGCCGAGGTCCGCGAGGCCGTGCGGCTCACCAGCCAGCGGGAGTTCGACGCCTACATGGAGACCTTCTCCGTCAAGGGCCTGGGCGGCACCGACTTCCGCCCCGTGTTTGAATACGTGGACGAGCTGCTCCGCCAGGGCGCCTTCACCCGCCTCAAGGGCCTCATCTACTTCACCGACGGCGCCGGGACCTATCCCGCCCGCAAGCCCGACTACGAGACCGCCTTCGCCTTCCTCCCTTCCGACACCCCCATCCCCGAGGTCCCCACCTGGGCGATGAAGGTCGTGGTGGAGGAGTGATGCGGCGGCGGTTCGGTTGTCCCGCTGAATGGGGGGCTTGTTTGAATTGAGAATTGAGAATGGAAAATGGAGAATGGATGTAGAAATCTTTGCAGATTTCATTGATTAAAATGGACAGTAAATAAGCGTGACAGCGTCACTTATAATGTTTAATCATACAAATCCGCAGGATTTGCACCACCATTTTCCATTCTCCATTCTCCATTTTCAATTTGATGTCAACCCGTCAAGCTCTACTCCCCCAACAACAATAACCATCAAAGGAGCATCATCATGAACATCCAGCAGGCCAAGGCGCAGATCAAGTATGCGGTGGAGGCGTATCTGACCACGGACGAATACGGCGAACCGGCGATCCCGGTGGAGCGCCAGCGCCCGATCTTTCTGATGGGCGCGCCGGGCATCGGCAAGACGGACATCATGGCCCAGATCGCCCAGGAGCTGGACATCGGCCTGGTGGCCTACTCCATGACCCACCACACCCGCCAGAGCGCGCTGGGCCTGCCGTTCATCGTGGAGAAGGAATACGGGGGCGAGCGCTACAGCGTGTCGGAGTACACGATGTCGGAGATCATCGCCTCCATCTACGACTGCATGGCGGCCACGGGGGTGGACAGGGGCATACTGTTTTTAGACGAGATCAACTGCGTCTCCGAGACGCTGGCCCCGTCGATGCTGCAATTTCTGCAATACAAGACCTTCGGGCGGCACCGCGTGCCGCAGGGCTGGATCATCGTCACTGCGGGCAATCCCCCGGAGTACAACAATTCGGTGCGGGAGTTCGACATCGTCACCTGGGACCGCATGAAGCGCATCGACGTGGAGCCGGACTACGGCGTGTGGAAGACCTACGCCGCCGAGAAGGGCGTGCACCCTGCCGTGACCAGCTATCTGGAGATCCATCCCCAGGATTTCTACCTGATCGAGTCCACCGTGGACGGCAAGCGGTTCGTCACCGCCCGCGGCTGGGTGGACCTGTCGGACATGATGAAGCTGTACGAGCGGCGCGGCTTCCCGGTGGACGAGACCCTGACCCGGCAGTACCTCCAGAACGACCGGGTGGCCAAGAGCTTCACCATGTACTGCGCCCTGTTCAACAAGTACCGCTCCGACTACCAGATCGAGCACATCCTCTCGGGCGAGGTCTCCGACGCCATACGCGAGCGCGCCATGAACGCTCGCTTCGACGAGCGGCTGAGCCTGCTGAGCCTGCTGCTGGACGGCGTGGGCGGCGATCTGAGCCGGGTGGGGGTGGAGATGCAGGCGCGGTCCGTCGTGGCCGAGCAGCTCCGCGCCCGCAGGGCCGTTCTCGCTGACGCCGGGACCGAGGCCGCCGCGCGCATCGTCAGCGAGGCCGCCGAGACCGTGCGCCGTCACGCCGGGCAGCGCCGCCGCGCCAACGCCCTGAACGCCGAGCAGGGCCGGGTCGCCCGCGCCGCCGCGTCTCAGCTGGAGGAGATGGCCGGACGGCTGGACGATCAGACCCCGCCCTTTGACCGGCTCAAGGCCCTGTTCGCGGAGCGGGGAGAGGCCCTCAACGCCGACGCGGCCCGGGTCCGCGCCCGTCTGGACAACATGTTCGCCTTCTGCGAGACCGCCTTCCCAGAGGGCCAGGAGCTGCTGATCCTGGTCACCGAGCTGACCGCCTCGCCCGCCGCCGCCCGCTTCATCGCCCGCTACGGCTGCGACGCCTACTACAAGCACTCCCACGACCTCATGTTCCACGAGCGCCGCAACGAGCTCCGCCGCGAGATCGAGCGGGTGCGGCTGGAGTGAGGGAGTAGGGAACAGGCAACAGGGAACAGGGAACAGGGAACAGGCAACAGGCAACAGGCAACAGGGAACAGGCAGCAGGGAACAGGCAACAGGGAACAGGCAACAGGGAACAGGCAACAGGGAACAGGAATGGCCGCTGCCGCGCGTCGTAGGGGCGGCGATGTGCCGCCCGCCCGATGCCGAAGCATT
This sequence comes from uncultured Eubacteriales bacterium, assembly GCA_902799465.1. Lineage (GTDB taxonomy): Bacteria > Bacillota > Clostridia > Christensenellales > Aristaeellaceae > UBA2862. The sequence goes on from CADCAS010000008.1 coordinate 43,289, forward strand.
CGGTACGACTGGAGTGAGGGAATAAAGGGAACAGGGAACAGGGAACAGGCAACAGGGAACAGGCAACAGGGAACAGGAATGGACGATGCCGCGCGTCGTAGGGGCGGCGATGCGCCGCCTGCCCGATGCCGAAGCATTCGGTACGACTGGAGTGAGGGAATAAAGGGAACAGGGAACAGGAAACAGGAATGGACGATGCCGCGCGCGCCGCAGGGGCGGCGATGCGCCGCCCGCCCGATACGAGCCTTTTCACTTTTTTCTGTAAATAGCTTCAAAACTGTGATAGAATAACAATATCACGGAGGTAAGGACATGGGCAGAAAAAGGAAAAGCGCACTG
>CADCAS010000009.1 GCA_902799465.1 uncultured Eubacteriales bacterium
TTTGGCTGACAGCTCCCCTGGGAGGGGAGCCGAGGGGGCTGGTGTTAGGTCAAAGGGCGTTCCCGGCACTCTGACTGATGCCTATTGCCTGTTGCCTGTGCATTACATTCACGGGGGACGACCTCTCAGTCAGCCTGCGGCTGACAGCTCACCTGGGAGGGGAGCCGAGGGGGCTGGCGTTTGGTCGATGGCGTTCCAGGCATTTTGACTGATGCCTATTGCCTGTTGCCTGTGCATTACATTCACGGGGGACGACCTCTCAGTCAGCCTTTGGCTGACAGCTCCCCTGAGAGGGGAGCCGAGGGAGAGAAAAGCATAAGAAATACGGGGATTTCAGTAGGAGTTGGTGGCTTGCCGTAACTTCCCTACTCCCTACTGCCTACTCCCTACTCCCTAATAAGCATACAAAAACACGGCCTGACGGCCGTGCGTTTGTTTTAGATGATCTCGACGAATACGGGCTTGGGGAGCTTGACGGAAGCGGCCTTGACCACGGTGCGGATCGCCTTGGCGATGCGTCCCTGCTTGCCGATGACCTTGCCCATGTCCTCGGGATCGACGCGAAGCTCGACGACGATGCTGTCCTCGGTTTCCACCTCGCGCACGTCCACAGCCTCGGGCTTTTCCACCAGAGACTGGGCGATGTATTTGACCAGCTCAACCATGATTACAGGACTCCGCCCTTCTTCAGCAGGCCGCGCACGGTGTCGGTGGGCTGAGCGCCCACGCCCAGCCAATACTTGGCGCGTTCGTCATTGATCTTCAGCTCGACGGGCTCGGAAACGGGGTTGTAGTAGCCCAGCTCCTCGATGAAGCGGCCGTCGCGGGGGTTGCGGCTGTCGGTAACGACCAGACGATAGAAGGGCTTCTTCTTCATGCCCATCCTCTTCAAACGAATCTTGACCATGGGATATTCCTCCTTAAAATGTTCGGATGTTGTTATATACGGCCTGTGGCCTGGTATATCACTTGAATTTCGGCATCCTGCCGAAGGGCATGCGCATCTTGCGCTTGCCGCCGCCCATGACCTTCTTCATCATTTCGCGGGCCTGGTCGAACTGCTTGAGCAGCAGGTTGACCTCCTGGACGGTGGTGCCGGAGCCGGCGGCGATGCGGCGCTTGCGGCTGCCGTTTAAGATGTCGGGGTTGCGGCGCTCCATGCGGGTCATGGAGAGGATGATGGCCTCGTTCTTCTTCTGGACCTTGGCGATGGCCTCCTCGTCGATCTCGGTGTCCTTGATCTTGGAGCCCACGCCGGGGATCATCTTGAGCAGGTCGGTGATGGAGCCCATTTTGCTCATCTGCCGCAGCTGCTCCAGGTAATCCTCCAGGTTGAAGGTGTTGGTGCGCATCTTGCGGGTGAGGTCGATGGCCTGCTGCTCGTCGTAGCTCTCCTGAGCCTTGTCGATCAGCGTCAGCACGTCGCCCATGCCGAGGATGCGGCTGGCCATGCGGTCGGGGTGGAAGGGCTCGATGTCGGTGAGCTTCTCGCCGATGCCGGAGAACTTGATGGGCTTACCGGTGACCGCGCGCACTGAAATGGCCGCGCCGCCGCGGGTGTCGCCGTCCAGCTTGGTGAGGATCACGCCGTCCACACCCAGCTCCTCATTGAAGGTCTTGGCCACGTTCACGGCGTCCTGGCCGGTCATGGCGTCGACCACCAGCAGGATCTCCTGGGGATGCACGGCGTCGCGCACGTCGCGCAGCTCCTGCATCAGTTTCTCGTCGATGTGGAGGCGGCCTGCGGTGTCGATGATGACCGGGTCGCGGCCGTAGTAACGGGCGTACTCGACGGCCTCCTTCGCGATCTGGACCGGGTCGCCCTGGCCGCGCTCGAAGACCTCCACGCCCACCTGGCCGCCGACGACCTGGAGCTGTTTGATGGCGGCGGGGCGGTACACGTCGCAGGCCACCAGCAGGGGCTTCTTGTTGTCCTTCTTCAGCAGGTTGCCCAGCTTGCCGCACATGGTGGTCTTGCCCGCGCCCTGCAGGCCCGCCATCATGTAGATCGTGGGCGCCTGGGGGGAGTAGGTCAGCCGGGCGTTCTGGCCGCCCATCAGGCTGGTCAGTTCCTCGTTGACGATCTTGATGACCTGCTGGCCGGGGGTCAGGCTGGCCATGATGTCCGCGCCCACCGTGCGCTCGGTGACCTTCTTGATGAAGTCCTTGACCACCAGGAAGTTGACGTCCGCCTCCAACAGCGCCATGCGCACCTCGCGCATCGCGGCCTTGACGTCGGCCTCGGTCAGCTTGCCCTTGCTGTTGATCTTCTTAAAAGCGCTTTGCAGTTTCTCGGTCAATCCCTCGAATGCCATGCGATCACCTCGTTATCGATCTCTGATGACGCGCGTCAGCGCCTCCTTCGCCGTCTCCAGCAGCGCCCGGTCCTCCGGCACGGTGCGCAGGCGCTCCAGCGCCTCCAGGCACGCCGCGGCGGCGGCCGTCTGCTCCCGGTACCGGGCCACCAGGCCGAGCTTGCGCTCATAGTCCGTGAGCTGCTTCTTCGACTTGGCGATGGCGTCGAACACCCCCTGACGGGTGATGTCCAGCTGCTCCGCGATCTCCTGCTGGGAGAGGTCCTCCTCGCAGTAGAGCCGCATCAGCTCCTGCCGGTGGGGGGTCAGCAGCGGTCCGTAAAAGTCCAGCAGGTAGTTCAGCGCCACCCGCGCCTCCATGTCCGCCATTCAGCATCCCCCGCAAGTAAATTATCTTGACAGCCTGTATATTATACCCCATCGGTGCAGGCTTGTCAAGCGAAATGGGTTGACGTTATGGAAGATTAACGCAACGCAAGTTACCGTTCAACCAATGCGATAAATGGGGATTTGTCGGGCTTTGCCCGACAAATCCAGGGAGTAGGGAGTAGGCAGTAGGGAGTAGGGGGAGTTACGGCACAGCCTCTGACTCCCTAAATCCCAATTTGAAGGATGAACGGTAACTACGCAAAGGTCAGATGCAACCCTTCGACATGTGAATGCCCCGTATCCTCGGAGGCGGGGCGGGTCTCCGTCACGCCGCCTCCAGCCGGTCCACCCTTATCCGCTTGAGCAGGACGGCGTAGACGGCGCTGGAGAGGGCCCAGGTGAAGGGGTAGATCCAGAAGGCGAGGCGGATGTCGTGGACAGCCTGGCCGAGGGTGAACAGCACCAGAATGCGCACGGCGCACCAGCAGGTGAGCATGATGACCATGGGCGTCATGGGCTTGCCCAGGCCGCGCATGACCGCGGAAGCCACGTGGGAGAAGCCCACCAGGCAGTAGAACAGCGCGCAGACCTGGGTGCGGCCCCTGCCGAAGCGGATGACCTCGGGGTTGCGGTTGAACAGGCCCACGATCTGCGGCGCGAACAGGAACGTCGCCACGCCCAGCAGCTCGATGGTGACCAGGGTGCACAGCAGGCCGAAGCGTATGCCGCCGCGCACGCGGTCGTACTTGCGCGCGCCCATGTTCTGGGAGACGAAGGTGGTCACCGCCATGGAGAAGGCCGTCACCGGCAGAAACGCGAAGCCCTCCACCTTGGTGGACGCGCCGATGCCCGCCATAGCCAGGTTGCCGAAGGAATTGATGTAGGACTGTATCAGCAGATTGGACAGGTCGATGACGCAGGCCTGCAGCGCCGTGGGGAGGCCGTTGCGGACGATGTAGCGCAGGTTGTCCGGGTCGAAGCGCACCCGCCGCGGGACCACGCGGATGCTGCCCTCCAGCCGCATCAGCCGCGCCGCCGCCAGAAACATGCTCAGAAACTGGGAGATGACGGTGGCGTAGGCCGCGCCCTCGACGCCCATGTGGAACGCCGCCACGAACAGCACGTCCAGCACCACGTTCACCAGCGAGCTGGCGATCAGGTAGATCAGCGGGTGACGGCTGTCCCCCGAGGCCTGCAATATGCCCACCAGCATGTTGTACATCACCAGTCCCGTGGCCCCGGCGAAGTAGATGCGCAGATACTTGCAGGACTCCGTGAACACCTCCGGCGGGGTGCGCATCCAGCGCAGCATCGCAGGGGTCACGGCCACGCCCAGCACCGATACCAGCACGCTGAACGCCAGGCCCATGGCCACCGTGGTGTGCACGGCCAGCGATGTCTGATGGGGGTCGTCCGCGCCGATGTGCCGCGCGATCACCACCCCCGCGCCCGTGGCGAAGCCCATGAAGAAGCCCACGAACAGGTAGATGAAGGCCGCGTTGGAGCTCACCGCCGCCAGCGCGTTTTCGCCCAGATAGTTGCCGACGATCAGCGAATCCGCCGTGTTGTAGAGCTGCTGAAACAGATAGCCGATGAATATGGGGATGGCAAAGCCGATGATCCCCCGTCGTATGCTGCCCTCGGTCAAATGTCGATCCATGATGCGCTCCTGTGTGAATGTGTTCTTGCGTGGCGGTGGGGGTTCGGTCCTTGGGGGACATTTTAAATCGTGCATCTGGTCAGTTTTGCCGGAATAAACGGGAAAATGTCTGGAAGAATTAGGAATTGGGAATTAGGAATTAGGAATTAATAGCAGCTGCCGCGCGTTGTACGGGAGCGACCAATGGTTGCCTGCCCAATTCCGACGCGAAATGTACAGCCCGGCGGGCAGCGAATCGCCGCTCCGACACAGCCAAGCCCTTTAATTCCCAATTCCTGATTCCTGATTTTTACTGACAAATCTGAATTACTCGCAGACCTGAACAGCTACAAGGACAGAACCACAGCCTGCATAATACCATACCCCCTTTCCCGCCGCCCTGCCATCCCGCTGGGAATATGGGTTTATTAAGATTGATGGTGAAGGCGGGGAAGAGGGAAAAGGGAATGAGGGAAAAGGGAACAGGCAAAAGGGAAAAGGGTTGACCGCTGCCGCGTGCTTCGCAGGGGCGGCGATATTGATATGATTCGTACTCCCCGGCGGGCGGCGCATTGCCGCCGCTACGTAACCAGGCTATTCCTGTTCCCTGTTCCCTATTCCCTTTTCCCTCCATCCCGCACTACCATCCCGCAGGAACTACAACCATCCTAAATACGCCTCACATATTGCCTTCCCGTTCAACATCGGTTATAATGTTGAAAACGACGCGGGAGGCGAGGTTATGCAGTACAGGGCGAATCCGAGGAACGGGGCGCAGCTGTCGGTGCTGGGGTTCGGGTGCATGCGATTTACGCGCAAGGGCGGCGGCATCGACCAGGAGAAGGCCAACCGGGAGCTCAAGCGGGCGCTGGACCTGGGGGTGAACTACTTCGACACGGCCTGGGCCTATCCCGGCAGTGAGGAGGCGCTGGGGCGGTTCATACAGGAATACGGCTGTCGGGATCAGCTGAACATCGCCACGAAGCTGCCCCAGTACCGGGTGAAGAAGCCGGAGGACTTCGACGCCTTCTTCGACGAGGAGCTCAGACGCCTCCAGACGGACCACGTGGACTACTACCTGATGCACATGATGAACGACGCCCAGTCCTTTGAACGGCTGTGCGCGCTGGGCCTGAAGGAATGGGTGGCGAAGCGGCGCGCGGCGGGGCAGATCCGCAACATCGGCTTTTCCTTCCACGGCGGCACGCTGCAATTCAAGGCGCTGATCGACGCCTGGGACTGGGACTTCTGCCAGATCCAGCTCAACTACATGGACGAGCGCAGCCAGGCGGGCGTGGAGGGGCTGGAGTATGCCGCGTCCAGGGGCCTGCCCGTCGTCATCATGGAGCCGCTGCGGGGCGGCAAGCTGGCCGCGGGGCTGCCCAGGCCGGTGAGCCACGAATTCGAGGCCATGCAGCCCAGGCGCTCCCCCGCCGAGTGGGGCCTGCGCTGGCTGTGGAACCGCCCGGAGGTGACCGTGGTGCTCTCCGGCATGAACGACATCGCCCAGGTGGAGGAGAACTGCCGCGTGGCCGACGACGCCCTGCCCAACGCCCTGACCGCCGACGAGCTGGACCTGTACCGCCGGGTGCTGGACGCCTTCGCCAAGGGGACGCGGGTCAACTGCACCGGCTGCGGCTACTGTCAGCCCTGTCCCAAGGGCGTGGACATCCCCGTGTGCTTCGCCGCCTACAACACCAGCTACGCCGACAGCCTGTTCACCGGCTTGAAGGAGTACATGATGTGCACTACCCTCCGCAAGGTGCGCTCCAACGCCGGCCTGTGCGTCAAATGCGGCAAGTGTGAGACCCACTGTCCCCAGCACCTCCCCATCCGCGAGGAGCTGGCCAGGGTCCGCAAGCGCCTGGAAAACCCCGCCTACAGGATCGCCGCGGCGGTCGTGCCGAAGATATTGAAGTATTGATCTCCGGGCATCTTCCCATTGACATTTCGCCCTTTTTCATGTAATATGGTCTTAACGTCAAAAGGTGCAAAGGGGGAGTTGTGATGAGGAAGCTGATGACGGCGGTGTGCGCGGCGCTGATCCTGTGCATGGCGGCAGGCTGCTGCGCCTATGCGGCCCAGGCCTACGCGCTGGAGGACTACACCAACCTGCTGGGGTCCATGGAGGTGGTGGGGGTCAAGACCTACACCTGGATGCGGGACCGCCCCGGCACCTTCGCGGGGAAGGTGTGCAAGGTGCCCGCCGGCGCGGTGGTGACCAATTGCTACTATTACGACGGCAAATACGTCTACTGCGAATACGAGGGTTACGCGGGCTACATCCCCAACTCCAACCTGTCCTTCATCTGCGGGCCGGTGGGCTATGAATACCCGGACAGCGCGTATATGGGCAACTACCAGATCGTCAACTGCGCGTCCTATACCTGGCTGCGGGCCTATCCCGATTCCAGCAGCCAGCGGCTTTTGCAGGTGCCGCTGGGGTCCATCGTGACCAATGTGTACTATCAGGACGACCGCTATTCCTACTGCGTCTACGGCAACGTGGACGGCTATATCCTCAACAGCAACCTGGCATGGGTCTCCGGCGGCAGCGGCGGCGACAGCTACGGCTACAGCGCCTCCGACAACTACATCGGCACCGCACGCATCGTCAACTGCCTGTCCTACGCCTCCCTGCGCCAGTCCCCCGACACCCGCTCCAACCGCGTCGCGCGCGTGCCCGTGGGGGCCTATGTCACCAACGCCTCCATCGTGGACGACCGCTTCGCCTACTGCGAGTACAACGGCTACGCGGGGTATATCCTGCTGGACAATCTGGGGTGGTAGCACGGTTGCCTGACGGCTTGGTCAGGGTGAACAGGTGAATAAAAAACCGTAACGATTCAGTCACTCAGGGATGACTCCATCAGTCAGCCTGCGGCTGCCAGCTTCCTCAACTCCCTCAGTCAGCCTACGGCTGACAGCTCCCTCGGAGAGGAAGCCTGGACGGGAGCCTGGACGGGAGCCTGAACGGGGAACCCAAAAGCCTCCCTCTTTGAGGGAGGTGGCCCGCGAAGCGGGTCGGAAGGAGTCCGCGACTGAACAGTTACAAAAAACCATTTTGAAAGGAACGGGGAAAATGAAGATTGCGATTGGGAACGACCATGTGGGTGTGGAACTGAAGCAGCATCTGGTGGACTATCTGACGGGGAAGGGCTACGAGGTCGTCAACTTCGGCACCGACGCGCCGGAGAGCAACCACTATCCCATCTACGCGCAGAAGGTGGCCGAGGCCGTGGTGTCCGGGGCCTGCGACCGGGGCATACTGATCTGCGGCACGGGCATCGGCATCTCCATGGCCGCCAACAAGGTCAAGGGCGTGCGCTGCGCGCTCTGCTCCGAGCCGGTGAGCTGCCAGCTCTCCCGTGAACACAACAACGCCAACATCGTCGCCATGGGCGCGCGGATGATCGGCCCCGTCATGGCCGAGGCCATCGTGGATACGTTCCTCACCACGGAGTTCTCCGGCGGCCGCCACAGCATCCGCGTCAACATGATCGCGGACATCGAGAACGGCGTCGAGCTGTCGTAAGGACAAATAAACGGCTCTGCCGAAAGGCAGGGCTGGGTCGTGTAGTTGAAAGTGGAAAGCGGGGAGTGGCGAGTAAAATGGCGGCTGGCGCTATCAGATGGAAAGCGCGTCAGCTCACTGTTTAACTCGCCACTCCCCGCTTTCCACTCTTTTTTTGTATCTATTCAGTTCTGCTGTGATAAGTGGAGATTGTACGAGGCAACGGGGAACGACCTCTCAGTCACCGACTTCGTCGGCGACAGCTCCCCTGAAAGGCGCAGCCTGCCAAGTCTCTGTTTGTCGCAGAACTGAACAGTTACCTTTTTTTACCGTTTTCCCTCAGTCCACGAACTCCAGCGGCTTCAGCCGGTAGTGGCCCCACAGGCGCTCGGACCAGATGAAACCGGCGTTGCGGGCGGGGTCGTCGGTGATGATGAAGCGGCTGACGTCCTCCAGGGTATCGTAGTAGGTGGTGGTGCCCCGGGGAGTGCCGGAGACCAGGGAGAGCTTCATGATGTACTCGCCGGGGGCCAGGCTGTCCAGGGAGAGGCGGATGCGGCGCTCAAAGACCTCCTCGGCAGCCACCTCGAAGGGCTCGGTCTGGGTCATGGCGATGGGGGCGGTGACGCTGTTTTTGATGATGAGCCGGATGCGCAGCCGGGGGTCCGGCAGGTGAGATACGCATTTCAGGCGGAATTCCATCGCGCCGTCCATGGTGTACTCCAGCGAAGGGGTGTTCAGGAATTCGATCTCCAGCATGCGCATGGTGTCGCCGCGGCCCCGGGGATGGGGGATGCTGTCCAGGTCCTGCCGGAGGGAGCGCTCCCCGCTGCCGCCGTAGAGCTCGATGGCGTGCTCCACGGTGCCGTCGTACCTGAGGCGCCCCTGCTCCAGGTACAGGCCGCGGTTGCACAGCTGGGACACGGTGCGCATGTTGTGGCTGACGTAGAGCACCGCGCGGCCCTCCCGGGCGATCTCGGACATCTTTTGCAGGCACTTCTGCTGGAAGGTCAGGTCGCCCACCGCCAGCACCTCGTCGCAGATCATCACGTCCGGGTCCAGGTGGGCGGCCACGGCAAAGGCCAGCTTCACGTACATGCCCGAGGAGTAGCGCTTCACCGGGGTGTCGATGAAGGGGCCGATCTCGGAAAATTCGATGATGTCCCTGATCTTGGAGGTGGTCTCGGCCCGATTCATGCCCAGGATCGCGCCGTTCAGGTAGATGTTGTCCCGCCCGCTCAGCTCCCGGTGAAAGCCCGTGCCGATCTCCAGCAGGCTCGCCACCCGCCCGCGGATGCGTATCTCGCCTCGGGTGGGAGCGGTGATGCGGGAGATCAGCTTGAGGATGGTGGACTTCCCCGCGCCGTTGCGGCCCGTGATGGCCACGGCGTCGCCCCGGTCCACGCTGAAGCTCACGTCCTCCAGCGCCCAGAATTTCTCGTTGGGCTCCCGGTGCTCCATGCCGATCTTGCTGTTGGGGTCCTCCCTGCCGCGCACCCGCGCCAGCCAGCTGGCCAGCTCGGCGTTCAGGGTCCTGCCGCCGATCATGCCCAGCCGGTACTGCTTGGAGACGCGATCCACTTCGAGGAGACGTTCAGACATGGTGTGATCCTTTCGTTGGGAGAGATGGGTGTAAAGAGGCGGTGGGATGGGAGGTCTGACGAGAGGGTGGAACTTGTTGAATTAGGAATTAGGAATTAGGAATGAGGAATTAAATGGCTGGGCTGCGCAGATGTGATGAAGCGCTGCCTGCGAGGTCGTACTCGATGCTTCGGCATTGGGCGCGCGGCAGCCGCTATTTTTAATTCCTAATTCCTAATTCCTCATTCCTAATTCGTCACACCGTATCCATGAACGTCTTTTCGATGCGGCTGAAGAGTATGACGCCGACGGTGAAGACGACGACGGTGACGATGACGGACTGGAGGTTGTAGCCGTAGGAATAGACGTCGGTGCCCAGGTAGGCGGCGCGGAACAGCTCGATGATGGGGGTGATGGGGTTGAGCATGTACAGGCCCATCATCTGCGGGAACTTCTCGGCGATCATGGAGGTGGAGTAGGTCACGGGGGTGGCGTACATCCACAGGTGGACGCCGAAGGACACCAGCATGGCCAGGTCGCGGTATTTGGTGGTCAGCGCGGACACGATGATGCCAAAGCCCAGCCCCAGCACGCCCAATTGCAGAAGCAGCAGCGGCGTCAGCGCGATGAGCCGCCAGTTGGGCGTCACCGCCGGGCCGGATCTCTGGAGGAGGCAGTAGGCCACCATGATGAGGAACAGCACGAACTGCACCAGGAAGTTGATCAGCTCCGTGAGGATGGTGGCGATGGGCACGCACAGCCGGGGAAAGTAGACCTTGCCGAACAGGTCGCTGTTCTTGACGAAGGTGCTGGAGGTGTTTTGCAGGCAGTTGGCAAAGTAGCTCCAGCACACGTTGCCGCCCATGTAGAATACGAACTTGGGCACGCCGTCCGTGGGCAGTCCCGCCACGCTGCCGAAGATCACCGTGAACACCAGCGTGGTCAGCAGCGGCTGGATCACCACCCACGCCGGGCCCAGCACCGTCTGCTTGTACAGCACCGTGAAGTTCCGCTTCACCATCAGCAGGATCAGGTCCCTGTAGCGCAGCAGGTCCTTCAGGTCCAGGTCGAACCACCCCGTCCTGGGGCGGATCACCGTGTCCCAGCTGCCTGCCTTCGTCTGTCGATCCATTGAAACCTCCAGGGAGAATTGGGAATTTGGAATTGGGAATTGGGAATTATGAATGGCCTGGCTGCGTTGGGCTGACGACGCCCCCAACGGAGCGCGCGGCAGCGACCATCTTTAATTCCCAATTCCCAATTCCCAATTCTTACAGTATGTATTTATGTACGTCCTTCTGCTGGATATCGGCCTTCATCTGGGCGCGGACGTAGTCGGCGTTGACCTGCACGCTGATCTGGGGGGCGTCGCCGCCGCCGGCGTTGAAGGCGATATCGTTGAGGATCTTCTCCATCAGGGTGTGGAGGCGGCGGGCGCCGATGTTCTCGGAGGACTCGTTCTCCTGCCAGGCGTACTCCGCGATGAGGGACAGGGCGGAGTCGTCGAACTCCAGGCTGACGCCGTCCACGCCCAGCAGCAGCTGGTACTGGCGGATCAGGGCGTTCTCGGGCTGGGTGAGGATGCGCTTGTAGTCCTCCACTGAGAGGGGCTTCAGCTCCACCCGCACGGGAAAGCGGCCCTGCAGCTCGGGGATCAGGTCGGTGACCTTGGACACGTGGAACGCGCCCGCGGCGATGAAGAGGATGTGGTCGGTTTTGACGGGGCCGTACTTGGTGTTCACGGTGCAGCCCTCGACGATGGGCAGGATGTCCCGCTGCACGCCCTCGCGGCTCACGTCGGGGCCCCTGCCGCTGCCGCGGCCGGCCACCTTGTCGATCTCGTCCAGGAACACGATGCCGTGCTGCTCGGCGCGCTCGATGGCCTCGGAATAGACCCGGTCCATGTCGATGAGGTTCTGCTCCTCCTCGGCCATCAGGATCTTGCGGGCCTCCCGGACCTCCACCTTGCGCAGCTTGGTCTTTTTCGGCAGGATGCCGCCCATCATGTCGTTGATGTTGATGTCCACGCCGGGGATCTCGGGGGCGGGCTTCGTCTCCTCGACCTCAACCTCCACGATCTCGTGCTCCAGCTCGCCGTTGCGCAGGCGGGTGCGCACGTCGTCCTGCCGGATGGCCAGGGCGCTCCTGTCCTCCGGGGACAGCTCCGGCTCCTTGGGCTTGTTGCCCAGCAGGATGTCCAGCGGGTTCACCGGCTTGCGCTTGACCGCGTGGGTCAGCAGCTCCACCAGCCGGTCCTCCACCGCGGCGGCGGCCCGCAGGCTCACGCGCTCGGTGTGCTGGCCCTTCACCAGGCGGATAGACGCCTCCATCAGGTCGCGGATGATGCCCTCCACGTCCCGGCCCACATAGCCCACCTCGGTGAACTTGGTGGCCTCCACCTTCACGAAGGGCGCGTCCACCAGCTTCGCCAGCCTGCGGGCGATCTCGGTCTTGCCCACGCCGGTGGGGCCGACCATCAGTATGTTCTTGGGCGTGACCTCCTCGCGGATGTCGTCCGGCAGCTGCGCCCGGCGATAGCGGTTTCTGAGGGCCACGGCAACGGCCCGCTTGGCGTCGTCCTGCCCGATGATGAATCTGTCAAGTTCCCGCACGATCTCGCGGGGCGTTAGTGTTGTCATGGCGTTATCCTTTCAGCGCGGGGGTCCTATACGGTTTCCACGATGATGTGGTCGTTGGTGTAGACGCAGATCTCCGAGGCGATGTGCAGCGCCTTTTCGGCGATCTCGGCGGCGGAGAGGTCGGTGTTCTGATACAGGGCGCGGGCCGCGGCCAGGGCGTAGTTGCCGCCGGAGCCGATGGCGAGGATGCCGTCGTCGGGCTCAATGACCTCGCCGGTGCCGGAAACCAGCATCAGATTGTCCTGATCGGCGCACAGCAGCATGGCCTCCAGGCGGCGCATCGCCTTGTCCATCCGCCAGTCCTGCGCCAGCTCCACGGCGGCGCGGGGGAGGTTGCCGGAATACTGGGTCAGCTTGTCCTCGAACTTCTCGGACAGGGCGAAGGCGTCCGCCACGCTGCCGGCGAAGCCCACCACGACCTTGCCGCCGTAGATGCGCCGCACCTTTCTGGCGGTGCCCTTCATGATGGTGTGCTCGCCCATGGTGACCTGCCCGTCTCCGGCCACGGCGATCTGGCCGTCGCGCTTCACCGCGCAGATGGTGGTGCCCCGGAAGGGACTCCTGGGTTCGTTATCGTAGCTCATAGGTCTGGATCACCTCGTTCATGGTCTCGATGGCCGTCTCGGACAGCTTTTCATACCGGTTCTTCTTGCCGCGCACCCGGAAGGGCAGCGGGTCCAGTATGCCGAAATTGGCGTTCATCGGCTGGAAGTTGGGGGTGGGAGTCATGACGTGGCGGGCGAGCGCGCCGATGATGGTCTTGCCGGTGAAGTCCGGCTCGGGCCTGCCCTCCAGAGCGCAAAGCAGCCCCAGCGCGGCGGTGAGACCGCTGGCGGTGGACTCCATGTAGCCCTCCACGCCGGAGAGCTGGCCCGCGAACCGCGTCAGCGGGTCGGACTTGAGGGCGTAGTTGCTGGTCAACAGCGCGGGGCCGTTTAAGTAGGTGTTGCGGTGCATCACGCCGTAGCGGGCGAACTCCGCGTGCTCCAGCCCCGGGATCATCGAAAACACCCGCTTCTGCTCGCCCCACTTGAGGCGGGTCTGGAAGCCCACCAGATTGTACAGGCTCCCCTGGGCGTTCTCCTGCCGCAGCTGCACCACGGCGTAGGGGGTCCTGCCCGTGCGGGGGTCGGTGAGGCCCACGGGCTTGAGCGGCCCGAAGGCCAGCGTCTGCCGCCCGCGGGAGGCCAGGATCTCCACCGCCAGACAGCCCTCGAACACCAGCTTCTTCTCGAAGTCGTGCAGCTCCGCCAGCTCCGCGCCGATCAGGGCGTCGTAGAAGGCGTTGTACTCCTCCTCGGTCATGGGGCAGTTCAGGTAGTCGTCGGTCCCCCGCCCGTAGCGGGAGGCGCGGAACACCTTGTCCATGTCCAGCGATTCGGCGGTGACGATGGGGGCGGCGGCGTCGAAGAAGTTCAGCGACTGCACCCCGGTCCGGCGGGCGATGGCGTCGCACAGCGCCGGGTCGGTCAGCGGCCCGGTGGCGATGATCGTGGGTCCCTCGGGGAGCTCGTCCACCACCCTCGACTCGAAGGTGACCAGCGGATGCCCCTTCACGGCCTCGGTGATCCTGTCCGAAAACAGGCGCCGGTCCACCGCCAGCGCTCCGCCCGCGGGCACGCGGGAGGCCTCCGCTGCGGACAGTATCAGGCTGTCCAGCGCGCGAAGCTCCGCCTTCAAAAGGCCAGAGGCGTTGGTCAGGTGCTCCGCCTTTAAGGAGTTGGAGCACACCAGCTCCGCGAAGCCGGGGCTCTTGTGGGCCGGGCTGTACTTTTGGGGCTTCATGTCGATCAGCCTGACCGGCACGCCGCGCTTTGCCAGCTGCCAGGCGGCTTCGCACCCCGCAAGGCCCGCGCCGACGACGGTGACGGGCGAGATGTTGTTTGTCATGGGCGATTCTCCGTGGTCGTATGGAATCGGCAGCAGCTCAGCACTGCCGGGATAATCGGTCAGTTGTAGAGGAAAATTAGGAATTGGGAATTAGGAATTAGGAATTCTGAATGGCCTGGCTACGCAGGGTCGGCGATTTGCCGCCCGCCAGGTAGTACGTATTGTTTCGGTATATGGCGGGCGGCCATTGGCCGCCCCTTCATAGCGCGCGGCAGCAGCTATTTATAATTCCCAATGTAACTGTTCAGTTCTGCGACAAACAGAGATTTGGCAGGCTGCGGGGGACGACCTCTCAGTCAGCCTAACGGCTGACAGCTCCCCTGGAAGGGGAGCCAAGGCTGACGCTCTATCTTGAGGTCGTTCCCCGTTGCCTTGTACAATCTCCACTTATCACAGCAGAACTGAATAGATACTTCCCAATTTCCCATTCCCAATTCCCAATTATTACATCAGTTTTCCCCCTCGTCCGAGGCGGGGGTTTCGACCTGGACCTTGTGGCGGCAGGTCTCGTTGGCGCAGACGTGGTAGACGGTGTCCTTGGCGCCGCGCTTCAAGACCATGTAGCTGCCGCAGACGGGGCACTTGTCGTTGACGGGGCGGTCCCAGGAGACGAAGTCGCAATCGGGGTACTTTTCACACCCATAGAACTTGCGGCCCTTGCGGCTGATGCGCTCCAGCAGCTCGCCGCCGCACTTGGGACACTTGACGCCGATGTTGTTGGGCAGGGCCAGCGTGTGGCGGCAGGCGGGGAAGTTGGGGCAGGCCAGGAAGCGGCCGTAGCGGCTCATCTTGTAGACCATCATGGCCCCGCACTTTTCGCAGGGGATGTCGGACACCTGGTCCTCGATGGAAACCTTCTCGATGGAGGCTTCGGCCTTCTCCAGGTCCCGCTCAAAGGGGCCGTAGAAGTCGGAGACGATCTTCTTCCACTCCATCTGCCCGGCCTCGACCTCGTCCAGCTCCTCCTCCATCCCGGCGGTGAAGGCCACGTCCACGATGTCGGGGAAGTTCTTGCACATCAGGTCGTTGACGATGCGGCCCAGCTCGGTGGGGATGAGGCGCTTGTTTTCCTTGGCGATGTAGCCGCGGCGGCCGGTGATGGTGGAGATGGTGGGGGAGTAGGTGGACGGGCGTCCGATGCCCAGCTCCTCCAGGGTCCGCACCAGCGACGCCTCGGTGTACCTTGGCGGCGGCTGGGTGAAGTGCTGCTCCGGGTCCATGTCGCCCCGCTGGGCGGCCATGCCCTCCGTCAGGTCGGGCAGGGAGGCGTTCTCTACCTCCTCCTGGGCGTCGTCCTGGCTCTCCACGTAGACCACGGTGAACCCGGGGAAGCGCAGCTTCTGCCCGGAGAAGTGGAACCGGGGGCCGGTGGAGGCGTCGATGTCGGCGGCCAGGGTGTCGTAGATGGCGGGGGTCATCTGGGAGGACACGAAGCGGTCGTAGATCAGCTTGTACAGCCGGAACTGGTCCCGGGACAGCGACGCCTTGACGGTTTCGGGCTGGCGCTCCACCACGGTGGGGCGGATGGCCTCGTGGGCGTCCTGGGCGGACTTCCGGGTCTTGTAGGTGTTGGGCTTCTCGGGCAGGTAGTCCTCGCCGTAGTTATCCAGGATCAGCGCGCGCACGGCCTCCACCGCCTCGTCGGCGATGCGGGTGGAGTCGGTGCGGATGTAGGTCACCAGGCCCTGGCTGCCCTCGCCCTGCAATTCCACGCCCTCGTAGAGCTGCTGGGCGATCTGCATGGTCTTCTGGGTGGAGAAGCCCAGCTTGCGGGAGGCCTCCTGCTGGAGGTTGGAGGTGGTGAAGGGGGCGGCGGGCTGGCGGCGGCGCTCGGAGCGCTTGATGCCGGTGACGGTGAACGCCGCGCCCTCGCAGCGGGCGATGACCGCCTCGGCGTCCTCGCGGGTCTTGAGCTCGGCCTTCTGCTCGCCCTCGCCGGTGTAGTGGGCGGCGACCTTCGCCTTGTCCAGGGTGAAGGTGGTGTCCAGGGTCCAGTATTCCTCGGGGATGAAGGCCTCGATCTCGGCCTCGCGGTCACAGATGATCTTGGTGGCCACGGACTGGACCCTGCCCGCGCTTAAACCCTTCTTGACCTTCTGCCACAGTATGGGGCTGATCTTGTAGCCCACCAGCCGGTCCAGCACGCGCCGGGCCTGCTGGGCGTTGACCAGATCCATGTCGATGGTGCGGGGGCTCTTCACCGCCGCCTTCACCGCCTTGGAGGTCACCTCGTGGAACTCGATGCGGCAGGGGTCCTTCTCGTCGATGCCCAGCACGTTGGCCAGGTGCCAGGAGATGGCCTCGCCCTCGCGGTCCGGGTCTGTCGCCAGGTAGATCTTGCTGGCGGAGCGGGCTTCCTTGCGGATCCTGGACAGGATCTCGCCCCGGCCGCGTATGGTGATGTACTTGGGTTCAAAGTTGTTATCCACATCCACGCCGATCTGGCTCTTGGGCAGGTCGCGCACGTGTCCCTGGCTGGCTTCCACCTTGTAGCCGCGGCCCAGGAACTTGCCGATCGTCTTGGCCTTCGCCGGAGATTCGACGATGACGAGCTTGTTTGCCATGTTTGCCTCCATGATCAGGGAGTAGGGAGCCGGGCGCGGGCGGGGCGGCGGCCTGCGCCTGCGCCGTTTCCCGCGGTCCGTTCCCCATTGTCTTTACAGATAGGCCCGGTACATGCCGCCGGGCACCTTCACTATTATTCCCCGAAGTTCCAGCATTGTCAAGTAGGAATTTATTTTTTGGACGGAAAATCCCGTGATTTGGGCCAATTCCGTGAAGGAAAGCTCCTGCTCCCGCAGGGGCTCCACCAGCATGCGCTCCTCCGGGGTGAGCTGGACGGCCTCGTGCGGGTCCTTGTCCGACACCTCCGGGCGCTGGCCCCAGCGGTAGTGCTCCAGTATCTCCCAGGGGGAGATCACCGGGCTGGCCCCATCCACGATCATGCGGTTGGGGGTGGCGCTCAGCGGGGAGTAGATGCTGCCGGGCACGGCGAACACGTCCCGGCCCTGCTCCAGGGCGCGGTTGACGGTGATCATCGCCCCGGAGCGCTCCGCGCCCTCTACCAGCAGCACGCCCCGGCTCAGACCACTGATGATGCGGTTGCGGGCGGGGAAGTGGCCGGGCAGGGGCTGCGTGCCGGGGAGGTACTCCGACACCACCGCGCCGCCGCTGTCCAGGATCTGCGCCATCAGGGCGTCGTTCTCCGGGGGATAGACCACGTCCACGCCGCAGCCCAGCACCGCGACGGTGGATCCGTGCCCTGCCAGCGCGCCCTGATGGGCGCAGGTGTCGATGCCCCGGGCCATGCCGCTGACCACGGTCACGCCGTGCTCGGCCAGCCCCTGGGCGATCTCCCGCGCGGCGCGCTGGCCGTCCCGGGTGCTCCGCCGGGAGCCCACGATGCCAAACAGCCTGTCCCCGCCAAGCTCCGCCTCGCCCCTGACGTAGAGTGTGGGCGGCGGGTCGAAGATGTCGGCCAGGGCGGCGGGATAGTCCCCGGACAGCCGGGTCACCGCGCGCACGCCCTTGCGCTCCAGCGCGTCGAACAGCCGGTAGAAATAGGACTCCGTCCGCGCCTCCCGCAGCGCCTTCCGAACGTTGGCCTTCAGGAATTTGAACGCGGGCGGCATCCCCGCCTCCCCCAGCGCGTCCCAAACCGCCCGCGCGTCCTCGCAGACGGTCAGCAGCTGGTAAAACTGCTTCGGCCCCAGGCCCTCCACGCTGGAGAGCCAGATCCAGTATTGTTCCATGGCGGTGTACTGCATGGTGCCTCCTGATTGGGGAATGGGGAATGGGAAATTGGGAATGGGGAATGGAGAATGGAAAATGGAGAATGGAGAATGGTGGCGGAAATCCTTGCGGATTTCGTATCTATTCAGTTCTGCTGTGATAAGTGGAGATTGTACGAGGCAACGGGGAACGACCTCTCAGTCACCGACTTCGTCGGCGACAGCTCCCCTGAAACTGCCAAATCTCTGTTTGTCACAGGACTGAACAGTTACCGGATTTCTTTGATTGATTAGGGGGGGCGAGGCTGGGAGAGTCAGGAGGTTGGGGGATGGGGAAGCCAAGGCAGCGCTGTCGTTCCTCTTGGCGCCCCTTCCAGGGGAGCTGGCAGCCGACAGGCTGACTGAGAGGTCGTTTCCCACAGCCAGATAAATTGAGACTCAGTCCTGAACCGATCTGCGAAATCCAATCAGACAAATCCGAAGGATTTGCACCATCATTCTCCATTTTCCATTTTCAATTCTCAATTCTTCGTTGCCTCCTCCGCCGGCAGGGTCGCCTGGTAGGCCTGTATGGCGGCGATGGCTTCGGCGAAGTATTTCTGAGTGTCGCTGTCGGAGAGCTTGAAGGCCTCCTGGCAGTATTGGACCATCCGGGCGGGGCGGGCCTGGGCGTAGCGGATGATGCGGGCGACGTTCTTCTCCCAGTCGGAATACTTCCACTTCCAGCGCTTGCAGTTGTACTCCATCTCGGCGGCGATGCGGTCGCGGCGGGCCTCGATCTTCGAGACCACGTTTTGGGAGGAGAGGTTGTCGGCCAGCAGCTCGCCCATGCGGGTGAGGAAGCGGTCCCGGACCTCGGCGTTCTGCATCAGCTTGCGGAAGGGCAGGGTCTCCTGGCTGGTGGTTGAGCCCACCTTGTCGTTGAACCAGCTCTTGACGTTGTTGGCGGGGTCGGACTTCTTGTCGCGGAAGGACAGGTCCAGGTCGTACAGGATGTACTTCCAGCGGGGGTCCTCGGTCTCCGAGCGGTAGCAGCGGATGTTGCCCAGGTCGGAGTTGTTGGTGAACATCTCAAGGATGACGTAATCCAGGTAGCTGTCGATGTCGAAGGTCTGGCGCATGGCCTCCATGTCGGCGGCGCGGGTGAGGTCGGCGGTCTTGAGCCACTTCCAGAAGGCCTTGTAGCCCTGGGAGGAGCCCGCGCTGGCGCCGGCGCCCTCGCCGTCGCCGGCGATGATGGTCACGCTGTCGGGGTCGGTCCAGCCCTCGTACTGGCACAGCGAGTGGGTGTCCACGTGCTCGCGCATGTTGTACAGGCCCCAATACTGGTTGTTGACGTAGACCGCGCAGACCTCGCTCTCCTGATACCACACGTGGGTGCCCGCGGCCAGCGAGGTCAGCACGGAATCCAGCATGTGGGTGGACTTGTAGTCCTGGCCCGAGGCGCGGATCGTCACGTTCTTGACTTCCTCGTAGTCCCGGTTGGAGAACAGCTTCGCCCGGAGGCGGGTGTCGCCGTTGGCGCGGCGGGCGTTGAGCTTGAAGGACTTCTGGGTGTTGTGGGTGCGGGAGTGGTGGCCGGTGAGGGTGAAGTGGACCGACTGGCCGATGAGCTTCGTGCCGTCGGGCTCGTACATCTCCACGTACACGTCCGTGCCGTCCCCCTTGACGCCGGTGTTCAGCGCGCCGCCGGAGCGGGTCAGATCCTTCGCGCGGCCCGTGACGCACACCAGCCGCATGTCGTGGGGCCCGAAGATGTAGCTGGCCACGGCGGGCTCGGGATAGAGCACCGCGCGGGGGTCGGCCACGGCGCGGATCATGGTGTTTTCCTTCAGGGCGATGGGGCCGGAGTAGACCTTGGACTTCTCCGTGGGCTCGGTGCCGTCGGTGGTGTAGAAGATGTCCACCCCGGCGTCGCAGCTCAGGGTCACCTCAATGGCGCTGTCCCGGATGATGCCCGGGCTGGGGGACAGGGTCACCTGCTGGCCCACCGCCTCGTAGGACTGGGCCGCGTTGGCCGCGCCGGGGGTGGCCTGGCCGAACCAGCGCAGGGTGCCGAAGCCCTGGGCGCGGCCGTAGGTGGCGTCGTCCTGCTTGGCGGGCAGCATCACGCGGTCCACCAGCTTGCCGGCGCTGGTGGACAGGCAGAGCGTCTCGCCGGTCACCAGGCCGAAGTCCGCGGAATAGTCGGCCTTCAATACGGGCGCGGGGGTGGCGTTGGGCTCGACGGTGGCCTCGGCCAGCCGCTGGGCCTGCTTTTCCAGGCTCCCCGCCAGCTCTACCACCACGTAGCCTCCCGCCGGGATGGCCGCGCCGTCGGGGAACTGCCACTTCCGGGGCTTGCCGGGATTGTCCGACAGCCCCGCCCCGGACAGGTCCAGCCCGTGGTCGGCGGCGTTGTACAGCTCCACCCAGTCCACGCCCCGGCGGCCGAAGTAGATCTCATTGATGTAGAGGCCCGCGGCATTCTCCATGGCCGCGGCGGCCTCGGCCTGTTCGCCGGGGACGGGGCGGGGCCTGCCGGGGGAGGGGGCCAGCTCGCCGGTGACCGCGCCGTCCTGGAGCCGGGTCAGGGCCTGGTCGCTCTCGGCGCGGTCGTAGCCGATCTGGGACACCACCTCGCCCGCGGGGTTGGACAGGCGCACCGTCTCGCCCTGGGCGGAGAGCTTGAAGTTGGTGTGCAGCTCCCCGGCGGGGTCCCGGCGGTTCTTCCCGGAGGCGAACACCACCAGGTATTCCCCGGCCTGCAGCGTCCGCGCGGGAAAGACCCACTTGGCCCGCTTGATGTCGTCGTCCGTCAGCGCCCAGCCCTCCAGGCTCACCGGGACGGAGGTGGGGTTATAGAGCTCAATATAATCGGTAAAATCTCCGTCGGCGTCTGCCAGTATGGAGCGGTTCACGGGCATCAGCTCGGAGAGCATCACGCTGTTGGGATCGAAGCCCACCGCAAGGGCGCGCTCGGCCTTCTCGCTGTCGGACAGCTCGTCGAAGGGCAGGACCTGGTATTCGCCGGTCTGGGGGTCGCGCTGGTACACGAAGCCCTTGCGCAGCGCCGGAACTGTCACCGCCGCGGTGCGCTGCATCGGATCCGCCAGCAGCAGCAGCTCCCCGTCCGAGGACAGACGGAAGCCGGTGAAGATGGCGTCGCCTTCGTAGCCCTCGGGGGTGTCGTCGCAGTAGACCACCCGGGTCGCGCCGGGGTCCACCGTCACGTCGGGCAGCGGAAAGGCGTCCCGCAGATCGCCCGTGTCCGTCAGCCGCCAGCCCGCCAGGTTCACCGGGTCTGCGCTCAGGTTTTCCAGCTCGATCCAGTCGTAATACTCGCCCTCCACGCTGTAGCACACCTGGGGGTTCGAGGTCATCACCCGTCGGATCACCACCGCGGGCCCCGCGGCGTCCGCCTCCCGCGCCGGCATGATGAACGTCAGCGCCCCCGCCGCCAGCAGCGCCAGCGCCACGCAGGCCGCCTTCATTCGATCTCCCGCCGACACCGCTGCCCTCGTCGGCCGCCAGTTCGCCTTTTCCGATTTGGAACGCTTGCTCATTTCAGCTTCCCTTTGATTTCTTGCGTAAATTGTATATTTATCTACATTATATAACGAAAATAAGGCGACAGTTCGGCAGGCATACGATTTCTTGATAAAGTGTGGGCATAATGGGGGGATCAGGGAAAAGGGAACAGGGAAAAGGGAACAGGGAATAGGAATGGCGGTTGCCGCGCGGAATTTGGAGGTGATTGGTATTCTTCCTTGATTGGTCTGTCTGTGACTTATTGGTGTTTGTTGAATGAGGAATTAGGAATGAGGAATTAGGAATTAAAAATAGTGGCTGCCGCGCGTCCAATAACGAAGTGATGGGTACGACCTGGCGGGCGGCGCATCGCCGCCCCTACGCAGTCAGACTATTTCAATTCCTAATTCCTAATTCCTAATTCCCAATTCCTAATTCTCTCTCATAGGAAAACGCGCAATGCCGATTTCGGCATTGCGCGTTTGGGGGTTCAGTGCGATCAGGCCTTGCCGTCGCAGCCGAGGACGTCGACGAGCTTGTGCTCGACCATTTCCTTGATGGCGACGCGGGCGGGCTTGAGGTACTGGCGGGGATCGAAGTGATCCGGATGTTCGGTGAAGTGCTTGCGGATGCAGGCGGTCATGGCCAGGCGCAGGTCGGAGTCGATGTTGATCTTGCAGACCGCGCCGCGGGCCGCCTGCCTGAGCTGCTCCTCGGGGATGCCGACGGCGTCGGGCATCTTGCCGCCGCACTCGTTGATGACCTTCACGAACTCCTGCGGCACGGAGGAAGAGCCATGCAGCACGATGGGGAAGCCGGGCAGGCGCTTGGCGACCTCGTCCAGGATGTCGAAGCGCAGCGGCGGGGGCACCAGGATGCCCTTCTCATTGCGGGTGCACTGTTCGGCCTTGAACTTGTAGGCGCCGTGGGAGGTGCCGATGGCGATGGCCAGGGAGTCGCAGCCGGTCTCCTCGACGAAGTGCTGCACGTCCTCGGGACGGGTGTAGGAGGAATCCTCGGCGGACACGTTGACCTCGTCCTCGACGCCGGCCAGGGTGCCCAGCTCGGCCTCGACGACCACGCCGTGGTCATGGGCGTACTCGACGACCTGCTTGGTGATCTTGATGTTCTCCTCGATGGGGAGGCCGGACTTGTCGATCATGACGGAGGTGAAGCCGCCGTCGATGCAGCTCTTGCACAGCTCGAAGCTGTCGCCGTGGTCCAGATGGACGACGATGGGCAGATCAAAGCCCGCGGACTGCTCGGCGTCCTGGATGGCGGCCTCGATCAGCTTCATCAGATACACGTGCTTGGCATAGGCGCGGGCGCCCTTGGACACCTGCAGGATCAGCGGCGCACGCTTTTCGATGGCGGCCTCGGTGATGCCCTGGATGATCTCCATGTTGTTGACGTTGAAAGCGCCGATGGCGTAGCCGCCATTGTAGGCCTTCTTAAACATCTCGGTAGAGGTTACGAGAGCCATATCAAACACTCCTTTAATATAGGATGGTTTCATTATAGCAGTAATCAGGTATAAAATCAAGGGGGTTTTTGAGACGAGGCAACAGGGAACAGGGAACAGGCAACAACAGGGAACAGGGAACAGGCAACAGGGAACAGGAATGGCCGGGGTACGTCGGGGCGGTGATGCGCCGCCTGCCAGGCGGTACGTATTGGTTCGGTATTGGGCGGGCAGCTGGTGTTTGCTCTGTGGATCGCGCGGCAGCGGCTATTCCTGTTGCCTGTTCCCTCCAACTCTGCTATAATATAGGCGTAACGGAAGGAGGATTCGATCATGGAAAAGCTGCCTAAACTCATCGCCGTGGTCGGCACGAATGCCTCGGGGAAGAGCGGGCTGGGGGTTTCCCTGGCGGAGCGGTTCGGGGGCGAGGTGATTTCAGCGGATTCGCGGCAGGTGTTCAGGGGGCTGGACCTGGGCAGCGGCAAGATCGCGCCGGAGGAGACCCGGGGGGTGCCGCACCACCTGATCGACGTCTGCGACCCCGGGGAGTTCTTCTCCATGCACGACTTCCAGCGTCTGGCCTACGACGCCATCGACAGGGTGCTCGGCCGGGGGCGGCTGCCGTTTATGGTGGGGGGCACGGGGCTGTACGTGGCGTCGGTGACCGAGGGCTACGTCATGAGCGACAATCCCCCGGACCTGGCCTACCGCGCCCATCTGGAGACGTTCTCCACCCCCGAGCTGTACGACATGCTCACAAAGGCCGTGCCCGATACCGACGTGGAGCGCAACAACCGCAACCGCGTCATGCGGCTGCTGGAGAAGCTGCACGCCGGGGACGACCACGTGCCCCGGAGCCGGCCCCGCTACGACTGCCTCAAGCTGGGCGTCACCTGGGACCGGGAGACCCTGCGCGCCCGCATCGACGAGCGCCTGGAGCGGCGGCTTGGGCAGGGCATGGTGGAGGAAGTCAGGGGGCTGCTGGATGCCGGGGTCAGCGCGGAATTTCTGTACAAGCTGGGGCTGGAATACCGCTTCATCTCCCGCTACCTGCTGGGCGACATCCCCCGCTATGAGGACATGGTGGAGCAGCTCGGCACCGCCATCAAGCAGTTCGCCAAGCGCCAGATGACCTGGTTCCGCCGGGACCCCGACATCCACTGGCTCGACATGACCGGCGATCCGGTTGAGGAGGCTGTGAGGCTGATCGAGGGATTCTTAGGGAAGAATTGAGGTATCTGTCCAGTCCTGCCTCGATAAGCAGGAGTTTGTTGAATTAGGAATTAGGAATTAGGAATGAGGAATTAAAATGGCTTGGCTGCGTAGGAGCGGCGATGCGCCGCCCGCCGGGCTGTACGTATTGTTCTAATTCTCCCCGCCAAAGCCCCATTTGCCGCAATACTGAACAGTTACGAATTGAGAATGGAGAATGGAGAATGGAGAATGGAGGTACAAATCCTCGCGGATTTGTTTGATTGAAGGGGATTACCCGTCTGAGCGGTAGATAGAAGTTTATTATCAGTGGGGAGTGGAGAGTTGAACAGTGAGCTGGCGCAGTTTAATCAAACGGCGTCAGCCGCCGTTTAACGCTCCACTTTCATTATTCATAAGGAGAGATTATCGGGCATAAAATCATTATAATTTGACTTTATTGGTTAACGCGCATATAATAAGACATTATCAAGGGGTGACGCGGTGTCGCCGGGAAGGGGCGAGGTATGCGGGACAGCACACAGGAGGCCAGGCTCTTCAACGACATGCCCATACTGCGCTCGGTGCTCACGCTGGCGATCCCCACGGTGATCAGTCAGATCATACTGGTGATCTACAACATGGCTGACACCTTTTTTATTGGCATGACGGGCTCCGACGCCATGCTGACGTCGGTGACGGTCTGCATGCCGGCGTTCATGTTTCTGTCGGCGATCTCGAACCTGTTCGGCGTGGGCGGGGCGAGCGTCATCGCCCGGTCGCTGGGCTCGGGGCAGGTGAAGAAGGCAAAGCGCACCGCCTCCTTCGCGTTCTGGGGCTGCGTGGGGCTGACGCTGGCGTATGGACTGGGGGCGCTCGTGCTGATCCACCCCTTCGTCAACGCGCTGGGCGGGTCGGACCCGCAGGTGCACGGCAACGCCTGCGACTACCTGCGCTGGACGGTGATCGTCGGCGGCGTGGTCACGTCCTTAAACGCGCTGCTGGGCCATTTGGTACGCTCCGAGGGGCGGTCCATGCAGGCGGGCTTCGGCATCGCGCTGGGCGGGGTGCTGAACATCGCCCTGGACCCGCTGTTCATGTTCGTGCTGCTGCCCAAGGGGCGCGAGGTCACCGGCGCGGCGCTGGCCACCATGCTGTCCAACCTGACGGCCACGCTGTACTTCCTGGCGGTGATCTGGGCCAACCGGGACCAGTCGGTGCTGTCGCTGAAGCCCACCCGGCGGGCGCTGGACAACGGCATCCCCGCCGACGTGCTGACCACCGGCCTGCCCGCCTGCCTGATGACGCTGTGCGAGAACATCTCCTACGCCGTGCTGGACAACCTGATGGCCTCCTTCGGCATGATGGCCCAGGCGGGCATCGGCGTGGCGAAGAAGGTGAACATGCTGGCCCACTGCATGGTGCGCGGCATGGCGCAGGGCGTGCTGCCGCTGATCGCCTATACCTACGGCGCGGGCAATCACAGGCGCATGCGGCGGGCCGTGACCCTGTCCACCGGCATCTCCATCGGCATGGCCGCCGCCTGCATGGCCGTCTGCCTGCTGTTCAGCCGCAGTCTCATCGGAGTGTTCATCCAGCATGAATCCCCGTCCCTGGACTACGGCGCGGCCTTCCTGCGCATCCTCTGCATCGGCGGGCCCTTCTCCGCCTGCGCCTACGCCTTCATCTCCTTCTTCCAGGCCACCGGCCAGAGCGGCAAGTCCTTCCTGCTGGCCATCCTCCGAAAGGGGCTGCTGGACATTCCGCTGATGTTCATGCTCATGCGGCGCATCCCCGTCTACGGCATCGTCTGGGCCACCCCCATCGCCGACACCGTCTGCTGCGCCGTGGCCATCGCCATGTTCACCGCCTTCATCCACAGCCTGACGCACAGCCGGTACATACGCGGCGCGGTGGAGGCGTGAAGTTCAGGGAAAAGGGAACAGGGAAAAGGGAAAAGGGGGAACGGGGGACGAGGGAACAGGCAACAGGCAGCAGGGAACAGGGGACCGGGGCAGATCATAGATTTGACGCAACGATTCAGTTGCACGGGGAGGACTCCCTCAGTCAGCCTGCGGCTGACAGCTCCCTCGGAGAGGGAGCCTTTTGGAGCGGACGATCTATGTGTACAAAAAGCCGCCCTCTTTGAGGAGGGCGGATTGCGAAGCGGAAAAGAGATGGCGGCTGCGTCAGCCGTGTCCCCTTTTCCCTGTTCCCTGACAGCTCCCTCGGAGAGGGAGCCTTTTGGAGCGGACGATCTATGTGTACAAAAAGCCGCCCTCTTTGAGGAAGGCGGATTGCGAAGCGGAACAGGATTGGCGGCTGCGTCAGCCGTGTCCCCTTTTCCCTTTTCCCTTTTCCCTGACAGATCCCTCGGAGAGGGAGCCTTTTGGAGCAGATGATCTATGTGTACAAAAAGCCGCCTGCTTTGAGGAAGGCGGATTGCGAAGCGGAACAGGATTGGCGGCTGCGTCAGCCGTGTCCCCTTTTCCCTTTTCCCTGTTCCCTTTTCCCTCCCCGAACAAAACATGGAGGAGCGACAAACGCTCCTCCATGTTTTGTTCGGGGGTAAATCAATTCTCCGTCCAGTCCCCGGTGTAGACGGACCAGCTGATTTCGGCGACCTTGTTGTCCACGTCGGCGATGACGTTGATGAAGGAGTCGAAGCCCTGGACGTTGACGGGGGAATCGGCGGTGGCGTAGTGCTGGAAGGATGCGCCGAGGATGTTGTCGGTGCGGGCCAGCCCGGCGTCGGTGAGGGTGGCGACGGCGGTGTCCATGTCATCGCCCACGCTGACGCCGTAGACGGAGTAGCCCTCGCCGGTGACGCGGAAGTACTGGGCGGTGGTGTCGCCGGCCACGCGAAGCACCTCGTTGGAGTAGGTGTTCTTGAACTCGGCGGTCTCGTCGGTGACGGGGTCGCCCAGGGCCAGGGCGCTGGCGGTGGACGTCAGGTCGGCCAGGTACCAGGGGGACAGCTCCACGGCCTCGGGCGCGCCGAAGGTGGGGACGTCCAGGACCTGCTCGCCGTTCTCGTTGGTGGTCTCGACGGCGGCGGCGTCGGTCAGCGGCGTGGCCTCCACATTGAGAAGCTCATCCGTCGGCACCGGCGTGATCTCCGGGGCCGGGGTGGCGGTGCTGCTCTTGCTCTTGCTGGAGCTGCCGGAGGAGCTCGAGCTGCTGCCCGAGGACTTGGAGGAGCCGCTCAGCTTGGCGTAGCGGGAGGACACCCAGCCGGTGCTGCCCTTGTAGCGCACGCGGTACCAGCGCACGCCGCGGGAGTCCACGCTGGACTTGCCCGTGTACTCCAGGGTCCTGCCGCTCTTGATGGAGCGGATCTTGCCGTAGCCCAGGCCCGGCCCCTTGCGCATCCACACGTTGCCCGTGGTCTTCACCGAGGCAAGCGCCGTGGTGAACAGGCTGATGACCACCAGCGCCGCCAGCAGCACGCTCATAAACTTTTTCATCGGTATATCTCCTTTGTCAAAAAGTATTCCATAGATATTATACAACAAAACGCTGAAAACTTTGTGACGGGATTGAGGCGGGGGGGATATAAATGTGTGGTGGGAGGTTAGGGAACAGGGGAACGAGGGAACAGGCAACAGGCAACAGGGAACAGGGAACAGGGGAACGAGGGAACAGGGAACAGGGAACAGGAATAGCCGCTGCCGCGCGTTACTGTTGGGGTTGGGATTAGATGCCTATTATACAACGAAACAAACTGTATTGCCGAATGAGTGGCGTATTGCCGTTCCGCCGTACCCGGCAGCGGTTCCCCTTTTCCCTTTTCCCTGTTGCCTTTTCCCTAAAAACGGACGCCCGATCGAATCGGGCGTCCGTTTGGCTTACCCCTGCTGTCCGGTGAGGATCTCTTTGGCGCGGTTGTAGTAGTCGCGCCCGGCGTCGTTGCCGTAGGTCTTGCGCAGGGTGTTGTAGGCGGTGCGGAGGTTGTCGGTGCCCGCCAGGATGCGGGCGATGTTCCCGGCCACGTCGGGCTCGATGCCGTCCTGGGTGAGGCGCTCAATGAAGGCGGCGATGGCGGGGTCGCTCTCGATGGCCTCCTCCACGGCGGGGACTTCGTCGGCGGGAGCAGCCTCCACGGGGATTTCTTCGGCAGGAGTCTCCTCCACGGGGGCTTCCTCGACGGGGGCTTCCTCCACGGGGATTTCCTCAACGGGAGTTTCCTCTACGGGGATTTCCTCCACGGGGGCTTCCCCGGCGGGAGCATCCTCAACGGGCATCTCCTCGGCGGGCGGGGTCTCCTCCTCCGGTTCGGCGGCGGGAACCTCCTCCACGGGGGTCTCCTCTGCGGGGATCTCCTCCGCTGCCGGGGTTTCGGCCTCGGGCGCTTCCGCCTCAGCGGTCTCCGTCGGCGCTTCCTCCTGGGGCGTCTCCTGCGCCTTGCGGCGGCTGCGGGAGGAGCGGCTCCTGCGGGACCGGGGCGCGGGCGTCTCGGCGGCGGGGGCCTCGGCCTCCTCGGCGGGCGCGGGCACTTCCTCAGCCGCGGGCGTCTCCTCGGGGGTCTCCTCGGGCGTCTCCGGGGCGGTTTCCGCGGCGGCGATGCCCTTCACCGATACCCAGGTCTTGCCGTCGCCGCTGTCCTCAAAGTCGAGGATGTCGCCGAAGGTGCTGGTCAGGTAGTTCAGCGGCTTCCTGCCCGAGCCCTGGCGGTCCATGCGATACTCCGGCATGCGGTTCAGGTCCGTGAACAGCGTGCCGATCTGCACGCGGCCCCCGTAGGAGGCCAGGCGCTTGAGGATCATCTGCTGGATCATCGCGGTGCGGTCCTTGTGGGTGGTGGAGGCGGTCTTGGCCTGGGGCGCGGGCGCCTCGGCGTCGGCGGGCTGAGCCTGCGCGGGCTGAGGCTGGGCCTTGGGCTGCGGTTTGGGCAGCGGCTGGGGCTTGGGGGCCTGGACCTTCGCGGCGGACTTGGCGGGGGCGGGGTGCTCCAGCACGATGAAGGATGAGCACGCCGTGCGCCACAGCACATTGGACTTCTCCGTGCCCATGCCCACCACGTGGATGCCCGCGGTGCGCAGGCGGACGGACAGGTTGGAGAAATCGCTGTCGCTGGAGGCGATCACGATGGTGTTCACATCCCCCTTGAGCAGCAGCTCCATGGCCCCGATTACCAGCGCGATGTCCGAGGTATTCTTGCCCTTGGAGGCCTTGATGGTCAGATTGGGGTGGATGGCGTAGCGCAGCACCGGCTCGACCCAGGTGGTCAGCGCGGCGGCGACGCCGTAGATTTCCTTGGCGACCACTTCGCCCATGGCCTCGGCGCTGGAAAAGATCAGCTCCGCGTGGGAGGGCAATACGTTTTCCGCGTCGATCAGTATGGCGAGCTTCGCCGAAGTGGGGTCCGTCATGATTGGCAACAGCTCCTTTCTGTTTTGTATTTGAAGGGATAAAAGGCATCAGGCAAAGGCATTGGCCGAGGCGGCGACAAGCAGAGGCTTGCCGTAACCCGACTAATGCCTGATGCCCGATGCCTTACTCCATCATCTCGCCGGCATGGTGAAGGCGGGGGTGGTGACGGAGACGGTCTCCAGGACCTCATAGCGGTCCATCTGGAGGTGCTTCTTCATCTCGAGGGCCTCCTCGATGGGGGTCTCCACGATGTCGCCGCCGCGGGTGCCGATGATGCAGTTGGTGCGGCCGCCGTCCAGGGCCTTCACGGCGAAGTAGCCCATGCGGGTGGCGGTCTCGCGGTCGCGCGCGTTGGGGGAGCCGCCGCGCTGGATGTGGCCCAGCACGGTCACGCGAGGCTCGATGCCGATGGCCTCGTGGATCTGCTTGCCGATCTCCACGGCGCTGCCCACGCCCTCGGCCACCACGATCATGAAGTGGGTGGCTCCGGCCAGGCGGGCGTTGCGGATGCGCTCCACCACGTCGCGCTCGAGGTCGAATTCGCGCTCGGGCACCAGCACCGCGGTCGCGCCGACGGCGATGCCCACGTACAGCGCCAGGAAACCGGCGTTGCGGCCCATGACCTCCACCACCGAGCAGCGCTCGTGGGACTGCATGGTGTCGCGCAGGCGGTCGATGCAGTCGATGGCGGTGTTGCAGGCGGTGTCGAAGCCGATGGTATAATTGGTGCAGCCGATGTCGTTGTCGATGGTCGCCGGGACGCCCACCACCGGGATACCCAGCCGGCTCAGCGCCAGCGCGCCGCGGAAGGTGCCGTCGCCGCCGATGGCCACGATGCCGTCCAGGCCCAGCATCTTACAGGTGGAGACGGCCTTCAGGCGGCCCTTCTCCGTCATAAAATCCTCGCTGCGGGCGGTGTAGAGGATCGTGCCGCCCCGGGACAGGATGTGGCCCACACTGGCGGCGTCCAGCGGCACAAAGTCGCTGGTGATCAGGCCCTGCCAGCCCCTGCGGATGCCGATGCACTGCATGCCGCAGGCGATGGCCGTGCGCACCACTGCGCGCACCGCCGCGTTCATCCCCGGAGAGTCTCCGCCGCTCGTCAGAACGCCGATCCGCTTCATCTTTTTCTCCATACCCGTTCGCTCCTTTCATTGTGCTCGTCTATATCCCTGTGTCAATGTAAACGGTCATACCGTAATTATAACATATCATGTCCTGCGAGGCAACAGGAAAATGAGGCATTAGGCAATAGGCGCCAGGCATTCGTTGTGTCCTCGGCGTGCGCCAATGCCTTGGCTCCGGTACGGCAAACCCCCGAATCAGGCGTACAGAGGTGACGCCGTAACCCCACGAATGCCTTACCTCCCCTCGGTTGACTTTTCCCGCGGGGTATACTATAATTTCATGCTGTGAGGTGATGGGCGATGCCGACGCATATCCTGGCGCTGGTGGTGGGGGCGGTGATGGATCTGATCATTGGCGACCCGGAGTGGTTCTACCATCCGGTGCGGCTGATCGGGAGGTACATCGCCTTCGCGGAGCGGCTCGCCAGGCGGGGCAATCCCCCCTCGGGGGTCCTGCGACGGCGGGCGGTGCTGGTGGCGTGCTCCACGGTGCTGCTGACCGCGGCGGCGACCTGGGGCGTGCTCGCGCTGCTGGGGCTGTGGGGCTGGTGGCCGCGCTTCATCGGCATGTGCGTGATCTCCTGGACCTGCCTGTCGGCGCGGAACCTGGCCGACGAGGCCGAGGGCGTCAGACGGGCGCTGGACGAATCCCTGGAGGCCGGGCGCAAGCGGGTGGGGCGCATCGTGGGACGCGACACCGCCAACCTGTCCCGGCGGGAGATCATCTGCGCCACCCTCGAGACCGTGGCGGAAAACCTCTCCGATGGCGTGGTCTCCCCGATGCTCTGGCTCGCACTGGGCGGACCCGTGCTCGGCATGGCCTTCAAGGCCGCCAGCACCCTGGACAGCATGATCGGCTATCTGGATGAGAAGTACAGGGACGTGGGCTGGTTCGCGGCGAAGGCCGACGACGTGTGGAACTACGTCCCCGCCCGGCTCACCGCGCTGGCCATGTGCGTCTGCGCCGCGCCGCTGGGCCTGGACGGGAGGGCCGCCTTCCGCATCATGAAGCGGGACCACAGTAACCACCTCTCCCCCAACTGCGCCTGGCCCGAGTCCGCCGCCGCCGGGGCCCTGGGCGTCCAGCTGGGCGGCGCCCATGAATACTTCGGCAAGACCGTGGTCAAGCCCACCATCGGCGACGATACCCGCCCCCCCGAGCCCGGGGATATCACCCGCCTCAACCGCCTGATGTTCGCCGCGTCAGGACTGGCACTGGCGGTGTTCGTGGGGATCGCGTGGGGGGTAGCGCGGATCGCGGGGTGAGGCGAAATGTCGGCATTCGATTATACCTGTAAATTGGGGCTTGGCAGGGAAATTAGGAATTGGGAATTAGGAATTAGGAATGAATAGCGGCTGCCGCGCGCACTACTGGGGCGGCGATTGTCGCCCACTCAATACCGGAACATAACGAGCACGTAGGCCTGTTCGGCACAGCGCAGGGCGGTGTTGGCATTCTGCTCGATGATCAGTATGGTGGTGCCCTCGGATTTCAGGTCGCGGATGATGGAGAAGATGTCCCGCACCGCCAGCGGGGCCAGGCCAAGGGAGGGTTTGTCCATCACAAACACAGGAGACGGTTTTCCATGTTCTTCCACTAAACAAATGATATCTTGAACACAGAGAACCATCCCCTGGGTTATATGTTTTAGCTATTTAAAACCGAGTTTGTCATTTCAATGATATTTGCAAAATCTGTAAGTTCTTTTATTGCATCGAAGCATTGGTTTAATTCATCTGTATCAACGAATTCAAATCCTTTTTTTATATCTAATTTCGGTACATGCAATCGAAGCATGGAAAACTTATTTGCCTTTACAGCAACCGCACTCGTCAGCTTGTGTAACCGGACCCACTCTGCGATGATTTTTACCCGATCTATCTTATCTGAAGCCTTGGGAAAGTTCAGGTCCACAAACCCCTCCTGTATCTTATGATTGATGTATACGTTTCCAAGCTCAGTACGGAAGTCAGTCCACCACCCATTCTTATCCTCTTTTGTGCTGAGGTCCAAGGAGGGATAATGCTCTTTTTGATACTTGATGTATTGTCTAAGAAAAGCGTTTGCCTTTTCATCCACGTGGATAGCTTGCGGCTTTTTCGCTTTCGTTATCGCCTGTTCGAGCTGTCTGCTTCGGAAGGCGCTCAATAGATCGGCTTTAGAGTCAAAATACTCTTTGCACTCCTCATACGTTAGACAGTATTCATACAGTTTCGCCTCATCATTGTTATCGTAATACTTTTTCGGACAGAAAATAAACACCCGGAAATCATTGTACTCGCCTGCTTTTATCCCTTTTTTACCACGCTTAATATACCTGTCGTGCTGCTTAGGCATAGCGATGGCGTCAATTTTATCCTCGATCAGCAGTCCATATCTGATGTTGTCTACATCCAAGATGATCGTGATATCGGACTCCCCCAGATCGTTGTCTGATTTTGACAATTCCGCACCCACAATCTGAAATGGTTTCCCGGCCAAATCTGTTTTGTTTAGCAGTAACACGCCGAAACCTGGGTCAGTCAAAACGGCTTCCATAAAAAGAAGGTCAATGTCTCTTTCACATAGTGTATTATTGAATTCTATTAATACCATCCTTAGCCACCCCTTATCCGGTATTATTCGTACACAAAAGGGACGGCCTTCTGTGTTCATACTCCATAAAAGTGGGAGCCATGACACGCGAAAACCGTCCCCCTGTATTCAATTATCTGGCTGTTGACCCTAAATAGGCGTCTCGGACGCGCTGGTCGGCCAGCAGGGCCTCGCCGGTGCCGGACATGGTGATGCGGCCCGTCTCGAGGACGTAGGCCTGATCGGCGCAGCGCAGGGCGGCGTTGGCGTTCTGTTCGATGAGCAGAATGGTGATGCCCTCGGATTTCAGGTCGCGGATGATGGAGAAGATGTCCCGCACCACCAGCGGGGCCAGGCCCAGGGAGGGCTCGTCCATCATCAGCAGCTTGGGCCGCGTCATCATCGCCCGGCCCACGGCCAGCATCTGCTGCTCGCCGCCGGACAGCGTGCCCGCCAGCTGCCATTCGCGCTCCTTCAGGCGGGGAAAGCGCTGGAAGATGTCCTCGATGCCGGCCTGGACTTCCTCCTTGTCGCTGCGCAGATACGCGCCGATCTTGAGGTTCTCCAGCACCGTCAGGTTGTCGAACACCCGGCGTCCCTCGGGCACCATGGCGATGCCCTCGGCCACCACCTGCTGGGCGTTGAAGGGGATGATGTCCCGGCCCAGAAAGTTGATGGCGCCCGAGGCGGTCTTGACCAGGCCCGAGATGGCCCGCAGCGTGGTGGACTTGCCCGCGCCGTTGGCACCGATCAGAGTCACGATCTGGCCCTGCTCCACGTCGAAGGAGATGCCCTTCAGCGCCTCGATGCCGCCGTAGTTGACCTTCAGGTCCTTCACTTTCAGCATGCTCATTTACTGCACCCCCTTTGCGCCCCGCGTCTCCGCATTCTGCGGGCCGCGGGCTTCGGGCGGCGCAGCCTGTGCGCTCGCCCTCGGGTCTCCCACCGGGAGACCGCTTTCGTCTTCGTCCACGCCCAGATAGGCTGCGATGACGGCGGGATCGTTCTGCACCTCGGCGGGGGTGCCCTGGGCGATCTGCTTGCCGAAGTCGATGACGTAGATGCGGTCCGATATGCCCATGACCAGGTTCATGTGGTGCTCGATCAGGAACACCGTCAGGTCGAACTGGTCCTTGATCTGCTTGATGAACGCGCCCAGCTCCTCGGTCTCCTGGGGGTTCATGCCCGCCGCCGGCTCGTCCAGCAGCAGCACCTTCGGCTGGGTGGACAGCGCGCGGGCGATCTCCAGCAGGCGCTGCTTGCCGTAGGGCAGGGACGTGGCCATCTCGTCCTTCAGCTCGTACAGGCCCACTTCCTTCAGAAGGGCCTCCGTCTCCTGCCGCATCTTCTTTTCCTCGGCGGCGTTGAGGCGGAAGGTGGCGGTGAGGAAGTTGCTGGTGCGCCGCAGATGCCGCGCTGTCAGCACGTTCTCAAACACCGTCATGGAGGAGAACAGCCGGATGTTCTGGAAGGTACGGGCGATGCCCAGCTTCGTGATCTCGTCCGGGCGCCTGCCGGTGATCTCCTGCCCCATCAGGCTGATGTGGCCCTCGGTGGGGGTGTAGACGCCGGTGACCATGTTGAAGGCCGTGGTCTTGCCCGCGCCGTTGGGGCCGATCAGCGCCACGATCTCGCCCCGGTTGATGTCCATGGAAAGGTCGTTCACGGCCACCACGCCGCCGAAGCGCATGGTCAGGTGCTCGATGTGGAGGACGTTGTCGCTCATTTGTCGGCACCTCCTTTGTTTTTGCCCTGCAGGCCGCGTATCAAGTCGGGAAGCTCCTTCGTGCCCATGATGCCCTGACGGAAGAACAGCACCACGATCATGATGATGATGGAGAACACCACCAGGCGGAAGCCGTTGCGCAGCAGCGGCACCTCGAAGTCGCCGATCATCTGCTTCTGATCCAGGAACCGCAGCCACCATTCGCTGGCCGCCACGAACAGGAACGAGGACAGGCAGGAGCCCGTCACCGAGCCGATGCCGCCGATGACCACGATCAACAGGATCTCATAGGTCATGGCCGTGGTGAAGGACTTGGCCTGGACGGTGGTCTGGTACATGGCCAGCATCGCGCCGCCCACCCCGGCGAAGAAGGAGGAGATGCAGAACGCCAGCCGCTTGTGGCTCGCCAGCCGGATGCCCATGGCCTCGGCGGCGATCTCGTCGTCCTTCATGGCACGCAGCGCGCGGCCGAAGGTGGAGTTGATCAGCAGTATGATGACCCCGATGCACACGCCCGCGATCAGCATGGGCACCAGCGTGGAGAAGTACACCGCCACCGTGCCGTCGGCATTTTTGATGTTGAAGTCGTTGAAGGACGGGAACAGGCGCAGCATGTTGGAGCCGTTGGTGACGGGGCCCAGCTTGTCCCACTGGAACAGGGCGCGGATGATCTCCGCGAAGCCCAGCGTCGCGATGGCCAGATAGTCGCTCTTCAGGCGCAGCACCGGCAGGCCGATCAGGAAGGCGAAGAACGCCGCCGCCAGGCCCGCCAGCAGCATGGCCGCGAACACCGGCAGGGTGAACTGCACCAGGCCGCCGTTGTAATACTGGTAGACGTCCATGCGGGAGGCCACCGGGATGGTGAATATGCCGTAGACGTAGGCACCGATCAGCATGAAGCCCGCCTGGCCCAGGGAGAAGATGCCCGTGAAGCCGTTGAGCAGGTTCATGGACACCGCCACCAGCGCGTAGGTCGCGCCCTTCTTGATGACCGTGAACAGCATCGACGTGGCCGGGATGAGCTGCTCGGCGATGAACACCGCCGCGTACAGCGCCAGTACGATCACGGCGGAGATGATGGTTGCGGAATCGATCTTTTTCTTATTCATTGTCATTCCGCCTCCTTACACCTTGTCCGTGATCTTCTCACCAAACAGGCCGGTGGGCTTCACCGCCAGGATGATGATGAGCAGCGCAAACGTGAAGGCGTCGGAGAAGGTCGCCAGACCCATCGGGCCGGAGATGACGCCCGCCTTGAACAGTATGATGTCCAGGCCCTTGATGATGTTCTCGGCGATGCCGATGATGAACGCGCCCACCACCGCGCCGGGGATGGAGCCGATGCCGCCGAACACCGCCGCCACGAACGCCTTCAGGCCCGGCATCGCGCCGGAGGTCTGGATGACCGTGGTGTAGTTGGTGAAGTACAGCACCGAGGCCACGCCCGCTAAGAACGTGCCGATGACGAAGGTGGTGGAGATGACCCGGTTGATCTTGATGCCCATCAACTGGCTGGTCTCAAAGTCGCGGGAGACCGCGCGCATGGCCATGCCGATCTTGGTGTGATTGATCAGCTGCACCAGCGCCACCACCAGTATGAGCGTCAGGATGGGGGTGACCACCGTCACCATCTTGGTGGTCGCGCCCAGGATGGTCACGGAATCGGAGATCCAGGGGATGGTGGGATAGATCTGGTTCAGGCCGCCGGTGACGTAGAGCACCAGGTTTTGCAGGGTGTAGCTGACGCCGATGGCCGAGATCATCGCCGACATCCTCGGCGCGGTGCGCAGCGGCTTGTAGGCCACGCGCTCGATCACAAAGCCGATCACGGCCGTCAGGATCAGCACCAGCGGGATGCACAGCCACAGCGGCACGCCGCTGGCCGCCATGTACACCATGATGATGCCCGCCACCATGAACACGTCGCCGTGGGCAAAGTTGATCAGGCGCAGTATGCCGTACACCATCGTGTAGCCGATGGCGATCAGCGCATACTGCCCGCCCACCGATATGCCCGAGAGCAGGTAGGGAAATACGGTGTTCCACATATTGGGGACGCTCCTTTTTTTAGGGAGTAGGCAGTAGGGAGTAGGGAGCAGGGTAAAGTTAGTGGCTGCCGGGACTAAAACAAACAGGCTGCGGCAGAAACGGAGAGGCTTGCCGCAACTCCCCTACTCCCTACTGCCTACTCCCTACTCCCTGATAATCGAACAATCGGCGGAGGCAATGCCTCCGCCGAATGTTCGATTATCTCAATTATTCGACGGTCTGCTCGGTCACGAACTCCCAGTCGCCGGTCTCGTTGTTGATCTTCTTGATGAAGGCGGAATTGCGGATGGCGTCGCCCACCTCATCGAAGGCGATGGCGCCGGACACGCCGGTCAGGCTGACGCCGGGCAGCGCGGCCAGCACGGCGGCGGAGTCCACGGAGCCCGCGGCCTTCAGCGCCTCGAGGGCGGTGTAGTAGGCGTCATAGCCCATGGCGGACACGGCGGAGATCATGTCGTTGCCGCCGTTGTTGGTCATGGCCTCGCTGTCCTCGTTCAGCCAGGCCTTGAAGCCCTCGTCGAACTCGGGGGAAGCGCCCTCCTGATAGAAGGTGGTGATGATGACCTGCACGTTGGTGCCCTTGGCGGCGTTGGCCACCACGTTGGAGTCCAGGGTGTCGGAGCCCAGGATCGGGAAGGTCGCGCCCTGGCTGGCGGCCTGCTGCACGATCTGGGTGGAGTAGGCGATGGACACGGGGCAGAAGAACACCTGCGCGCCGTAGTTGGCGGCGTTGGTCAGGTAGGAGGTGAAGTCCGCCGTGCCGGTGGGGAAGCTCTCGGTCACGACCGTGCCGCCCAGGCCCTCGAACGCCTGCTTGAAGTAGGTCAGGAGGCCCTGGTCATAGTCGTTGCCCAGCTCGCCCAGGCAGTAGGCGACAGTGGCGCCCAGCTCCTTGGAGGCGTAGTTGGCAAGGACCGTGCCCTGGAAGGGATCCAGGAAGCAAATGCGGAAGTAGTGGCTGTTGCCCGCGGTGACCTGCGGATTGGTGCAGGTGACGCCGATGGCGGGGATGTTGGCGTCCGCGAAATACTGGGAGCCGGCGATGGAGACGCCGGAGCCGTAGGAGCCCAGCACCACGGAAACGCCCTCGGAAACCAGCTGCTGCGCGGCGGAGGGAGCCTTGTCGGTGGAGGAGCCGTTGTCCGCGTAGACCAGCTCGACGTCGTAGGTCGTGCCGCCGACCTCAACGGTGGGGGTCTCCTTGTTGGCGTACTGCATGCCAAGCATCTCCTGCTTGCCGCCCGCGCCGGAGTCGCCGGAGGCCGGCTCGAACACGCCGATCTTCACGGTCTCGGCCATGGCCGCCGCGGAGAGGACCAGCATCATTGCCAATACGATCGCAAGAACCTTTTTCATAGGATAATACCTCCCATTTAATTGGATAGGAGTATTATACATAAATCATGCAGGAAATGCAAGCCCCGACAAGGTTATTTTTGCAATAATCCGAACCTTTTTCATCCACCCGCCCACATCATTCCGCTTTCCACGGACATTTTCACCCTGTTTTTGCAGCAAACCCCCGAAAAAAATCCATATTTCGACGAGGTTAAGTATAATTATGCATGATTCAACGGCACCCGCGCATACTCATCCGATATGTGTCCATGTACCGCGGACGGAGGGCGGGGGGAGCGCGGACAGATGAGAGGGGCGTGGGAGAATTAGGAATGAGGAATTAGGAATGAGGAATGAATAGCGGCTGCCGCGCGCGCTGTACGGGCGGCCTATAGCCGCACGCCATATAACGAAACAATACGTACTACCCGGCGGGCGGCGCACCGCCGCCCCTACGGAGCAGGCCATTTCAATTCCTAATTCCTAATTCCCAATTCCTAATTCTAAATTGAAAAAACCGCCCTTTCCCCATGCAATCCTCAAATTGGGGGAAGGGCGGTTGATGACGTCGGTCAGGCCACGCGCTCGCGATCGAGATCGTAGAAGAAGTTGAGCATATAGCCCTCGTCGGAGCGGTCCATGCAGTAGATCTCAAAGCGATCGCCATGATCCTTGCACAGCTCGCCGATGGCGATGTAGCGGGAGAGCACGCTCTTCAGGTTGAACTCCTCCCTTCCATCGGTGGACCGCAGGAGCACGTCGCCACGGCAACGGTTCACGGCCTCGATCAGCTTATCTATCTCCTTGGCATTCTTCAGAAGCATCATAATATCGCATCCTTTCTGCGTTCAGTGCGCCGCGCTCCCGCGCGGTACAGTGAATATTATAGCCGCGGCGCTTGATTTTGCACGATGCCCGCGGTATAATATTTTCGGGAAACTTTGTGCCGCGAGCACAGTGTAGGGAGGCGATGTTATCAACCTGCAAACCTTCATGGACGATTTCATGAACAGCGACGACCTGAAGCTGCTGACCCGGGACGCGAGCCTGCTGTTCGGATGTCCGGCGATGGTGGTGGACATGGCCTTTCGGACGGTTTCGTGGTACTGCCCGGAGGAATTTGACGACGCGCCCTTCCGTTCCACCATCCGGCGGGGCAGCCTGACCTACGAGACCGGCGGCTTCCTCATCGGCTCCGACGGTCAGCCCCACTTCGTCACCCTTGCGGACAGCCCCTATCGGCGGCGCTTTTCGCTGCTGGTGACCGGCGGCGCGCCGGTGGGCTATCTGATCCTGGTGGACGTGGACGCGCACCTGGAATACCTGGACCCCCGGGACTTCTCCCAGGTGGAATCGGCGCTGGCCAAGCAGCTCAAGCTGGAGACCAGCCGGGAGGGCGGCGTCCAGAGCACCGAGGAGGCGGTGCTGCAACACCTGCTGGACGGGGATTACGACGACGAGCAGATGTTCGAGCTCCAGGCCGCCACCGCGGGGCTGAAATACTTCTCCCCCCGGCGCGTGGCGCTGGTGAACATGGAGCTGTACCGCAGCACCAACTGGTCCGAGAACGCCCTGCGCAGCAGCATACTGGACTTCTTCCCGATGTCCAAGCCGCTGATCCACAACGGCAGCGTGGTGTTCTTCTTAAACAGCGACCCGGACATGGCCCTCTTTCAGAGCCTGTCCAAGCAGTTCAGCCTGCGGATCGTGATCTCCACGCCCATCCCCCGGCTGTACCGGCTGCCGGAGGTGTACGCCGCCGCCCACGCGCTGATGAACGCCCTGCTGCCGACGCGGCCCCACCCCTTCGCGGTGATGTACGAGCCCTACGCCCCGCTGATGCTGCTTCGGCAGCTCAAGGGGGATTTCGTGCTGCCCGCCGTGCGCGCCATCGGGGAGCGGGACAGGGAGGACGGCACGCTGTACTGCCTGACCCTGTACACCTACCTCATCTGCCACCACAGCCTGCGGGAGACCTGTGAGCGGCTCTACACCCACCGCAACACCGTGCTCTACCGGGTCCGCCGCATGCGCGAGGACTTCAGCCTGCCCATCGACGACCCCGAACAGCACCTCCCCCTGCTCCTCTCCGCCGCCCTCATGCTGCTCGAGCTCGGCCGCGAGGACGCGCTGACGCCGGGGGAAGGATGAGGGGGGAATGGGGAATGGAGAATGGGGAATGGGGAATGGGGAATGGCGGTGGAAATCCTTCGGATTTCGTGACTATTCAGTCGCCCAGGGATGACTCCCTCAGTCAGCCTGCGGCTGCCAGCTCCCTCGGAGAGGGAGCCTGAACGGGACTCCAAAAGCCTCCCTCTTTGAGGGAGGTGGCCCGCGAAGCGGGTCGGAAGGAGTCCCCGACTGAACAGTTACCGGATTTCTTCTTAATTAAGTCCCCGCTCTCCACTGTCCATTTACATCAATCTTTCCAGGTTTCGTACACCTCCGGGCGATACCCCACAGCGGCCTTCTTGCCGTTGCGGACGATGGGGAGCCTGAGGACCTGGGGATGCTCCAGCAGGGCGTCCTCCCGCTGGGCGGGGCTGATGTACTTCACCAGGGCCAGGGCGTCCTGGTCCCGGCAGTCCTCGTCGATCAGGTTCTCCAGCCCGCCGCAGGCCTGGGCCACGCTCCGCAGCTCGCCCCGGCTGATGCCCTTCTCGTTCATGTCGATGTACTGCGCCTTGATCCGACGCTCCTTGAACCAACGCTCCGCCTTCCGCGCGTCCTGATTCTTCTTCGTGCCGAATATCTGTATGTTCATGAATGCCTCCTGATGCCCTTCGGTTCGTTCGCAGGGTAGACGGGTGTTTTGTGGATGAATGGGGAATGGGGAATTGGGAATGGGGAATGATGGTGCAAATCCTGCGGATTTGTATTTTTTTAACGGGGAACGACCTCTCAGTCACGCTTCGCGTGCCAGCTCCCCTGAAAGGGGAGCCAAGGCTGCCGCCCATTGTTCCTCCTGGCGCCCCTTTCAGGGGAGCTGGCACCGACAAAGTCGGTGACTGATAGGTCGTTTCCTGTTCAGCTAAATACCCGTTTGTCCGGCAGAACTAAACAGGTACGACGCAGCATTGATACGAGGTACGCTGGCTTTTTAGTAAAAAGAAATCCGCAAGGATTTCCACATGAATTCCCCATTCCCCATTTCCAATTCCCCATTCCCAATTCCCCATTCCCCATTCCCCATTCCCAATTTTCCATTCCCCATTGTCCATCTCATTATACGCCCATCTCCCTCCCGCGTAAATAGTCGAAGGCTTAACTTGAGACAGACGCGGCGTTATGTTATAATAAGTATATATTATTCAACAAACCCACGGGGGAGGAGGGTACGCATTTGAGCGATTTTGCAATCGGAGTCCGGCCGTTCAGTCTGGCCGCGGTGATCTGTCGGCTGACGCTGGCGATGATCGTGGGCGCGGTGATCGGGTATGGCCGGGCGCGGAAGAAGTCGAACGCCGGCCTGCGGACCTACATGCTCACCTGCATCGGCGCGGCGCTGACGATGCTGATCTCAATGTACGAAAATGAGATGCTCAAGGGCGCGTGGGCCTGGGCGGCGGAGGTGCAGTCGGTGAAGTTCGACCTGTCCCGCTTCTCGGCCCAGGTGGGGTCCGGCATCGGCTTCCTGGCGGCGGGCACCATCATCGCGGCGGCGCACCGGCAGGTGTCGGGGCTGACCTCGGCCATCGGCCTGTTCGCCACCGGCTGTCTGGGCATCGCCTGCGGCGCGGGGTTCTACGAGTGCGTCATCACCGCCATGGTGCTGATTGTGTTCACGATGGAGTTCATGCAGCCCATGGAGCTGGCCTTCAAGCGGCGTCTGCGCAACATCACCATCTACGTGGAATTCGAGGACGCCGGGGACGTGGACACCATCACCGAGACCCTCCGCAGGCAAGGCGCGCGGCTGTTCGATCTGGAGATGGAGCGCACCGAGCGCCAGGACGGCAAGCTGCCCGCGGCCATCATGACGCTGAAGCTGGGCAAGGAGAACGCCTCCCACTCGGCCATACTGTCCTCGGTGGCGGAGCTCAGCTGCGTCAACGCCATCCAGGAACTGATCGCATAAGGAGGACGGGACCATGATCACAGCCATCAATCCCCTGCGGAACATCAACGGCCTCACGGTGTCGCTGCGGATGGTGCTGGCCTTCCTGTGCGGCACGGCCATCGGCTTCGAGCGTTCCTACAAGAACCGGCCCGCCGGCTTCCGCACCCACATCCTGGTGTGCATCGGCGCGGCTACCGCGTCCATGACCGGCATCTACCTCTACCTGTGCCAGGGCCTGCCTACCGACATCTCCCGGCTGGGGGCGGCGGTGGTGTCCGGCCTGGGCTTCATCGGCGCGGGCACCATCATCGTCACCCGCAACCGCACCGTCAAGGGCCTGACCACCGCCGCGGGCCTGTGGGCCAGCGGCGTCATCGGACTGGCGCTGGGCGCGGGCTTCTACGAGGGCGGCCTCTTCGCCACCCTGCTGGTGCTGGTCACCGAGACCCTGTTCTCCCTGCTGGCCCAGCGCATTCGGCGCACCCCGGAGTTCAAGATCACCCTGCACTACCGGCAGAAGCCCGCCCTGGACCAGGTCATGCGCTACTGCAAGGACAAGCGCGTGGCCATCACCAACCTCCGCGTGGTCAGCGGCGGCACCGCCGAAAAGCCCGACTACGCCGCCATGCTCAACCTCCGCCCCAGCTTCCGCGTCAACCGCGACCTCCTGCTCGCCCACGTCCGGAATATCCACGGGGTGCTGGAAGTGGAGGAGAGCTGATTTGAAAGGGAACAGGGAAAAGGGAAAAGGAGCAACGGCTGCCGCGCGGGCCGCAAAAACGGTCTAACGCAGCCAAGCCATTCCAATTCCTGATTCCCAATTCCTAATTTTGTAAGGACCAGAAAGGCAGGTATTTCCATGAAGAAGCTGTTTTCCCTGTTCCTGGTGCTGTGCATGCTGATGTCGCTGACGGGGGCGTTCGCGGAGAGCGCGGACGCGGAGGCCCCGGCGGAGGCGGCGGCCCCTGCGGAGGAGGCGCTGTCCGTGACCCAGCACAGCGTGAGGCTGGGCAGGCAGACCCTCAACTACATCGCCACCGCGGGGCGCATGCCGGTGTCCGTGGAGGACGATCACTGTGACATGTTCTTCACCGCCTACACCCTCGACGGGGTGAAGGACCCGACCCAGCGGCCCATCACCTTCGCCTTCAACGGCGGCCCCGGCTCCAGCTCCGAATGGCTGCACATGGGCATGCTTTCCCCGCGCAGGGTGGAGACCGACGAGAACGGCCAGCCCACGCAGCTGCCGGGGCGCATCGTGGACAATCCCTGCTCGATACTGGACATGACCGACCTGGTGTTCATCGACCCCGTGGGCACCGGCTACTCCCGCGTTTCAGAGGGCACCGACCCCAACGCCTTCTACAGCTACGCGATGGACATCGCCTCCGTGGGCGAGTTCATCCGCCTGTACACCACCCGCAACGGCCGCTGGGGCTCGCCCAAGTACCTGGCGGGCGAATCCTACGGCACCACCCGGGCGGTGGGCGTGGCCAACTACCTGTCCAACGCCTGTGGCCTTGGCCTGAACGGCCTGATGCTGATCTCCACCGCCAATGACTTCTCCACGCTGATGATGAGTGAAACCACCTTCGATCTGTCCTACGTGCTCTATCTGCCCTCCTACGCGGCCATCGGCCAGTATCACGGCCTGCTGGAGGAGCCCTATCAGTCCATGCCTCTGGAGGAGCTGATCGCAGAGGCGCGGGATTTCGCCGCCACCGA
Organism: uncultured Eubacteriales bacterium; assembly: GCA_902799465.1. Lineage (GTDB taxonomy): Bacteria > Bacillota > Clostridia > Christensenellales > Aristaeellaceae > UBA2862. Next base: position 43,815 of record CADCAS010000009.1, read on the forward strand.
ATATCAGACCGCGCTGTTCAAGGGCAGCCGCCTGGACGACGCGGAGAAGGACGCCGTCGCCGAAAAGGTGGCCGCGCTCACGGGCCTGAAGCAGGACTTCGTGCGCAAAAACAACCTCCGGGTCCATCTGGTCGGTTTCTGCGAGAACCTGCTGGCCGAGAAGAAGCTGATGGTCGGCCGCCTCGACGCCCGCTACACCGGTCCCCTCACCGAGGGCAACCTGGGCGCCGGCGATTCAGACCCCTCCTTCGCCGCGCTGGGCGACCTGTTCGGCACCGCCGTCAACCAGTACATCGGCGGCGAGCTGGACTATCACACCGACCTCACCTACGAGACCATGAGCGGCACCGTCAATGCAAGCTGGTCCTTCGGCCTCGACAACGAGATGCTTCTCCAGGAGAGGGACATCTACAACGCCATGTCCCACAATCGCTTCCTCAAGGTCTGGGTGCTGTGCGGCTACTACGACCTGGCCACCCCCTTCGGCTGCGCCGAGTATGTGTATGACCACGTCTTCCTCAACCCCGAGACCCGTCAGAACCTGTCCTTCACCTATTACCCCTCCGGCCATATGATCTACATGCACGCCCCCTCCCTCGAGCAGTTCCGCAAGGACGCCGAGGCCTGGTACCGGGGAAAGTGACCAAACGCCAAGGAGCCGCTCCCAACGGGGGCGGCTCCTTGGCGTTTGGCATGATCCGCGCAAAGCGGCTGTTTCACTCTTGACGTTAGCGGAAAACCGGGGTCCGATGAATTAGGAATTAGGAATTGGGAATTAAAATGGCTTGGCCGCGTAGGGGCGGCGATGCGCCGCCCGCCGGGTTGAACGTATTGTGTCGTAAAATGGCGGGCGGCCATTGGCCGCCCCTACAGAGTGCGCGGCAGCCGCTATTCATTCCTAATTCCTAACTCCTAATTCCTAATCCTCCAATCTCAGCCGTCCTTCCGCTCCTCTTCCTTCTCCGCGTCCGGGGGGAGCTTCTCGACGATGGCCCATTCCACGCGGCGGTCGGCGATCTCCTCGACGCTGATGCGCAGGCCGAAGCACTCCACCACGGGGTGCTGGCCGTCGGCGGGGATCTCGGTGAGGCGGCTGAAGATGAGGCCGCCCAGGGTGTCGAACTCCTCGTCGGTGGGCAGGTCGATGTTCAGGGCCTCGGCCAGGGTCTCCAGCTCGGCGGCCCCGGAGACGCGCCACTTGTCCTCGCCCAGGGGCTGGATGTCCTCGTCCTCCTTGGGGTCAAACTCGTCGTAGATGTTGCCGACGATCTCCTCGAGCAGGTCCTCCAGCGTGATCAGGCCGCTGGTGCCGCCGTACTCGTCCACCACGATGGCGATGTGCTGCTTGCGGCTCTGCATCTCCTTGAACAGCACGTCGGTGCGCACGGACTCGGGCACGAAGTGGGCGGGCCGGATGAGCCTGCGGATGGGGGTGTTGCCGCCCTCGCACTGGTCCAGCAGGTAGTCGCGGGTGAAGAGTATGCCCTGCACGTTGTCGATGGAGCCCTCGTAGACCGGGAAGCGGGAGCGGCCGCTCTCCCGGATGGTGGCCATGATCTCGTCGGGGTCGGCGTCGATGTCGATGGCGGTGATGTCCTTGCGGTGGATCATGCAGTCGCCGGCGTCCATGTTGTTGAACTCGAAGATGTTTTCGATCATCTCCTTCTCGTCCGACTCGATGGCGCCCTTCTCCTCGCCGATGTCCACCATCTGGAGAATGTCCTCCTCGGTCACCAGCTCGCCGGAGTCCGCGCCGGTCAGGTGGAAGGGCGCGAGCAGGCCGCGGCCTACGATGGAGGCCAGCAGGGTCAGGGGGGTCACGGCGATGAGCGTCCACTCCGCGACGGGAGCGATGGCGTCGAACAGCTTCTGCCGGGAATGGGCCGCGATGTAGCCGGGGATCACGCCGGTGAGCGTCAGCGCCAGCGCGCAGAACACCGCCAGCATCAGCGCCGCCGACCACATGGGGTGGGCCGGGGACAGCTTTGCCGCCACCCGCGCGCCCAGCCAGCCGTACAGCACCGTCCAGTCCGCCGCCAGCAGACAGAACCAGGCCATGTGAAACTGGTTGAAGGGCTCAAAGGGCTTCTCCGAGCGCTCGATCAGCCGGACCGCCCGCCGCGCCCGCGGGGATTCGCCCTCCGCCAGCCGCCGCAGCTCGCCCTCGTCAAGATAGGGGATCGCCGCCGCGGCGCAACGCACCAGCGCCGAGAGCAGCGTTAAAAACACCAAGATGATTACAGGACCGAATGGGTCGTCCATTTGGACACAAACCTCCCGAATGTATATTTAAAGCTATTATACCACAGCCCTGTTATATTTGGTATATTGAATGGAAAATTTATGTGCGGAGATTGTGGGGGAGGGGAGGGGGTGGTATAATGGGGAATTGAGAATGGAAAATGGAGAATGGAGAATGGCGGCGCAAATCCTGCGGATTTGTTGGATTGAATGGGGCTGTTCGGTTCTGCTGTGACAGACGCGAGATTTCAGAGGAGACGGGAGACGACCTCTCAGTCAGCCTGACGGCTGACAGCTCCCCTGAAAGGGGAGCCAAGGCTGCCGCGCACATGGAGATACCTTAAACGGCATATCGTTCCCTCTTGGCTCCCCTTTCAGGGGAGCTGTCGCCGACGAAGTCGGTGACTGAGAGGTCGTTCTCCATTGCTCCGACAAATCCCAATTTGCCCGTTATACTGTTTCAAAATATAAAGAAATCCGAAGGATTTCCACCATCATTCTCCATTTTCCATTCTCAATTCTCCATTCCCTATTCCCCATTCATCTCAGATCAGAACAGGTGGATCATGAACACATACGAGCAGGATCAGGCGCTTTCCATTGAGATCGCGCGGCGGGTGGCGGAGGCCGGGGGCCGGGCGATGTACGTGGGCGGCATGGTGCGGGACGGCCTGCGGGGCATCCCGTGCAAGGACATCGACATCGAGGTCTACGGGCTGACGCCGGAGCGCCTGCGGGCGGCGCTTGCGCCGCTGGGGCGGGTGACGGCCCACGGGGCGTCCTTTGGAGTCTACGGGCTGGAGCAGAGCCAGATCGACATCGCCCTGCCGCGGCGGGAGCGGTGCGTGGGCATCAGGCACACCGACTTCGAGGTGTCGGTGGACCCGGACATGTCCTTCCGCGACGCAACGCGGCGTCGGGACCTGACCATCAACGCCATGATGCGCGACGTGCTCACTGGCGAGCTGGTGGACCTGTGGGGCGGGCAGGCGGACCTGGAGGCGGGCATCGTGCGCCACGTCAGCGACGCCACCTTCCCCGAGGACGCGCTGCGGGTGTTCCGAGCCGCCCAGTTCGCCGCGCGGCTGGAGGCGACGGTCGCGCCGGAGACCGTGGCGCTGTGCCGGGGCATGGCCGTGGCGGACATCTCCCACGAGCGGGTGTACGACGAGCTGGCCAAGGCGCTCTTGAAGGCGCGGCGCCCGTCGGTGTACTTCCGGGTGCTTTTAGAGATGGACCACCTCAGGGAGTTCTTTCCGGAGCTTGCGGCCTGCATCGGCGTGCCCCAGAACCCGGTCTACCACCCGGAGGGGGACGTGTTCGAGCACACCATGCTGGTGGTGGACTGCGCCGCGGCGCTTCGGGAACAGGCCAGATATCCGCTGGAATTCATGCTTGCGGCGCTGTTCCACGACCTGGGCAAGGTCGTGGCCACCGAGATCCGGCCAGACGGGAAGATCACCGCCTACGGCCACGAGGTCCTGGGTCTGCCCGACTGCGAACGGCAGCTCAGGCGGCTGACCAACCAGGCCTCCGTCATCAAATACGTCACCAACATGGCCAAGCTGCACATGCGCCCCAACATGCTGGCGGGGGCGAAGTCCAAAAAGAAAAAGACCCGGCAGCTCTTCGACCTGTCCGTCTGCCCCGAGGATCTGATCCTGCTGGCCCGGGCCGACGCCTCCGGGAAGCTGGACAACCCCTACGACCCCGAAAACGAGCGCTTCCTCCGCGAGCGGCTCGACGACTACCGTCACGTCATGACCCGCCCCATGGTCACCGGCAGGGACCTCATCGACGCCGGCCTCAGACCCGGCCCCGATTTCTCCCGCTACCTGGATCGGGCGAGACAGCTCCACTTCGCGGGCCTGAACCGGGAGCGCGCGCTGAAGCAGGTGTTGGGGGAGTTCAGGGAACAGGGAACAGGGAAAAGGGAAAAGGGGACAGGGGACAGGGAACAGGGAACAGGGAACAGGGAACAGGAATAGCTGCTGCCGCGCGTGTGTACGATGCGCGGCAGATTCTGTTTCGACATATTAACATGACGGGATAAAGGGACGACCTCTCAGTCACGGCCTGCGGCCGTGCCAGCTCCCCTGAAAGGGGAGCCAAGAGGAAGGACGATGCGTCGGTGACTGAGTGGCCGTTCTCTGTCAACCTGAATAATGCCGTATATCCTGTCTGTTATGCGCGGCAGCCGTTGCCCCTTTTCCCTTTTGCCTGTTCCCTTTTCCCTCTGGAAAATGCAGGAAAACTTGCAATACGTTGAACCGCAGGAAAGAAATCCTTGCCCGCTCCTATCACCCTTTCCTTAACAATTCCTCTCTGCCAAATGTTAAACTTATGTAGATTTTTCCGTATTTTGGCGGCTTCGGCGGGCTTTGGACGGGGGCGTTGGCTTGACAGGCAAAAAAACCTATGATATAATCCTATATTGCGTTAGTATGGACAAGCAGCCGCTTTCGCGGCGAAAGTGCCTGAAATCAAAGGGTTTTCGGCGTGAGGGGGTCGCGGAAAATGCGACGAATCTTCACAAGAAGCGCATGATTTAACCGAATATTTACCAATGGTTTCCGGCAGTCCTCGCCGCGCCGCGGACCGGGGGAACGGCCCGCGGTCATGAAAAAAGAAGGGGTGATTCAAGGTATGGTGCATCCGGTGCAAATGGGCAAACGCACGCGCATGCGCTTTTCTCGCATCGAGGAAGCGCTGGCAGTACCTGATCTGATCGAGGTTCAGAAGAATTCTTACGAGAGCTTCCTGAAGGAGGGCCTTCGGGAGGTGCTGGCCGACGTTTCGCCGATTACCGACTATTCCGAGAGCCTGATACTGGAGTTCACGGACTATTCGCTGGACGACAAGCCGAAGTACACCGTTGAAAAGTGCAAGGAGCGCGACACCACCTATGCCGCGCCGCTGAAGGTCACGGTACGGCTGACCAACCGAGACACCCACGAGATCAAGGAATCCGAGGTGTTCATGGGCGACTTCCCGCTGATGACCGAGCACGGCACGTTCATCATCAACGGCGCGGAGCGCGTCATCGTCTCCCAGCTGGTCCGCTCCCCCGGCGTGTACTTTTCCAAGGCCATCGACAAGACCGGCGCGTTTCTGTTCTCAGCCCAGATGATCCCCAACCGCGGCGCCTGGATCGAGTATGAGACCGACGCCAACGGCGTGGTGTTCGCCCGCATCGACCGTGCCCGCAAGCTGCCGGTAACGGTGCTTCTGCGCGCCATGGGCGTGGAGAGCGACGAGGAGATCATCCGCCTCTTCGGCGACGGCGAGCACGTCTCCGCGACGCTGACCCGCGACGCGCCCTCCGTCAACGACAAGGGCGAGCTGCGCTACAAGACCCGCAAGGACCAGGCGCTGATCGAGATCTACAACAAGCTGCGTCCCGGCGAGCCGCCGTCGGTGGATTCCGCCACCAACCTCATCAATTCGCTGTTCTTCGACCCCAAGCGCTACGACCTGGCGCACGTGGGCCGCTACAAGTATAACAAGAAGCTGGCGCTGGCGCTGCGCATCTTCAACCAGACCCCCGTGGAGGATGTGGTGCATCCCTACACCGGCGAGGTGCTGGCTGAGGCGGGCCAGCCCATCGGCCGCGAGCAGGCCGAGGCCATCCAGAACGCCGGCGTGAACATGGTCCGCATCAGGCTCAGCGAGGGCGAGACCAACATCATCGGCAACAACTTCGCCTTCATCGTGCCCTTCCTGGAGGGCTACGATCCCGCGCTGGCCGCCCAGTACGATCCCGCGATCGCCCGGTTCTCCGAGCGCGTCCACGTGCCCACCCTGCTGAAGGTGCTGGAGCGCGTCAAGGAGGACGGCATGCCCCTGAACCAGGCGCTGAAGGAGGCCTCCAAGCAGCTCACGCCCAAGCATGTGCTGGTGGATGACATCATCGCCTCCGTGTCCTATCAGTTCGGGCTGTTCGACAGCATCGGCGAGATCGACGACATCGACCACCTGGGCAACCGCCGCCTGAGGTCCGTGGGCGAGCTACTGCAGAACCAGATCCGCGTGGGCCTCTCCCGCCTGGAGCGCGTGGTCAAGGAGCGCATGGCCATCCAGGACATCGACAAGGTGCGTCCCCAGGACCTCATCAACATCCGCCCCGTGTCCGCGGCGATCAAGGAGTTCTTCGGAAGCTCCCAGCTGTCCCAGTTCATGGACCAGCCGAACCCGCTGGCGGAGCTGACGCACAAGCGCCGCCTGTCGGCCCTGGGCCCCGGCGGCCTGAACCGCGAGCGCGCGAGCTTCGCCGTTCGAGACGTGCACTACTCCCACTACAGCCGCATCTGCCCCATTGAGACCCCTGAAGGTCCCAACATCGGCCTGATCGGCTCCCTGGCCACCTACGCCCGGATCAACGAGTATGGCTTCATCGAGGCCCCCTACCGCAAGATCGACAAGGCCACCGGCGTGGTCACCGACCAGATCGACTACATGACCGCCGACGAGGAGGACAAGTACATCATCGCCCAGGCCAACGAGCCGCTGGACGAGAACGGCCGCTTCGTCCGCCCCCGCGTCACCGTGCGCCGCCGCGATGAGATCATCGAGGTGGAGGCCGAGCGCGTGGACTACGTGGACGTGTCCCCCCGCCAGCTGATCTCCGTGGCCACCGGCATGATCCCCTTCCTGGAGAACGACGACGCCAACCGCGCGCTGATGGGCTCCAACATGCAGCGTCAGGCCGTGCCGCTTTTGAAGCCCGAGGCCCCCTTCGTGGCCACCGGCATCGAGTACAAGGCCGCCTGCGATTCCGGCGTGGTGCTGCTGGCCCGGGAGGGCGGCGTGGTCACCCGCGTCACCGCGGACGAGATCGTCATCCGCTCCGAGGACGGCCAGGATCACAGCTATAAACTGCAAAAGTTCGCCCGCTCCAACCAGGGCACCTGCATCAACCAGCATCCCATCGTCTCCGAGGGCGAGGTCGTCACCGCCCGCCAGCCCATCGCCGACGGTCCCTCCACGGACCAGGGCGAGATCTCCCTGGGCCGCAACGCCCTGATCGGCTTCATGACCTGGGAGGGCTACAACTACGAGGACGCCGTGCTGCTGTCCGAGCGCCTCGTCAAGGAAGACATGTACACCTCGATCCACATCGAGGAATACGAGTCCGAGGCCCGCGACACCAAACTGGGCCCGGAGGAGATCACCCGCGACATCCCCGGCGTCGGCGAGGACGCGCTGCGGGATCTGGACGAGCGGGGCATCATTCGCATCGGCGCGGAGGTCCGCGCCAACGACATCCTGGTGGGCAAGGTGACCCCCAAGGGCGAGACCGAGCTGACCGCTGAGGAGCGCCTGCTCAGGGCCATCTTCGGCGACAAGGCCCGCGAGGTGCGCGACACCTCCCTGAGGGTGCCTCACGGCGAGTTCGGCATCATCGTGGACGTGAAGATCTTCACCCGCGAGAACCGCGACGAGCTCTCTCCCGGCGTCAACCAGATGGTCCGCGTCTATATCGCCCAGAAGCGCAAGATCCAGGTGGGCGACAAGATGGCCGGCCGTCACGGCAACAAGGGCGTCGTGTCCCGCGTGCTGCCCGAGGAGGACATGCCCTTCCTGGCCGACGGCACGCCGCTGGACATTTGCCTGAACCCCCTGGGCGTGCCTTCCCGAATGAACATCGGCCAGGTGCTGGAGGTCCATCTGGGCCTCGCCGCCAAGGCGCTGGGCTGGCACGTCGCCACCCCCGTGTTCGATGGCGCGCGCCAGGAGGATATCGACGAGATGCTGGACAAGGCCGCGCAGGTCAAGGACGGCCCCCTCTACGACGAGCTGGGACGCCCCACCATCCAGTTCTCCAAGATCGGCATCAACCGCACCGGCAAGCTGTGGGTCTATGACGGACGCACCGGCGACCGGTTCGACAACCCCGTCACCGTGGGTTATATGTACTATCTCAAGCTGCACCATCTGGTGGACGACAAGATCCACGCCCGCTCCACCGGCCCCTACAGCCTGGTCACCCAGCAGCCTCTGGGCGGCAAGGCCCAGTTCGGCGGCCAGCGCTTCGGCGAGATGGAGGTGTGGGCCCTGGAGGCCTACGGCGCCAGCCACGTGCTCCAGGAGATCCTGACCGTCAAGTCCGACGATACCATCGGCCGCGTCAAGACCTACGAGGCCATCGTCAAGGGCGAAAACATTCCCGATCCGGGTATCCCGGAGTCCTTCAAGGTGCTCATCAAGGAGCTGCAATCCCTGGCCCTGGACATCAAGGTCCTCAACGAGGCCAAGGAGGAGATCGAGATCCGCGAGCTGGAGGACGACATCTACGCCACCGAGAGCGAGTTCAAGGAGGAGCTTGTGCCCACCCTCCCCGCCGACGGCATGACCGAGGAGGAGGAGGCCGTGGTCGAGGACTTCGACTTCGAGGAGCTCGACCTGGGCGACGACGATCTGCTGCTGGACGACGACTTCTAATCATCAATTGGGAATGGAAAATGGGGAATGGGGAATGAAGAAACGCGGCGGACAAGTCCGCGGGCGCTCCATACGGTGCCTTCAAATCAAAACAAATCCGCAAGGATTCGCGCCGTCATTCCCAATTCCCAATTCCCAATTCCCCATTATCCGATAAGTAGAAAGGAGAGAGCTCCTTGTTTGATTTGAACAATCTGGACTCCATACAGATCGGGCTGGCTTCCCCTGAAAAGATTCGCAAATGGTCCCACGGCGAGGTGACCAAGGCCGAGACCATCAACTACAGGACCCTCAAGCCCGAGCGCGACGGCCTGTTCTGCGAGCGCATCTTCGGGCCCACCAAGGACTGGGAGTGCAACTGCGGCAAGTACAAGCGCACCCGCTGGAAGGGCGTGGTGTGCGACAAGTGCGGCGTCGAGGTCACCAAGTCCAAGGTCCGCCGCGAGCGCATGGGCCACATCGAGCTGGCCGCGCCGGTCAGCCATATCTGGTATTTCAAGGGCATCCCCAGCCGCATCGGCACCCTGCTGAACCTCTCCCCCCGCAATCTGGAGCAGGTGCTGTACTTCGCCAGCTACATCGTGCTGGACCCCGGCGATCCCGCCATCTCCAAGCTCAGCCAGTATCAGATGCTGTCCGAGACCGAGTATCAGCAGAAGAAGCAGCAGGCCGCGGAGATCGGCTTTGAGTTCCGCGCGGGCATCGGCGCGGAGGCCGTCAAGGAAATGCTCCAGGCCATCGACCTGGACGAGCTGAACGACAAGCTCCGCAAGGAGCTGGACGAGCTGTCCGCCAAGGAGACCAAGCGCGACTCCGAGGGCCAGAAGCGCCAGAAGATCATCAAGCGGCTGGAGGTCGTGGAGGCCTTCCGCCAGTCCGGCAACCGCCCGGAGTGGATGATCCTGGACGTGGTGCCCGTCATTCCCCCGGAGCTTCGCCCCATGGTGCAGCTGGACGGCGGCCGCTTCGCCACCGCCGATCTGAACGACCTGTACCGCAGGGTCATCAACCGCAACAACCGCCTCAAGCGCATGCTTGAGATGAACGCCCCGGACATCATCGTCCGCAACGAGAAGCGCATGCTCCAGGAGGCCGTGGACGCCCTGATCGACAACGGCCGCCGCGGACGCCCCGTCACCGGCGCGGGCGGACGGCAGCTGAAGAGCCTGTCCGACCTGCTGCGCGGCAAGCAGGGCCGCTTCCGCCAGAACCTGCTGGGCAAGCGCGTGGACTACTCCGGCCGCTCCGTCATCGTGGTCGGCCCGTCCCTCAAGCTGTACCAGTGCGGCCTGCCCAAGGAGATGGCGCTGGAGCTGTTCAAGCCCTTCGTCATCGAGCGCCTGGTGAACCAGGGCATGGCCGTCAACGTCAAGACCGCCAAGCGCGCCGTCGAGCGGCTGCGCCCCGAGGTCTGGGACGTGCTGGAGTCCGTCATCAAGGACCATCCCGTCATGCTCAACCGCGCCCCCACGCTGCACCGCCTGGGCATCCAGGCCTTCGAGCCGGTGCTGGTGGAGGGCAAGGCCCTGAAGCTGCATCCCCTGTGCTGCACCGCCTTCAACGCCGACTTCGACGGCGACCAGATGGCCGTGCATGTGCCGCTGTCCATGGAGGCCCAGGCCGAGGCCCGCTTCCTGATGCTGGCCGCCAACAACATCCTCAAGCCCCAGGACGGCAAGCCCGTCATCTGCCCCACCCAGGACATGGTTCTCGGCTGCTACTACCTGACCATGATCCACGAGGGCCTGAAGGGCACCGGCAAGGTGTTCACCGACGTGGACGAGGCCCTGATGGCCTACGGCACCGGCGAGCTGGCCCTGGAGGCCCCCTGCAAGATCCGCATGACCAAGGTCATCGACGGCGTGGAGCACTCCCGCCTGGTGGAGACCACCATCGGCCGCGTGATCTTCAACGAGGCTGTGCCCCAGGACATGGGCCTGCAGAAACGCGAGACCGTGGACGACATGTTCAAGCTGGAGATCGACGAGGTCGTCGGCAAGAAGCAGCTGGCCAAGATCGTCGATACCTGCTACCGCACCCACGGCGTCACCCGCACCAGCCAGATGCTGGACGACGTGAAGGCGCTGGGCTACAAGTTCTCCACCCGGGCCGCCCTGACCGTCTCCGTGGCGGACATCATCGTGCCCGAGTCCAAGAAGCAGATCCTGGCCGACGCCGAGGCCCAGGTGCACCAGATCGAGCGCCAGTTCAAGCGCGGCCGTATGTCCGAGAACGAGCGCTACACCTCCGTCATCAAGATCTGGGAGCAGGCCACCAACGACGTCACCAAACAGGTGCTGGCCACGCTGGAGAAGTTCAACCCCATCAACATGATGGCGGATTCCGGCGCCCGAGGCTCCACCAACCAGATTCGTCAGCTGGCCGGCATGCGCGGCCTGATGGCTTCCCCCACCGGCAAGATCATCGAGCTGCCCATCAAGGCAAACTTCCGCGAGGGCCTGAGCGTGCTGGAGTTCTTCCTGTCCTCCCACGGCTCCCGCAAATCCCTGGCCGACACCGCCATGAAGACCGCCGACTCGGGCTACATGACCCGCCGTCTGGTGGACGTGTCCCAGGAGAACATCGTCCGGGAGATCGACTGCTTCGCCAGCCGCGGCGAGCGCGTGCGCGGCATGAAGGTGAAGGCCATCGGCACCCCCGGCAACGTCATCGAGGGCCTCAACGACCGCATCCGCGGCCGCGTGGCGGCGGAGGACATCGTCGATCCCGCCACCGGCGAGGTCATCGTGGAGGCCAACGAGCTGATCACCTTCGACATCGCCAACCGCATCTGCAATGCCGGCATCGAGGAGGTCAACATCCGCTCCGTCCTCACCTGCCAGTCCCACGTGGGCGTGTGCGCCAAGTGCTACGGCGCGAACATGACCAACGGCAAGCTGGTGGACGTCGGCGAAGCCGTGGGCATCATCGCCGCCCAGTCCATCGGCGAGCCCGGCACCCAGCTGACCATGCGCACCTTCCATACCGGCGGCGTCGCCACCGGCGAGGACATCACCCAGGGTCTGCCCCGCGTCGAGGAGCTGTTCGAGGCCCGCAAGCCCAAGCGCGAAGCCACGCTGGCGGACATCGGCGGCCAGGTGCACATCGTGTCCGACGCCAAGAAGCGGCGCAAGCTCATCATCCAGTCCAACGAGGACGCCGAGACCAAGGAGTACCCCATCAACTACGGCGCGAAGCTCAAGGTTGAGGACGGCGACACCGTATCCGCCGGCGACGAGCTCATCGAGGGCTCCATCAACCCCCACGACCTGCTGCGCATACTGGGCGTGAAGGCCGTGCAGGACTACCTGGTCAAGGAGGTCCAGTCCGTCTACCGCAGCCAGGGCGTGGAGATCGCCGACAAGCACATCGAGGTCATCGTCCGGCAGATGCTCCGCAAGGTCAAGGTGGAGGAGGCCAACGATACCGACCTGCTCCCCGGCGCGCTGGTGGACATCTTCCGCTTCGACCAGGCCAACCGCAAGACCCTCGAGGCCGGCGGCCGCCCCGCCACCGCCAAGCGCACCCTGCTGGGCATCACCAAGGCCGCGCTGGCCACCGAGTCCTTCCTGTCCGCCGCCTCCTTCCAGGAGACCACCCGCGTCCTCACCGAGGCCGCCATCAAGGGCAAGAACGACCCGCTGCTCGGCCTCAAGGAAAACGTCATCATCGGCAAGCAGATTCCCGCCGGTACGGGACTCAAACGCTACGCCAATATCGAGATTCACGAGGCATATTAAACCCCAATCACCCCCGCCCGAATACCGTTCGGACGGGGGTTTGTGAGTGTGCCGGGCATGGCGCATATCTAACCGGTGAAAGTCCGGTCGCGGGTATTTACCGCCAAGCGTAGCGAACCGCAAGCTGCTACCGGCAA